>JAZPZZ010000071.1:0-10818 GCA_045544935.1 Oscillospiraceae bacterium | reverse complement strand
ATGTCGTTGGCCCGCCGGCCGAGCACGCCCTCAAAGACGTTGACCATCCGCTGGCTGAGCCCCTCCACGTCGCCGCGCTCGAGCGGGACGAGGATGCCCGCCGTGTCCGGACGGCGGCGGCTCGTGCGGCTGTCGATCCGGCTGAAGAGCTCCGGCGTCGAGATCGGGAAGTCCGGCTTGCAGATCACGACGTCTGTCTCCGGCATCGGCGTAAGGTTGGTCAGAATTTCGCCCCGTCCCTCGGCGAGCACCGTGCCGCCGGCAATGCAGTAGGGCACGTCCATGCCGAGCTTCATGCCGAGCGTCTCGAGCTCGGAGCAGGAGAGGGGACGGTCAAAGTGCTCGTTGAGCGCGCGCAGCACGGCCGCCGCGTCCGAGGAGCCGCCGCCGAGCCCCGCGCAGACGGGGATGCGCTTGCGCAGTCTTACGCTCGCGCCCATGTCCGCGTGCCCCGTCTCCTCGAGAAAGAGCCTCGCGGCCTTGAGCGCGATGTTGCGCTCGTCGTTTGGCAGATAGCGCCGGTCCGACTGAGCGTAAAACTGGCCCTCCGTATTTAAAAGGATGCTCACGTCGTCGTGGTGCTCCACGCTCTGCATCACCATGCAGAGGTCATGATACCCGTCCGGCCGCTTGGAGAGCACGTCCAGCGATAAATTCAATTTTGCATAGGCCTTGGTGTAAATGACTTTCATGCGTTCCTCCAAAACCATGCTGCGGCATGGATGATCGTCATTATACGTATTATATACCAACTTGCGCCAATTGCAAAGAGGGAGCGGCGGACTATCCCTGAAAAAATTCTGAACCTTTGGGAATCTGCTGCGCCTGCCCAAAAACGTGACAGGCTGCGCGATGTGTCCGTTTTTTCTTTGCCGCGTGTGTGATATTTTTACAAAATCAAAAACTGTTTCGGAAAGGAGTCTGCTTATGCAGCAGTTCACGGAAAATGCGATCATGGAGCATTTTGAGCAGATGCTCCGGGAGATGCCGTTTGATAAGATCACGGTCACCGCGCTCGCGCGGCACTGTGAAATCAGCCCCAACACGTTTTATTATCATTTTTCGGATATTTACGACCTGCTCGACCACTGGCTGGTGCGCATGCTCGAGCCCTATGTCAAAAGCTCCGAGCAGCAGTGGCAGGCGTCTGTCAAGCAGCTGCTGCACCGACTGAAGAAGGAAAAGAAGCTCGTCTATCATCTTTTTAACTCCATCTCGCGCGACCGGCTCGAGTGGCAGGTCTTCGGCGGAACATATGATGTGTTCTATGCCAATCTCTCCGCCCGGCCGGAGAGCCGGTGTGTCAGCGAGGAGGAGCTGCATGCGCTGGCAGACTATTGCTGCTATGCGTTTCTCGGCTTCTTCCTGCGCTTCCTCTGGAACCAGATGGACGCGGACGTGGACAGCGAGGTTGACCGGCTCAGCGCGCTGACCGAGCCCTTTGTGCATCAGGCGCTATGCGCGCATGCGAAAATGTCCGAAGATGCGCAAAAAGAGGACGAGTGACTGAGATTGTACCTTGTGCCGAGGCCATCCGGCGTGGTACGATCTGCAATAGAAAACGTCCGGCTCCCCCCCAAAGACGCTTTCTCTCCATCCTCTACTCGCTCGAAGGATCGTCTCGCGACGATCCTTCGAGCATTTTCCGAAGAAAGGAAGGGATGAAGCCCATGATTTGGAACATTTTCCGCGCGGATCTGCGCGCGGTGGTGCGGCAGTTTTTTGCCTTTGTCATAGTGCTCGCTGTGTGTATCCTTCCGGCACTCTATGCCTGGTTCAATATCTACGCCAACTGGGATCCCTACGGCGGCACGGGAAACATCGCCATCGCCGTGGCGTCGCGCGACGCGGGGTATCGCTCCCCGGAGGGCGCGGCGGTCAACAAGGCCGAGGAGGTGATGGACACGCTGCGCGAGAGCCGGAGCATCCGCTGGGAGTTTCCCGCCTCGCCGGAGGAAGCCATCGATGGCGCAAAGCGCGGCGACTATTACGCGGCCATCATTTTTTCTGAGGATTTTACCGCGCGCATGTATGATCTTTCATCGGCGCTCTCCGCCGACGAGCCCGCGCTCACATATTACGAAAACGGCAAGAAAAACGCTGTCGCCTCCAAGATCACGCAGACGGCGGCCTCTACCCTGCAGGAGACGATCAATCAGACCTATCTTCGCACACTGCTGAGCACGGTGTTTCGCAAGGGCGGGCAGGTCGATCAGGCGCTCACCGAGGCCGACGCCGCCGCGCTCGCCGCGCAGGAGCTCAGCCGCCTGCAGTCAGAGTTGGGGCAGTATGCCGATGCGATCAGCGCTGCGCGAGACGGCACGGCGCAGCTGTGCTCGCTGCTCGATGCCGGCGGGCAGCTGAGTCTGCCGGAGGTAAATGGCGATGCGCTCGATGTCGCGGCCTCGCGGATTGCGCGCGCGAGAGCTGGCGCCGCTTCGGCGGCGGACACGGCCGAGGCAGGGCTGGATGCATCGGCGGAAAAGCTCGCGGCTCTCTCCGATGTGCTCGCTGCGCTGGAGCAGGGGGCGGCTCTGCCGCGCGCCGAGCTGAACGCGCGGCTTGACCGCGCTTTTGAGGCAGCTTCATCCGTGGAGGCGCATCTGCGCGCGCTGCGCGCCCTGTTTCCGGCCGAGAGCGCGCTGCCCGGCGCGGAGCTGGCGCTCTCCCGGCTCGACGGCCTTGTGTCGCGCGCAGAGTCCATCCGCGAGGCACTGCAGGCGCTGCGCGCGCCGGATGCGGATCTGAGCGGCTTGTCCACGCTCGCCGCCTCGTGGAGTGTGCAGGCCGGGCAGATGCGCGATCTTGTCAGCGGCGAGCTGCGCCGGGATTTTGACGCCTTTTTTGCCGAGCTGGATGCCGTTCTCGCGCAGACAGAGCCGATGCTCTCCGCGCTCGGCGATCTCGGCGGGGATCTTGGTCCGGTTGCCGACAGCGCCGCGCAGACGCTCTCGGGCGTCGAGCGCTCCCTCGGCGATCTGGAGCAGCTGCTCCGCGGCGCGGCGAAGGCGCTCGGAAATTTTTCGGCCGGGCTGGAGGAGCTCGATGCGCCGTCGCGTGTGCGCGCGCTCGTCGGCCTCTTCGGCGGGGAGGCGGATCGCTACGGCGATCTGTTTTCTGCGCTCGTGGACGTCTCGACGGAGGAGATCTATGCCGTCAACAGCTACGGCACGGCCATGACCCCGTTTTATTCCGTGCTCGCCATCTGGGTCGGCGGCGTCATTCTGGTTTCCATCCTCAAGGTGCAGACCGATGAGAACCGGTTTCCCGGTACGCGGGAGTCCGAGCGCTTTTTCGGGCGGTTTCTGCTGTTTTTCCTCCTCGGGCAGATTCAGGCGGCGGTCATCGTTCTGGGCGATCTGCACCTGCTGGGCGTGCAGGCCGCGCAGCCGTGGCTGCTCTGGCTCTCGGCTGCGGTCACAAGCATGGTGTTTGTGCTGCTCATTTATTCGCTCACGCTCTCCTTCGGCGATATCGGCAAGGCCATCGTGGTGGTGGTCATGGTGCTGCAGATCGCCGGCTCGAGCGGATCGTATCCGATCGAGATTCTGCCGCCGATTTTTGAGAAGATCTACCGCTTTTTCCCCTTTCCCTATGCGATCAACGCCATGCGCGAGGCAATCTGCGGCGTGTATCGGCAGGATCTTCTGGTGGATCTGCTCGAGCTCGGGCTCTTCGGTGTGCTGGGGCTGATCATCGGCCTTGTGGTGCGCCGCCCGTTTATGGGCGTCAACGCCTTTGTGGAGGAGAAGCTCGAGGAAACGGAGGTGCTCTGATGAAGAAAAAACGCGCGCGCCGCCCCGAGCGCTATGAGGCGCTCTATGCCGAGCTGCTCGCGGCGGCGGAGAACATGCACGAGGGCAACAAGCGCCGCATCCGGCGCGGACTCTGGGGGCTTTTGGCGCTGCCGACAGCGCTGGCCGTCATTCGCGCGGTCACGGATAGCAGCCGCATCGCCTTTCTGCTCGCGTGGGTGCTGGGCATGTTCCTGCTGTGCATCTATCTCATCATGATCGAATACGCCGACCATGAGATCTTAAAAACGCTCAACGACGTCACGCGCCGCGAGGCGGCGTTTGACGAGCTGCTTCCGGAGCTGCCGCAGGGTGCGGTGCTGCACCGACTTGAGCAGCGTGCCGGGGCGAGGGAGGAGAAAACGCCATGAAACAAATTGTCCGCGTCTGGCGCGGCGATCTGCGCCGTGTCACGGCCTCGGTCGTCGCCATCGTGACGCTGCTCGGCCTGTGCGTTATCCCGTGCCTGTATGCGTGGTTCAATATCTTTTCCAACTGGTCCCCCTATGAGGCGGAGGCCACGGGCCGCATCCGCGTCGCGGTGGTCAATGCCGATGAGGGCGTGAAGCTTATGGGCGTGCGCGTCAACCTCGGCAATGAGATCATCTCCGCGCTGGAGGGAAACACCGCCATGGGCTGGGTTTTCCTCTCCGACCCGGATGAGGCGCTCGAGGGCCTCTATGCCAGCGACTACTATGCCGCAATCATCGTGCCGGAGCGCTTTACGCTCGACGCGGTGAGCTTTCTCACGGGCGAGGCGAAAAACCCGAAGCTGTATTATTACGAAAATGAGAAGAAAAACGCTATTGCCTCCAAGATTACCGGCAAGGCCAAAACCGCGGTGCGCGATCAGGTCAACGCCGCCTTTGTGCAGACGGCGGCCTCGGTTCTGAGCAGCGCGGTGTCCGCGGCGAAGGCCGGCGGGCTCGAGCCCGCTGCGGTGCTCGAAAATCTCTCGGAGCGGCTGCAAGCGCTCTCCGAGCGTCTTACCGCGGCCGAGAATGCCGTTCGCGCCGTGCAGGATTTGTCATCCTCGGCGCAAGGGCTTGTGCGCGTGTCCGACACGCTCCTGAATGACGTTTCCTCCGCAATCGCCGCGGGGCAGAAGCCGATCGACGCGGCGGAAGGGGCCGTAAATGCCGCATCTGCCGGGGCCGACGGGTTCGATTCGGGATCGGTTGCGCTCCTGCAGGGGCTTGATCGGGATCTCGCGCTGCTCGAGCAGGATGCAGGCACCGCTTTTGCAGATCTCGATTCGTATCAGGCGTTTGTTTCTAAAGATTTGGCGGGCCGCGCCGCGCTCGCCGCCTCCATGCGAGAGAGCGCTTTCACGGCGGCGCAGGCATATGAGGCGCTGGGCCTGCGCCTGATCGCGCAGGGGCTCTCGGATCAGGCCGCGCGCTATGGCCGCGTGTATGATCTGCTCGCAGCAATGCAGGGCAGCGCCGATGCGGATTGGGCGTATGTCTCCGGCCGGGGCGAGGCGCTGCGCGCGGAGCTCTCGGGTGCGCGCGAGCAGCTCGCCGCGCTGTCAATTGCCGCGCGCGGCGAGGCAGAGGGCGCGGTGCGCTCGGCCGTCTCCGGGGCGCGCACCGCGCTGAGCGAGGCCGGCGGGGCGCTCTTGCAACTTGCGGGCGGCTTCGGCTCGGTCAGCGGCGCGCTGCAGCAGGGAAGCGCCGCCCTTTCCGATCTCTCCGGCGGTCTGAGCGGCACGGAGCAGACGCTCACGGAGCTCTCGGCTGCGGTGCACGCGCTCTCGGCCGTTGTGGACCGGCTCTCCGGCAGCGCGCTGCTCTCAGAGCTCTCGGACGTGCTCTCTGAGGACGCCGAGGTGCTCGGAGCGCATCTTTCCTCGCCCGTCGCCATGCAGACGCAGGCGCTCTATCCGGTGCGGGAATACGGCTCGGCCATGGCCCCGTTTTATACCGTGCTGGCCCAGTGGGTCGGCTCGCTTCTGGCGGCGGTGCTGCTGCGCGTGCGCGTGAAGGACGGCGCTGATCTGCGCAGCGCAGAGGCCTTCTGGGGCCGCTACGGGCTATATGCGCTCGTCGGTCTGATGCAGGGGCTGATCGTCTCGCTGGGTGATCTGTTTTATGTGCACATCCAGTGCCTGTATCCGTGGCGGTTCGTGCTGGCCGCGTGCGTCAACGGGCTGGTTTTCAGCATGATCCATTTTGCGCTGGTCTATGCGCTCGAGAGCGTGGGGCAGGCGCTGGCTGTGATCCTTTTGGTCACACAGGTTGCCGGCGCGGGCGGCACCTACCCCGTGGAGGTACTCCCGGCCGTGTTTCAGAAGCTCTATCCCTTCATGCCCTTCCGCTATGCCATGGACGCCATGCGCGAGTGCGTCGCCGGCGCCTACGGCAATGCCTATTGGCGCTGCATTGGGTTCCTGCTGCTCTTTGCACTGGCGGCAGCGGTGCTGGGACTCGTTCTCTATCGGCCTGCGCGCGGGCTCAACCGCCTCATTCAGCAGGGCAAGGAGCGCAGCGAAATTATGCTTTGAGCGGGGCTGTGCACTTTGCAGCCTTTCTCCGAAAATCAAAGACTTTTCCTGTCGGGTGCAAAAATGCAAGACTCCGCCTGACCTCCCCATGGAAAAACATCCCTGTGTACGTTATGCTTGGGTCAATCAAAAACAAGAAAGGTGATTGACATGAAATCCAACAAAACGTTACGCACCATCATCGCCGTCCTCTCCGTTCTGGCGCTGATCGCGAGTGCCTCGGGCTTCTGGCGCACGGAATCGGAGCGCCAGAGCGCGGTTCTCGCGGCCGAGGATTTGGTGGGCGACGCCAGACACGCCGAGGCCCGCGCCGAGCGGCTCGGCGAGCAGAACCGGATCTATGAGTCCGGCGCGCAGCCCGTGCGCACGGACAATGAAAACGGTGTGTTCTCCGATGACCTCGTGCGCTGGGAGGATTCCGAAAATGCGGAAAACCGCCTCTGGAGTGAGATCGGCTCGCTTGCCGCCCGCTCCGGAGTGACCGGCGGCGCGACCTACGCGGCCGTCTGCCGGGCGGCGGAGGAGGCCGGAGCAGACGCACTGCTGAGCGCAAACCACCGTGCCGCGGTCTATCAGGGCGCCTGCGCGCTGCTGATGGCGGCCGCGCTCATCGGGCTGACGCTCTGCGTCCTCTCCCGGGAGACGGGCGGAGACGCGCCCTCTGCCGAGGCGAAGCGGAAGGACGGTCACTGGCACGGTCACCGGCTTGCGCACAGCGCGGCCTGAGCGCGTGGCTGACATGCGGGAAAAGCGGACGGCCCTGGGCCGTTCGCTTTCTCTTTTGCGCGCGGCGGGTCGAAAAAACGTCCGGATTGTTTTGACAATTGTAACGGTACATGATATAGTGATAATGTATTTTTATGTACCCCTTGACGAAAAACGGTTCCGGGAGGTGAGGGCTTATGAACGGACCGTTCAGCGCGGGGCAGTATGCGCTCGGCATCCTGCTCGGGCTCGCGCTGGGAATGCTCTTCGGCTACGGCAACATGCGCATCACGAAGCGCGCCGTGAAGAAAAACAACGGGGACGGACTGGCCGCCGTCGCGGCGACGAATCTACTCCGCTCGTTCGTGAACGTCATCGCGCTCGCCATCGTGTTCTTCACGCGCAATCTCGTGCCGCTGCCGTTTTATGCCACCATCATCGCCACGGCCACGGGCCTCGCGTTCGGCAACGTGTTTTTCACCTGGCTGCTGACGAAGGAAATGAAAAAGGACATGGAAGCCGCCCAAAAGCAGAAGGCGGATTCCGAGGGAGGTGAATGAGCTTGGAAGAGACTGCGAATGTGCTGTTCAGCATCGGACCCTTGGAGGTCACGAAGACGGTCGTCTCCATGTGGGCGATCATCGCGGTGCTGGCCGTCGTGTGCTTTCTCGCCACGCGCAATCTGAAGACGGTCCCCGGCAAACTCCAGAACCTTGCGGAGATGGCCGTGGAAAAGCTGCTCGATTTCTTCGGCGGCATCATGGGCGCGGAGAACGCCAGACGGTATTTCCCCATCATGGCGACGTACTTCATCTTCATCGTCGTCGCGAACTATTCCGGCCTGCTTCCCGGCGCCGGCAGCGTCTTCGCCGTGCCGACGGCCTGCCTCTCCGTCACGGCGGGACTCGCCATCGTCGCGTTTTTCACCACGCACACCATCGGCATCCGGCGGCAGGGTCTGGGCCATTATCTGCTCACGTTCTTAAAGCCGATCATCATCATGCTGCCGCTCAACCTCATTGAGCAGGTCGTGCGCCCGTTCTCGCTCGCGCTTCGACTTTACGGCAATCTCTACGGCGAGGAGATGGTCTCCGAGCAGATGGGGCATCTGCTGCCGATCGGTCTGCCGATCGTCATGCACGTGCTGAGCCTGCTGTTCTGCCTCATTCAGGCGGTCGTGTTCACGATGCTCCTGAGCATCTACATTGCCGAGGCGACGGGAGAAGAGGAATAAGTTTCCCTTCACCGCTAAGAAACTGCAAAGCAAAACAAACTGATATATTTAGGAGGAAACAATCATGTCTGCATCCGCTATCATCGCGCTCGCCGCGGCGCTCGCCGTCGCGCTGAGTACCATCGGCCCCGGCATCGGTCAGGGTATCACCGCGTCCAAGGCCATGGAGGCCATTGCCCGCCAGCCCGAGGCCGCCGGCAACATCCGTTCCACCATGATCATCGCCATGGCGCTGATGGAGGCGCTCACGATCTACGGCCTTCTGATCGCCTTCATGCTGATCGGCAAGATCTGATCTCATCGAATAGGAGGCAGACGTTTTGAGCATTAACGTTTCAGAACTGATCTGGACGATACTGTGCTTTTTCGTGCTGCTGTTTGTGCTGAAAAAACTCCTGCTCGACCCGATCCTCAAGGTCATGGACGCCCGTAAAGCGAACGTGGCCGAGGGGCTCGAGGCAGGACGCCAGGCGAAGCTCGCCCGCGATGAAAACGACGAGGCGCTCCTGCAGGCCAAAAAGGACGCCGCCCAGCAGGCCAATGCCCTCGTGCAGGAGGCCAAGAGCGCGGATGAAAAGGCCCGCCAGGCCGCCATCGCCGAGGCAAAGCAGACCGCCGCGCAGTCCATGAAGGACACGCGCGAGCAGATCCGTGCCGAGGAGCAGGCCGTGTCTGAAGCGCTCGAGCAGGAGCTGCCCGCGCTCGTTGAGACGCTCGCGGCCGCTCTGCTGAAGGAAGCGAGGTGATCGGGTTATGTGGAAGGAATTTCTCTATAGTCTGATCAACTTTCTGATCCTCTTCGGCGCCCTTTTCCTCATCACGCGGAAGATGGTCGCGAAGATGTTCCGCTCCAGGCAGGAGAAGATCGGTCAGGACCTGCAGGACGCTGACGACGCCCGCAAAGAGGCCGAGCGGCTGAACCAGGACATCGCCGAGGCCAACGCGCAGGGCGAGCGCGACCGCGCCGCCATCCTCTCCGATGCGCAGACGCGCGCGCAGGAATCCAGCGCCGCCGCCGCCGTCGAGCGGCAGGGCGAGGTGCATGCACTCAAGCTCGCCGCTGAGCAGAGCGAGGAGCAGCTTCGCGCCGATATGGAAGCGCGCGTCCGCCGCGAGACGGTCCGCCGCGTGGCCGAAGCCGCCGGCGAGACGCTGAAGGAAGACCGCTTCGCCCCCGCCCGGCAGGGACTCACAGACAGCTTCATCGAACAGATCAGGAATTTGGTGGCAGCAATGCCGAGTGATATTTTGAATATGAACGAATTAAAGAAACTGGATATTTCCATCTCCAGCGCGGAGCCCCTCTCCGACGAGGAGATGAAGAAGCTCACGCAGATTCTCTGCGAGACCTTCATCTCCTGCCATAATGAGGTCGACAAGGACCTCATCGGCGGCGTGCGCATGCGCGTGGGCGACACCGTCTATGACGGCACGCTCTCCCACTCGCTCGACCGTCTCACGCAGGATGTGGAGCGCAATACCCTCCAGAGCGACAGCGAGACTCAGTCCATCGCCGAGGGCATCCGCGAAAAGCTGAAAAAGCCCGCCACGGACATCGACGTGTTCCAGACCGGCGAGGTCATCAGCGTGTCGGACGGCATCTGCCGCGTCTCTGGCCTCGCGGACGTCATGGCCGGCGAGATGCTGGAGTTCCCCGGCGACCTCAAGGGCATGGTCATGGACCTCGACAGCGAGGACGTCGGCGTGGTCCTGCTCGGCAACTTCGAGTCCGTGCAGGAGGGCATGAGCGTCCGCCGCACCGGCCGCATCATCGAGGTGCCGGTGGGCGATGCGATGATCGGCCGCGTGGTCGACTCCCTCGGCCGTCCCGTCGACGGCAGAGGCCCCATCGCCGCTACCGAGCACCGCGCCATCGAGAGCCCCGCGCCCAACGTCCTCAACCGCCAGCCCGTCAGCGTCCCGCTGCAGACCGGCATCAAGGCGATCGACGCGCTCATTCCGATCGGCCGCGGCCAGCGCGAGCTCATCATCGGCGACCGCCAGACCGGCAAGACCGCCATCGCCATCGACACGATCCTCAACCAGAAGGGCAAGAACGTTCTCTGCATCTACGTCGCCATCGGGCAGAAGGAATCGACCGTCGCGAGCGTGGTCGAAACGCTCCGCTCCCGCGGCGCGATGGACTATACCACCGTCGTCTGCGCGCATGCTTCGGAGCCCGCGCCGATGCTCTATATCGCGCCGTACGCCGGCGCCGCCATCGGCGAGCACTTCATGTATCAGGGCAAGGACGTCCTCATCATCTATGACGACCTCTCCAAGCAGGCGGTCGCCTACCGCGAGATTTCCCTGCTGCTCCAGCGTCCGCCCGGACGCGAGGCCTATCCCGGCGACGTGTTCTATCTGCACTCCCGTCTGCTCGAGCGCGCGGCGAGACTCTCCGACGAGCTCGGCGGCGGCAGCATGACGGCCCTGCCGATCATCGAAACGCAGGCCGGCGATATTTCCGCCTATATCCCAACGAACGTCATCTCCATCACCGACGGCCAGATCTTCCTCGAGACCGCCCTCTTCCATTCCGGCGTGCGTCCGGCGGTCAACGTCGGCCTCTCGGTCAG
>JAZPZZ010000070.1:0-10353 GCA_045544935.1 Oscillospiraceae bacterium | reverse complement strand
GCGAGTTTCTTGGGAAGAATTATTTTCCCAGATCGCGGTGAAGGAACGTGACGATCTGTCCGCGCGTGCAGGGGTTGTTCGGCCCGAAGTGCGTCGCGTCGATGCCGTTGGTAATGTTCTTCGACACCGCCCAGAGCACCGCGTCGGTGTAATACTGTCCGGCGGCGACGTCCTTGAACGGATTGGTCTTGCCGGCGGCCGGCATCTGATGCGCGCGCCACAGGAACGTGACCACGTGCGCTCTTGTGCACGGCTGGTTCGGCGAGAAGGCGGTCTTGCTCGTGCCGGTGGTGATGCCGTTCTCGGCCGCCCAGAGGACGGCTTTATAGAAGTAGTCGCCCGGCTTCACATCCGTGAAGGGGTTTTTCGTGCTCTTCGGCTCGGGGCAGTTCATCGCGCGCCAGAGGAACGTGACGACCTGTCCGCGCGTGCACGTGGCCTCCGGCGAGAACATGGTCGGGCTCGTGCCGTTCGTGATCTGCGGGTCATGGTTCACCGCCCAGAGCACGGGGTCATAGTAAAACGCGCCGGTCTTCACGTCGGTGAACGGGTTTTTCACCTCCGGCTTCGCCGGCGTCGGCGTCGGCGTTACGGGGGCGGCAGGGTCGTCCATCGCTTCGGCCGGATCAAAAAACTCCACGGTGTAGCGGATCGTCCGCGGCAGCGCGCCCGTCACCGTGACGGTATATCTGTCGCCCGGAACGCAGCTTCCGTCCTCCATTGCTTCCATCCCCTCATCCGGCATGAAAATAATGCACGGCATACCGCCGATTTCATCGGTGTTGATGGAAAAATGCCCGTCCGAGCCGGCATTGGAGAAGCGCCAGGTGCGCCCGTCGCTCTCACGCTGCAGCGTGACGGAAACGGCGTCCGGATTCAGCTGGGCGTCGACGCTGACCGACCATGGGGCATACGGGCTGAAGAACTGATAGGGCGTATAGCGCGCCGGCCAGGCCACCACCGTCTCCGGAGCATTCGTCCGGCCGAAATCCGTCACATACATCGCCGAGACCGTATATCGATAGCCATCTGGATCCTCCAGCGGCACAATGCCGAAGCCGGTTTTGGCCATGGCCGGACTCAGCGCCCATCTCCGGTGACCGACCGTGTCGAGATTCGCCTGCGAGGAGTTGTCGCCCATCCATCCGAACACCACGGCCTGATAGAGATTTTTTCTGCCGTAGGAGAGGTTGGCGTTGTAAGCGCCGTAATAGCCCTGCCGATACAGCTCGTCGCTGATCTGCGCCGGCTTCTCCGGATAATGGGATATGCCGTCGTTCACGGCGTTCACCAGCGCCGCCGCCTGCGCGTATGCCTCATATCCCGCGTCACTGGTCACCGCGGGAAGCCCGGCAATGTAGCGGATCGTGTTGAGGATCGCCAGCGCGTCGGCGCGGGTCTTGTCGCTGATTTTGCCTGCGCTGTAGGGCGGGACCCTGCAGTCCGGCGCAGCGGCGAAGGTGTCCTCCTCGTCCGTTTGATAGTCAATCCGTGCCATGTACCTTGCAATGTCTCCCTTGGAATGCAGCGCCGTGTCCGGTCCGACGTCGGCAGCCAGCGCCCCCGGCGCGAGCGAGCAGAGCATCAGCACCGCCAGCAGGACGGAAAGCAATCGTTTTCTCATACGCACACCCCTTTGTGTTACAGATTCTGGATTCAGTATAACACAGGGCGCGGGAAAATGAAAAGAGGGGAGTTTGGAGCGCGTGGAGTCTAAAAGTGCGCTCCGCTCCCGCATTTACTTTTCTCCCGCCGTATGGTAAAATATGATGATTGTCTATTGTAAGGAGCCTTACCATGAATCCATCCAGTTTTTTTGCGCTGGTCAGCCGCATGAAGTACATCTCCCGCTGGGGGCTGATGCGAAACGCCATCGGCGAGAACGTGCAGGAGCACAGCCATGAGGTGGCCGTCTTTGCCCACGCCCTCGGCGTGATCCGGCGGGACGTGCTGGGCATCCCCTGCGACGTGAACGCCCTCGCCGTGCAGGCGCTCTACCACGACGCGAGCGAGATCTTCACCGGCGATCTGCCGACGCCGATCAAATATCACAACCGTGAGATCACGAACGCCTACCACGAGGTGGAGCATCTGGCGGTGGAAAAGCTGATCGCCCTTCTGCCGGAGCAGATGCAGGGCGCCTACCGCGAGGCGATGCGGGAGGACCCGCTCGTGAAGGCGGCGGACAAGCTCTCGGCCTACGTCAAGTGCATCGCCGAGCGCCGCGCGGGAAACGATGAATTTCTCGCCGCCGAAAAGCAGACGCGCGCCGCGCTCGAGGGCATGGCGCTGCCGGAGGTCGACTATTTTCTGGAGCATTTCGTTCCGGCGTTCGAGCAGTCGCTGGACGAATTTGACACGATGTGAGGAGGAAGCAAATGCGCGCCATTGTCACCGTCATCGGAAAGGACCGCGTGGGCATCATTGCCTCGGTCACGAATCTTTTGAGTCAGCACGGCGTGAACGTGCTGGATATCAGCCAGACCGTGCTGCAGGAATACTTCACCATGATCATGCTGGTGGACGCAGCCGAATGCACCGTGCCGTTCGCGGAGCTGACGAGCATCCTGCGCGACGCGGGCGAGGAGATGGGCATGCAGATTCGCGCCCAGCGCGAGGACGTGTTCAACGCCATGCACCGCATTTAATCAAACCGAATCCAGATTCGGTTTGAAAGAGCTGCGCTCCGTTCAGCGCACTCGCTTCGCTCGCACGTTCTCTCCGCGAGCTGTGATTTTTCCGCCGCACATGTCGGCGGAAAAATCGATTGATTCTGTTCGCGTCTGCGGACGCGAACTCTACGAGGTTGTGAAATATGTGATTCAACGACACGAAATTCTGCAGACGATCCAGATGATCGACCAGCAGCATCTGGATATCCGCACGATCACGATGGGCATCTCCCTGCTCGACTGCGCGGACACGGATATCGACCGCAGCTGCACGAAGGTGTACGACAAAATCTGCCGTCTCGCGGGCAACCTCGTGAAGACCGGCGAGGATCTGGAGGCCGAATTCGGCATCCCGATCGTGAATAAGCGTGTGTCCGTGACGCCGATCGCGCTCGTCGGCGCGGGCACCGGCGCGAAAAGCTACGTCCCCTACGCCAAGGCCCTCGACCGCGCGGCGAAGGAGATCGGCGTGAACTTCCTCGGCGGCTTCTCCGCCCTGGTGCAAAAGGGCATGACGGACGCCGACCGCGTGCTGATCGCCTCGATTCCGGAGGCGCTGGCCGAGACGGAGCTCGTCTGCTCGAGCGTGAGCGTCGGCTCCACGCGCGCCGGCATCAACATGGACGCCGTGCGCGAGATGGGGCTCACCATCAAGCGCGCCGCGGAGCTGACCGCCGACCGCGGCGGCATGGCCTGCGCCAAGCTCGTCGTGTTCTGCAACGCGGTGGAGGACAACCCCTTCATGGCGGGCGCGTTCCACGGCGTGGGCGAGCCGGAGTGCGAGGTGCACGTCGGCGTTTCGGGCCCCGGAGTGGTGGAGAGCGCGCTGCGCGCCGTGCGCGGTCAGCCCTTCGACGTCGTGGCCGAAACGGTGAAGAAGACCGCCTTTCGCATCACGCGTATGGGCCAGCTCGCCGCGCAGGAGGCGTCCAGCCGGCTCGGCGTGCCGTTCGGCATCGTGGATCTCTCCCTCGCGCCGACGCCCGCCGTGGGCGACAGCGTGGCCGCCATCCTCGAGGAAATGGGCCTCGAGAGCGTCGGCGCGCCGGGCACGACGGCGGCGCTCGCGCTCTTAAACGACGCGGTGAAAAAGGGCGGCGTGATGGCCTCATCCCACGTGGGCGGCCTCTCGGGTGCGTTCATCCCCGTGAGCGAGGACGCCGGCATGATCGCCGCGGCGAAAGCCGGAAAGCTCACGATCGAAAAGCTCGAGGCCATGACCTGCGTCTGCTCCGTCGGGCTCGACATGATCGCCGTCCCCGGCGACACGACCGCCGAGACGCTCTCCGCCATCATCGCGGACGAGGCCGCCATCGGCATGGTGAACAACAAGACCACCGCCGCGCGGCTCATCCCCGCGCCGGGTAAGACCGTGGGCGACACGGTGGATTTCGGGGGCCTGCTCGGCACGGCGCCGGTCATGCCCGTGAACCCGTGCAGCCCGAAAGCGTTTATTGCAAGAGGCGGCCGCATCCCCGCGCCGCTGCACAGCCTGAAGAATTAAAGAGGTAACACGATATGGTACAGGAAAAAATGGATCGCATCAGCGAGCTGACGCGCATTTCGCGCGAGCGGGAACTGACGGAGGAAGAAAAGACCGAGCGCCAGGCGCTGCGCGAGGAATATCTCGCCGAATGGCGCCGCGGCACGCTCGAGACGCTCGAGAGCCTCCGCATCGAGCGCGAGGACGGCACGATCGTCCCGCTGCCGAAAAAGAAGAAATAACCTCAAAAGAGAGCCTGCTTTGCAGGCTCTCTTTTGAGGTTTTATTCGGTTCTCAGCGCTTCGACCGGGTCCTTCTTCGCGGCGCTGCGCGAGGGGATGACGCCGGCGACGAGCGTGAGCATCATGCTGATGAGGATCAGGATGACCGCGACCGGCAGCGGCAGCTTCGCGCCGAGGGTGGCGATGCCGGTGAGCTTGTGCAGCACGGCGTTGATCGGGATGCACAGGAGATACGTGACGAGCACGCCGATGAGACCCGAGACAAAGCCGATGATCATGGTCTCGGCGTTGAACATGCTCGAGACGTTCTTCTTCGACGCGCCGATGGCGCGCAGGATGCCGATCTCCTTCGTGCGCTCCTGCACGGAGATGAGCGTGATGACGCCGATCATAATGCTCGAGACGATCAGGGAGATCGCGACGAAGGCGATGAGCACGTACGTGATCGCGTTGATGATCGTGGTGACGCTGCTCATGAGAACGCCCGTAATGTCCGTATACTGGATGACCTGATCGTCGTTTCCTGCGGCCTCCATCTCGTCGTTATACCGGTCGAGGAAGGAGATAAAGCGCTCCTTGCCCTCGAAGTCCTTGAGATAGACGGAGATCTGCGCCGGCTCCGAGACGTCGGCATAGCCGAGCTGCTGGAGGTTTCCGGCGGCGGTGGCGGCGGAGTTGCCGCGCGCGAGCGCCTGCATAAGGCGCGTGAGATCGTCCTGCGTCATATTGAACTGGAAGGCCTGCGCGAGGGCGCCCGCGTCCACCTGCATGGCGGAGGCCATCTGCTGCATCATATCGCCCATGCTCTGGGCCATCTGCGCCTGCGCGGCGGCCTGACTGAGCTGCTGCGCCATCTGGCCGGCGGCCGCCGTAATCGCGGCCGAGCCGGTATACTGGCTGACGGCGCCGTCCACGAGATCGGAGGTGATCGGCGCGCCTCCGGCGGCGTTGCCGCCGCCCATGCCGTACTGCTCCATGAGCTGCTGCAGCATGGCGGGGTCGAGGTTCTCGAGCATGGAGGGATCGATGCCGGCGGGGAGATCGCTGATATCAAACCCGTCCGGCAGCGAGGGCTGCGCCGCCGCGGCGGCATAGCTCGTGACGAGGCCGGCGAGCAGCGGCTGGAAGAGCTGGTTCACCGCGGCGTCCGGCAGCTGATACGTCGACTTCAGATGCGCGAGCGCGGAGGCGGCCGCGTCCGTGGCGAGATAGCCCGCCGCGAGGGAATCGGCCATGTCGGCGGTGAGCACGGCGCCCTCGCCGTTCTGGGCGATGAAGCTCTGGAGCATGCCGCGGCCGAGGCGGCCGAGCGCGGTGAGCAGATCGATCTGCGCCACCTGCGGATCGACGGTGGACTCGGGCAGGGTCATATTCTGCATCATGGCGGACATGTCCGGCACATTGCCGCCGCCGAAGGCGCGCGCGAGCGCCGCCTGATCGATGGTGATCATGTCCTGGAAGTTCAGACCGTTTTCTTCGCCCTCGTCGGCGTCGAAGCGGCTGCCGGAGAAGACGTCCACCTCGCGGTCATTGAGCTGCGACTGGACGATCTGGCTCTCGGCGGCGTGGTCGATGATGTGCTGCGTGAGGCTCGGCAGATACGCAAAGCCCGGCGCGAGCGCCGTGGCGGCGACGCCGTCCTTCGGCGCGACGATGCCGACGACGGTAAGCTTTTCGGCGTTTTCAAAGAGGTTTTCCATCCACGCCTCCTCGCCGCTGCGGTCCTCCCAGACGTTGTGCTCGCCGTTATAGGCGTAGTAGTCCGCGGAGTGGATGAGGCGCAGGTCGAGGTTCATCAGTTCGTCCGTGGTAAGGCGGAGCGGGTCCGGCGTGGACTCCACGACGCCGCCCTCCATGATCGTATTGACCATATTGTCCAGCTCCTCGGCGGGACGCAGGCCGATGGTATAGGTGAGCATGTCGGTGATGCGGCCGGGGCTGGAGAGGACGAGCACGACCTCATTATAGTTTTCCGGCCAGCGTCCGGCGGCGAAATCGAACTGGGAATCGAGCAGCTCGCGATTGTCGATCATCTCGTTGAAGAGGCCGGAGGACTGCATCATCGGGTTCGCCTGCGCGGCGGAGCCCATGCTCTGCATGAGATAGCGCTCGACGATGCCGGGGTTGGCCTGCAGCAGCTCGCCGGCGGCGTCGCGCGTATAGATCTGCGGCGTGATGCCGTAACCGTAGGCGAGGGCGTTGAGATCCGGCTCAACTTCGCTGTAGTGCTCCTCCAGATAGCCCTTGAAGCTCTTGAGGTCGTTCGTGCCGATCTGGGCGAAGAAGCTCGTCATGAACGGACGCTCGGAGATCGTGCCGTCCGGCTGCTGCTCGGCGTCCTTCTCGTTTTCCATGATGCCGGTGATCATGCTGGTCATGTCGGAGGTCTCGGTCATGATCGTGAGCGGATAGGTCGAGAGCGTATCCTGCTGCACGTCGTCGATATAGTCCGAGGTGCCCTGACTCACGGCATAGATCAGCGCGATGCCGATGATGCCGATGGAGCCGGCGAAGGCCGTGAGAATCGTGCGGCCCTTTTTCGTAAAGAGATTGCGCAGGCTCAGGCCGAAGGCCGTGGAGAACTTCATGACGGGCTTGCGCGCGTCAGACAGCGCGAGCTTTTCGCGGGCAAGATCGCGCCCGTCGCGCACCTCCTGCTCTGAAAGCGGGCGGGAGTCGCCGAGAATCTCGCCGTCGAGCATGTTGATCACGCGCGTGGAATAGCGCTCGGCGAGGTCGGGGTTGTGCGTGACCATGACGACGAGGCGGTCGCGGGAGATCTCCTTCAGGATCTCCATGACCTGCACGCTCGTCTCGGTGTCGAGCGCGCCGGTGGGCTCGTCGGCGAGGATGATCTCCGGATCGTTCACGATGGCGCGCGCGATGGCGACGCGCTGCATCTGGCCGCCGGACATCTGCGCGGGCCGCTTACCCAGCTGATCGCCGAGGCCGACGGCCTCGAGCGCCTTCACCGCCCGCTCGCGGCGCTCGGCCTTCTTCACGCCGGAGAGCGTGAGCGCCATCTCGACGTTGGAGAGCACCGTCTGGTGGGGGATGAGGTTATAGCTCTGAAACACAAAGCCCACGGAGTGGTTGCGGTAAGTGTCCCAATCGCGGTCGTTGTACTCCCGGGTGGAGGTCCCGTTGATGACGAGATCGCCCGTGGTGTACTGATCCAAACCGCCGATGATGTTCAGCAGCGTCGTCTTGCCGCAGCCGGAGGGGCCGAGGATGGAGACGAAGTCGTTCTCGCGGAAGGTGAGATCAATCCCGCGCAGGGCATGCACGGTCTCGCCGCCGGTCTCATAAACTTTGGTGATGTTTTTCAGTTCAATCATAAATTCAATCACTCCGCTTCAATCTGATTGCCGGTATAGAGCTGATAATATCTGCCCTTCTGCTCGAGCAGCTGCTGGTGCGTGCCGCGCTCGATGATGCGGCCCTGCTCGAGGACCATGATGCAGTCAGCGTCGCGCACGGTGGAGAGCCGGTGGGCGATGACGAAGCTGGTGCGTCCTTTCATGAGCGCGTCCATGCCGCGCTGGACGAGGACCTCGGTGCGGGTGTCGATGGAGCTCGTGGCCTCGTCGAGAATCAGCACCGGAGGATCGGCGACCGCCGCTCTGGCGATGGCCAGCAGCTGCCGCTCGCCCTGCGAGAGGTTGCCGCCGTCGCCGGTGAGCATGGTGTTATAGCCGTTTTCAAGGCGGCGAATGAAGCCGTCGGCATTGGCGAGCTTCGCCGCGCGGATGCACTCGGCGTCCGTGGCATCGAGCCGGCCGTAGCGAATGTTCTCCATGACCGTGCCGGTGAAGAGGTGCGTGTCCTGCAGGACCATGCCGAGAGACCGGCGCAAGTCGCTCTTGCGGATTTTATTGATGTTGATGCCGTCATAGCGGATCTTGCCGTCCTGAATGTCGTAAAAGCGGTTGATGAGGTTCGTGATCGTCGTCTTGCCGGCGCCGGTGCTGCCGACGAAGGCGATCTTCTGGCCGGGCTCGGCGAACATCTTGATATCATGCAGGACGGTCTTCTCCGGCGTATAGCCGAAGTCGACCCCGTCGAAGGTGACGTCGCCCTCGAGCTTGCGGTAGGAGACGGTGCCGTCCGCCTGATGCGGGTGCTTCCACGCCCAGACGCCGGTCTTCTCGGCCGTCTCGGTGAGCGTGCCGTCGGGGTTTTCGATGGCGTTCACGAGCTCGACGTAGCCATGGTCTTCCTCGGGCGGCTGGTCCATGATATCGAACACACGCTCGGCGCCGGCCGCCGCCATGACGATGCTGTTGAGCTGCTGACTCACGCGCACCACGGGCTGCGAGAAGCCCTTGCTCAGCGCGAGGAAGCTCACGAGCGTGCCGACGGTGAGGCTGGTGTGGCCGTTGAGGGCCAGAATCGCGCCGAGGACGGCGCAGAGGACGTAGCTGAGGTTGCCGAGGTTGCCGTTGACCGGCATGAGCGCGCTTGCGATGCGGTTGGCGTTGTTCGCGCTGTCGCAGAGCCGGTCGTTGAGCTTCTTGAAGTCCGCGACGGCCTGCTCCTCGTGGCAGAAGACCTTGACGACCTTCTGGCCGGAGATCATCTCCTCGATATAGCCGTTGACGGCGCCGAGATCGTTCTGCTGTTTTTTGAAGTACTCGCCGGAGCGCTTCGCCATCAGCATACTCACGCGGAACATCAAAATGACCATCACGACGCTCAGAATCGTGAGCGGAACGTCCAGCACGATCATGGCGACGAGGCTGCCGATGAGGGAGATGAGCGAGGAGATAAACTGCGGGATCGTCTGGCTGATGACCTGCCGGAGGGTGTCAACGTCGTTGGTATAGACGGACATGATGTCGCCGTGGGCATGCGTGTCGAAATAGGAGATCGGCAGCTCCTCCATGCCGGTGAAGAGCTCGATGCGCAGGCGCTTCATCGTGCCCTGACTGACGGTGATCATGATGCGGTTGTAGAGATAGCTCGCGGCGACGCCGAGCAGCAGCACGCCCATGAGGATGAACATGACGCGGGCGAGCGGGCTGTAGTCCGGCACGGCCTGCTGGGTCAGCGGGACGATGTAATCATCGATCAGCGTGCGCATGGCGAGCGTGCCGACGAGGGAGACGAGCGTGGAGACGATGATGCAGACGACGACCACCGCGTAATGAATCTTATAGTGCTCCATCACGTAGGCAATCACGCGCTTTAAGGTGGCGCCGGTGTTCTGCGGCATGCCTTCGGGAGCTTTTCGTTCTTTTGCCATGTTCGCTCCCCCTCTCAAGCGCCGGGGCGGTCGAAGTCGCCGCCCGCGTTTTGCTGCGCGTCGTAAATTTCCTGATAGATGGCGTTGGTTTTCAGCAGGTTTTCATGCGTGTCGAAGCCGGAGACCCTGCCCTGCTCCAGCACCAGAACGCGGTCGGCGTCCTGCACGGAGGAGATGCGCTGGGAGATGATGAGCTTCGTCGTGCCCGGGATGTGCTCGCGGAAGGCCGCGCGGATGGAGGCATCCGTCGCCGTGTCGACGGCGGAGGTGGAGTCGTCCAGAATGAGGACCTTCGGCTTTTTTAACAGCGCGCGGGCGATGCACAGGCGCTGGCGCTGGCCGCCGGAGACGTTCGCGCCGCCCTGCTCGATGACGGTGTCATACCCGTCGGGCCGCTGGAGGACGAATTCGTCCGCGCAGGCGAGGCGGCAGGCCTCGCGGCATTCCTCGAGCGTCGCGTCCGGCTTGCCCCAGCGGAGGTTCTCGAGGATCGTGCCGGAGAAGAGCACATTCTTCTGCAGCACGACGCTGACCTGATTGCGCAGGGCCTCCATGTCATACTGCCGCACGTCCACGCCGCCGACGCGCACCGCGCCGTCCGTGACGTCATAGAGGCGGCTGATGAGAGACACGAGGCTCGATTTGCCGCTGCCCGTGCCGCCGATGACGCCGATCGTCTCGCCGGAGCGGATGTGCAGGTCGATATCGTGG
>JAZPZZ010000069.1:0-7754 GCA_045544935.1 Oscillospiraceae bacterium | reverse complement strand
TGTCTTCCTAAGACCGCTTGGCCTCCGACTTATGAAAAGGACGGCTTCCTCGAGATGGGCGTGAGCCCGATCAAGGCCCCCGACGCGCCGACCTACGTCACCATCGATTTCGAGCAGGGCGTCCCCGTCGCGGTCGACGGCGAGAGCATGACGCCGAAGGGCATCATCCTCAAGCTCAACGAGCTCGGCGGCGCCAACGGCGTGGGCCTCCTCGACCTCGTGGAAAACCGCCTCGTCGGCATCAAGTGCCGCGGCGTGTATGAAACGCCGGGCGGCAAGATTCTCTATGAGGCGCACAAGCTCCTCGAGAGCATCTGCCTTGATAAAATGACCGCGCACGAAAAGCAGCGCGTCGCCATCACGTTCGGCGAGCTGGTCTATAACGGCCAGTGGTTCACGCCGCTGCGCGAGGCGCTCTCCGCCTTCGTCGACAAAACGCAGGAGACCGTCACCGGCACCGTGCGCCTCAAGCTCTATAAGGGCAACATCATCCCCGCCGGCATCTGGAGTCCGCACAGCCTCTACAGCGAGGAGATCGCCACCTTCGGCGAGAGCGACTATAACCAGAAGGACGCCGAGGGCTTCATCAGCCTCTACGGCCTGCCGATCAAGGTGCAGGCGATCGTGGACGGCATGTAATCAGAGTGAGGCGTTGAGAGTGGAGAGTGGAGTTTCCGTCTCTCCACTCTTCCGCATATAAGGAGAACCAATTATGTCGAAACTATGGGCAGGCAGAACCACCGGCGATACGAATCAGATTGCGGACGACTTCAACTCCTCCATCCGATTCGACTGCCGCATGTACCGCGAGGATATCACCGGCTCCATGGCGCACGCGGCCATGCTCGGCGCGAAGCACATAATCCCGAAGGCCGACGCTGATCAGATCATCGACGGCCTGCAGACGATTCTGGACGATCTGGAGTCCGGCGCGCTCGAAATTGACCCGACCGCCGAGGATATCCACATGTTCGTCGAGCAGGTGCTCACCGAGCGCATCGGCGACGTCGGCAAGCGCCTGCACACCGCCCGCAGCCGCAACGATCAGGTCGCGCTCGACCTGCGCATGTATCTGCGCGCGCAAGTCGCGGAGATCCTCTCGCTCACGAAGGCGCTCATTGCCGCCCTCGCCGATCAGGCCGAGGCGCACAAGGCGGATATCCTGCCCGGCTATACCCACCTGCAGCGCGCCCAGCCCGTCACCTTCGGGCATCATCTCATGGCCTACGCCATGATGCTCCTGCGCGATGCGGACCGGATGCAGGACGCCGCCGTCCGCATGAATGTCAGCCCCATCGGCTGCTGCGCCCTCGCCGGCACAACCTACGACACCGACCGCGTCATGGAGGCCGAGGCGCTCGGCTTCGACGCCGTCGCCTTAAACTCTCTCGACGGCGTGTCCGACCGCGACTTCTGTCTCGAGCTATTATCCGCGTGGTCCATTCTCATGATGCACCTCTCGCGCCTGTCGGAGGAGATCATCCTCTGGTCCAGCTGGGAGTTTCAGTTCGTCTCCCTCTCGGACGATTTCACCACCGGCTCGAGCATCATGCCGCAGAAGAAAAACCCCGACATGGCGGAGCTCTGCCGCGGCAAGACGGGTCGGGTCTACGGCGATCTGATGGCGCTGCTGACCACGCTCAAGGGCCTGCCGCTGGCGTATAATAAGGACATGCAGGAGGACAAGGAGGCCGTCTTCGACGCGGCCGACACTGTGAAAATGTGCCTCAAGGTCTTCGCGCCGATGATCGAGACCATGACCGTGAAGTCGGAGAACATGCTCCGCGCGGCGCAGACCGGCTTCATTAACGCCACCGACCTCGCGGATTATCTGGTGAAGAAGGGCATGCCGTTTCGCAGCGCGTATAAAATCTCCGGCGCGCTCGTCGCCGAGTGCATCTCCAAGGGCCTCACGCTCGAGGAGCTCCCGCTCGCGGCCTACAAAGCGCACAGCGATCTCTTCGACGCCGACCTCTATCAGGACATTAACCTTGCCGCCTGCGCCGAAAAGCGCTCCAGCCTCGGCGGCACCTCGGTGCAGAGCGTCGAAAACCAGATCGCATGGGTGCGCAATCAGCTGGACGGTTCATCCGGTTCGTAGGGGACGGCGTCCTCGACGTCCCGCGCAGACCGGTTTCCGATCCGCGCCAATCTTCGGCGAATCCGCACCGTTTTTCTTGACAAAATCCGGCGCTGAGACTACGCTAGTCTCAGCGCTTTATCGATTTTAAGGAGGAATGTCCCTTGAACACCAAGCAAGCCGACCGGACCTACGTTGCCAACACCTACGCCCGCTTCCCGGTGGAGATCGTCTCCGGCCGCGGCTCCGAGGTGTTCGACGAGACCGGCAAGCGTTATATCGACCTCACCAGCGGCATCGGCGTGGACGCCTTCGGTGTCGCGGATCCGGAGTGGATTGCCGCCGTCACGGCGCAGCTGGGGAAGGTGCAGCACATCTCGAACCTCTTTTATACCGCCCCGGCCGCGAACCTCGCCAAGCTCCTCTGCGAGCGCACGGGCATGAAGAAGGTCTTCTTCTCCAACTCCGGCGCCGAGGCGAACGAGTGCGCCATCAAGGCCGCGCGCAAGTACGCCGCGCAAACTCACGGCGCCGATACCTTCACGATTCTCACGCTCGAAAAGAGCTTCCATGGCCGCACGCTCGCGACGCTCTCCGCCACCGGGCAGGAGAAGTACCACGCCCAGTTTCAGCCCCTGCTGCCCGGCTTTGTCCACACGCCCGCGAACGATCTCGCCGCGCTCAAGGCGGCCGCCGAGGAGCACAAGCTCGCCGCCGTCATGATGGAGTGCGTGCAGGGAGAGGGCGGCGTCACGGCGCTGGACCCCGCCTTCGTGCAGGGCGCGGCGGCATTCTGCCGCGAGCATGATATTCTCCTCATCATTGACGAGGTGCAGACCGGCAACGGCCGCACCGGCACGCTCTATGCCTATGAGCAGTTCGGCGTCGAGCCCGATCTCGTCACCACGGCGAAGGGCCTCGGCGGAGGGCTCCCGCTCGGCGCGTGCTTATTTGGCGAAAAGGTGCAGGACGTCTTCTCTCCCGGAGACCACGGCTCCACCTACGGCGGCAGCCCCACGGCCTGCGCCGGCGCATTGAGCATCCTCAGCCGCATCGATGAAAAGCTCCTCGCAGAGGTGCGCGAAAAGAGCGCCTATCTGTTCGAGACCCTCACCGGCGCTGAGGGCGTCGAGAGCGTCTCCGGTCTCGGCCTCATGGTCGGCCTGAAAACGACGAAGCCCGCGCCGGAGATCCTCGCCGCCGCGAGAGACCGCGGCGTCCTCGCCCTCACGGCGAAGGAGAAAATCCGCCTGCTCCCGGCGCTGAACATCCCGATGGAGCTGCTGCAGGAAGCGGCGGAAATTTTGAAAGATTGCTGCAAGCTGTAAATAACGTGTCATCCTGAGCGGAGCGAAGCGGAGTCGAAGGATCTTGGCAGGGCAGTGCGATAGACGCTTTTGCTTCTGCTCAACTGCCGATCCAAGATCCTTCGACTGCGCGCTGACGCGCTCCGCTCAGGATGACAGGGAAGGGGAAAAAGAATCATGTCTCTGAAGGGAAGAAACTTTCTAAAACTGCTCGATTTTACTCCGGCGGAAATCAACGAATTTCTCGATCTGGCGGCCGAGCTGAAAGCGAAGAAGAAAGCCGGCGTTCCGCATCGTATGTTCGAGGGCAGGAGCATCGCGCTCATCTTCGAGAAGACCAGCACGCGCACGCGCTGTGCCTTCGAGGTCGCGGCGGCGGACCTCGGCATGCACCCGGTCTATCTCGACCCGAGCGGCTCGCAGATCGGGAAGAAGGAGTCCATCGCCGACACGGCCCGCGTGCTCGGCCGCATGTTCGACGGCATCGAATACCGCGGCTTCGAGCAGGAGCGCGTCGAGACGCTGGCGAAGTACGCGGGCGTGCGCGTCTGGAACGGGCTCACGAACGAATTTCACCCCACGCAGATTCTCGCCGACTTTCTCACCATCCGCGAGCACTTCGGCTCGCTCGAGGGGATCAAGCTCGTCTATCTGGGCGACGCGCGCTATAACATGGGCAATTCCCTCATGGTCGGCTGTGCCAAGATGGGCATGCACTTCGTCGCCTGTGCGCCGGAGAAATACTTTCCGGACGCGGCGCTGATCGCCGAGTGCGAGGCCATCGCGAAGGAGACCGGTGCGACGCTGGAATTCATCACCGACCCGGCCGAGGCCGTGCAGGGCGCCCACGTGCTCTATACGGATATCTGGGTCTCCATGGGCGAGCCGGAGGCGGTTTGGGAAGAGAGAATCCGCGATCTTTTGCCCTACCGCGTCACGAAGGAGCTCATGGACGCCGCCGGCGCGCAGTGCCGCTTCATGCACTGCCTCCCGTCCTACCACGATCTCGGCACGGACAACGGCCGCGCGATCTATGAAAAATACGGCCTCGACTGCCTCGAGGTCACGGACGAGGTCTTCGAGAGCGCGCAGAGCATCGTCTTCGACGAGGCGGAAAACCGCCTCCACACGATCAAAGCCGTCATGGCCGCCACGCTGTGATTCCTGCCGCGCGTAAATAGAATCCGCAGGGGCGATTCACGAATCGCCTGCAATCCCCGCGCCAAAGCGCGGGGATTCTTTTGCATATATTCATCAAATATTCATTTCGTTCCTCCAAATTACCCCAAAATCGGTGAAAACATCCACAAACGGCGGCCGAAAATGGTGCGGTTTTGATGTGCACTTGCATAAAAATTTGAATAACACGAATATTCATGCATTTTTGCCTTGACTTTCGCGCATTCGGGTGCTAAACTGCAACCATCCCAAAACTGTTATGAAAAGAGGATATTCAAAATGAAAAAGTTCATCACCCTGCTTCTGGCTGTGCTGATGGTTGCCTCTCTCGCCGCCTGCGGCAGCAACAGCAGCGCTCCCGCGGCGGACGGCTCCGCTGAGGCGGAGGCCGCTGCCTCCGGCGTCCAGCTCAAGATTCTGGACTCCGAGTACGTCACCGAGGATTACGCCATCGCCATCGCGAAGGAAAACACCGATCTGCTCGACAGCGTCAACGCTGCGCTGACCGCTCTGATCGCCGACGGCACCGTCGCTCAGGTCGTTGACTTTTACGTCTCCGGCGAGGGCGAGCTGCCCGCCGTGCAGCAGGACGTCGCGGCGGACGCCGAGACCCTGACCATGGCCACCAACGCCGCGTTCCCTCCCTATGAGTACTGGGAAGGCGACGCCATCGTCGGCATCGACGCTGTGATCGCCGGCCTCATCGCCGACCAGCTCGGCATGAAGCTCGACATTCAGGACATGGACTTTGACGCCATCATCCCTGCGGTTGTCTCCGGCAAGGTTGACATGGGCATGGCCGGCATGACCGTCACCGACGAGCGTCTCGAGTCTGTCAGCTTCTCCGAGAGCTACGCCACGGGCGTGCAGGTCGTCATCGTCCCTGAGAACTCTCCGATCGAGACCGTTGACCAGCTCTTCAGCCTGATTGACGACGGCGAGGACGTCCAGATCGGCACCCAGAACGCCACCACCGGCTTCATCTATGCCTCCGACGATTTCGGCGAGGAGCACGTGCAGGCCTTCAACAAGGGCGCTGACGCCGTGCAGGCGCTGGTTTCCGGCAAGCTGACCTGCGTCATCATCGACAACGAGCCCGCCAAGGCTTTCGTCGCGGCCAACAACGGCTGATCGAATCGCAACTGAATCCCTGCGGGTCCATGCGGGTGCATGGAGCCGCCTCTACCATGTAAGAAGGAGGAACCTGCATGTCCGCCTGGTTCGCCAAACTGCAAAAGGACTTCGTGCTGAACTTCGTCAGCGACAACCGCTGGAAGTATCTCACGTCCGGTCTCGCGAACACCCTCAAGATCACGTTCTTCGCCGTGCTCATCGGCATCGCCCTCGGCGTCGTGATCGCCATCGTCCGCTCCACATGGGATAAAAACAAGGAGACCATGCGGCCCGGTGTCGCGAAGGTGCTGCTCGGCGTCGGAAACGCCCTCTGCCAGATCTATCTCACGGTCATTCGCGGCACGCCTGTGCTCGTGCAGCTGATGATCATCTACTATATCATCTTCTCCTCCTCGAACAACGGCGTGCTCATCGCGACGCTCGCCTTCGGCATCAACTCCGGCGCCTACGTTGCTGAGATCATCCGCGGCGGCATCATGTCCACGGACAACGGCCAGTTTGAGGCCGGCCGCTCGCTCGGCTTCAACTATGTGCAGACGATGTGGTATATCGTCATCCCGCAGGCGCTCAAGAGCGTCCTGCCGGCGCTGGCCAACGAGTTCATCGTCCTTCTGAAGGAGACCTCCGTCGCCGGCTACGTCGCCATCCGCGATCTCACCAAGGGCGGCGATATCATCCGCGGCGTCACGTATTCTCCCTTCCTGCCGCTGATCGCCGTGGCGCTGATCTATCTTGTCATGGTCATGTTCTTCACATGGCTCGTCGGAAAACTCGAAAGGAGGCTGCGCAGCAGTGACCACTGAGAAGCTCATTCAGGTCAAGGATCTGCAGAAGCACTTCAAGGGCGGCGAGATCAAGGCGCTCGACGGCGTCACGACCGATATCCACCGCGGCGAGGTCGTCGTGGTCATCGGCCCCTCCGGCTCGGGCAAGAGCACGTTCCTGCGCTGCCTGAACCTTCTGGAGCTGCCGACCGGCGGCACGATCACCTTCGAGGGCACGGACATCACCGACCCGCACTGCAACATCAACCTCCACCGCCAGAAGATGGGCATGGTCTTCCAGCACTTCAACCTTTTCCCGCACATGACGCTGCTGAAAAACATGACCATCGCGCCGGTGAAGCTGCTGAAAAAGCCGCAGGCCGAGGCCGAGAAGAAGGCCATGGAGCTTTTGGAGCGCGTCGGTCTCGCCGACCGCGCGGGCGCCTATCCCTCGCAGCTCTCCGGCGGCCAGAAGCAGCGCATCGCCATCGTCCGGGCGCTGTGCATGGAGCCGGACGTCATGCTCTTTGATGAGCCGACCTCCGCGCTCGACCCCGAGATGGTCGGCGAGGTGCTCGACGTTATGAAGCAGCTGGCCCACGCCGGCATGACCATGGTCGTCGTCACGCATGAGATGGGCTTCGCCCGCGAGGTGGGCGACCGCGTCCTCTTCATGGCCGACGGCAAGCTCATCGAGGAGGGCAGCCCCTATAAGCTCTTCACCAACCCGCAGAGCCCCAGACTGCAGGACTTTTTGGCCAAAGTTCTATAAAAACAACCCCGGCAGCCAAACAAAGGCTGCCGGGGTTGCTATTTCTTTACCGCCTCGCAGAGTTCACAGCTTGCTGTGAATGGAATCAAATCTGATTTTTCGGCGACATGTGCGGCGAAAAATCTCCCTAAGGCGTCGTCAGAACTGGCTTGCTCCACGCCGCAGCCGCGCTATGGCGCGACGGCTTTGTATCCGCGCCCCCGTTCTTCCTCTCCAAATCAAAGCACGTGCTTTGATTTGGTAAGGAGCCGCAGCGAAATGAGCTTGCTTTCCCGTTTGCGGGGAAGCAAGGGATATGAAGCTTGTGGCGACGCGGCGAGCCCTCGCGCCGACCAACCGAAGGGCGATGGAGCGCGAGTATCAAAAGGGAGCCTGTTTAGGGCGGCCCTGACAAGGAAGTATCAGGTTTTGAGCGGCCCTATTCCGCACATCCTTCATGAAAAAATCCGGAAATCCACCAAGGATTCCCGGATTTTTTCATTTTGCCTGAACGAAATATGGCTCGCTCAAAACTGCTT
>JAZPZZ010000068.1:0-2663 GCA_045544935.1 Oscillospiraceae bacterium | reverse complement strand
CGTCGATGCTGCCGCTTTGCGGCGTCTCGAGCCCCGCGATCAGGCGCAGCAGCGTCGTTTTGCCGCAGCCGGAAGGGCCGGTCAGCGCCGTGACGCCGCGGTCTGGCAGCGTGAGCGTCAGATTGTCGAACACCAACTTGTCGCCATAGGCGAAGGAGAGGGAGGTGAGCTTCATTTGCCGCCCTCCTTTCTCCCGAGCAGGAGTCTGCGCGCAATGCGCTCCACCGTCAGCGAAAGCGCCACGACCACGAGTGTCCACGCAAAAAGCGCGGGCGTGTCCAGATAGAGCTTGGAAAAATAGACCTGCGTGCCGACGGCGGCCTTGGGCAGACACAGCACCTCCGCCGCAACGCCGGATTTCCACGCAAGGCCGATCGCCGTGCAGACCGCGGCCGAGAGCTGCGGCAGCATGGACGGGAGCACAATGCGCCGCAGCGTGTCGAGCCGTGTCAGCCGATAGGCGCGGGCAAACTCCAAAAGCTGTCCATCCACGCTCTCCAGCCCTGCCGAGGTGCTCTCCCAGATGACGGGGAGCACCACCAGCGCGGAGATCACGACGGGCACGCGCCCGTTGGCCACCCACAGCAGCACCAGAATGATGAAGCTGGCCACCGGCGTCGCGCGCACGACGCGGATTGCCGGGGCGAGCAGCGCGCGCAGCAGTGAAAAGCGATTGGTCAGCAGCGCCGTGAGCACACCGGCGAGAATGCCGAGCCCGAGCCCCAGCGTGATGCGAAGGAGACTCAGCCCCGTATACCGCCAGAACGCGCCGGTGACCACGAGCGCGCCGAGCGTGCGCAGAACCTCCGGCGGCGAGGGGATCAGCAGGCTCTTTCCGACGGCGAGGGACGCCAGCCACCAGACCGCGAGCCAAAACGCCGCGGGCAGCAGCCGGCGACATGCGCCGGTTCTCTCAGGGCGCACCGAAGTAGAAATCGTCGCCCGGCAGAGCGCCGCCGATGGACTTCGGGTTCGCGTCAAGCATCACCTGGAGAAACGGCTCGAGCACCGGGCGAATGTCCGCGCCCGTCACGCAGCAGAGATTGCAGCTCGGGATCGCCTTGGTCGCAATCGGGGCCTTCGCCACGATGCCGTACTGCTCGCACAGCTCGCCCGCGTGCGCGGGATCGGCCAGCACGCTCTCAATGGAGGCGGCGTATTCCTCGAGGAACGCCTGCACCGCGTCGGGGTGCTCCTCGGCAAACGCCGTGCGCACGACGATGCAGCCCTGCGTGAGCTTGCCCTCCGTGCCGAGCGCGTCCCACTCGGCGGTCAGATCCATCGCGATGCGCACATCCGGGTTCTGCACCGTCACGGCCGTCACAGCGGGCACCGGCAGCATGCACAGCGTGTACTGGCCGGAGACCATGCCCGCGGTCAGCTCCTCGGAGGCGAGAAACTGCAGCTGCACGTCGGCCTCGCTGCCGTCGAGACTCCAGGTCAGACCGTTTTTCGTCAGCAGGTATTCCAGCACATATTCGGGGTTGGAGCCCTGCCCGGTCGCATAGACGGTCTTGCCCTTGAGGTCGGCAAAGCCGTTCACGGTCTCGCCGTTCTCGAGGATATAGAGCACGCCGTAGGTGTTCAGCGCCGCCACCTGCACGCCGCCCTCGGTCTTGGCATAGAGGGTCGCGGCGAGATTTGTCGGCACCGCTGCCATGTCGAGACTGCCGTTTGCCACGCCGGAGACGATGTCCTCCGGCGCGGAGGCGACGGTGAAGGTGTAGTTGTTTGCGGTCTGCAGCGCGTCGTTGGCCTCCATGAGACCGACCGCGCCGATGCCCGTCGGGCCGGCAAGCACCGCGATGTTCACGTCCGTGCTGGTCACGGCGGCCTCAGGCACGGCGGAACCCTCGGGCGCGGCAGAGCCGGCGGGCTCCGTCTTCGCGCCGCAGGCGGCGAGACCCAGCGCCATCATGAGCGCCAGAAACAGGGCTAGATATTTCTTCATTGGAATCATACTCCTTTCCGGAACCGACTGAAGCACAGCCGAGAGCTTGCAATCATTGTATTTGTTTCCACAAATAAAGTCAATCCCCGCGCGGAATTGGTTTTTTGTAGAAAATACATCTTTTTGTTTGAAATATGTCCGATTCTATAGTATGATAATTTTATACCTATGATAAAAGGGGAGGGATAGCCTTGGCGGAGCCATATGCCATTGAGATGCTGAACATCACAAAGGTGTTCCCCGGCATCATCGCCAATGACAACATCACCCTGCAGCTGAAAAAGGGTGAGATCCATGCGCTCCTCGGCGAAAACGGCGCGGGCAAGTCCACGCTCATGAGCGTGCTGTTCGGCATGTATCAGCCGGAGGAGGGCATCATCAAGAAGGACGGAAAAGAAGTCAAGATCAACGACCCGAACGATGCCAACGATCTCGGCATCGGCATGGTGCACCAGCACTTCAAGCTCGTGGAATGCTTCTCCGTGCTCGATAACATCATCCTCGGCGTCGAGCCGACCTCGAAGGGCGGCTTCCTGCGCAAGGACGAGGCCCGAAAAAAGGTCATGGAGCTCTCGGAGAAATACGGTCTGCAGGTCGATCCGGACGCGATCATCGAGGATATCACCGTCGGCATGCAGCAGCGCACCGAGATTCTCAAGATGCTCTATCGCGACAATGAGATCCTCATCTTCGACGAAGTCGGAGGCCAAGC
>JAZPZZ010000067.1:0-13226 GCA_045544935.1 Oscillospiraceae bacterium | reverse complement strand
ATTGTTGTCTTCCTAAGCCCGCTTGGCCTCCGACTTAAACCCGACGCGATCGCGTCTGGTTTTTGCTTTGTATTGGTTTTACTTGCGCACGGAGAAGTCCACGCTCGTGGAGCCCTGATCTTCCTGCACGAACTCGTAATCCTTGCCCGGCAGGATCGCGTTGAGCAGAATGCCGACCAGGGAGGCAACCGCCAGACCGGAGAGGCTGATGTGCTCACTGAGCTGCACGCTGCCGACGGAGTAGTTGATGCCGATGGAGAGCACCAGAATCAGCGCCGCGATGATGACGTTGCGGGTGTTGGTGAAGTCCACCTTGTTCTCCACGACGTTGCGCACGCCGACGGCGGAGATCATACCGTAGAGCACGAGGCTCACGCCGCCGATCGTGGCGGTGGGCATGGCGGAGATGAGCGCCGCAAACTTCGGGCAGAAGGAGACGATGATCGCAAAGCACGCGGCGATGCGGATCACGCGGGGGTCATAGACGCGGCTGAGCGCGAGCACGCCGGTGTTCTCACCATAGGTGGTGTTCGCGGGCGCGCCGAAGAGGGAAGCGAGGGTGGTGGCCAGACCGTCGCCCAGCAGAGTGCGGTGGAAGCCGGGGTCGACCATGAAGTTCTGCTCGCAGGTGGAGCTGATCGCGCAGATATCGCCGATGTGCTCGACCATGGTGGCGAGGCTCAGCGGAACGATCGTGAAGATCGCGGTCACGAGGATGCCGCCGTTCACGCCGGTCTTGAGGATGTGGAACACGCTGTTCTCCCACACGATCGGGAGCGCGAACCGCTTCGCGTCAGAGACGGACTGCGCCACGTTCTGACGCACGGCGGGATCGATGATCACCGCGCAGATGTAGCTCACGAGAACGCCCAGGAGGATGGGGATGATCTTGGCCATGCCCTTGCCCCACATGTTGAAGCCGATGACGGTGACAATGGCGATGATGGCAATCAGCCAGTTGGCGTTGCAGTTGTTGATCGCGGAGGAGGAGAGCGTCAGGCCGATCGCGATGATGATCGGGCCGGTGACGATGGGCGGGAAGTAGCGCATGACCTTCTTCACGCCGAAGACCTTGAACAGAGCCGAGAGAATCACGTACATGAGACCCGCGCAGGCGACGCCCAGGCAGGCGTAGGGAATCATCTCGGTGTTGGGCTTGCCGTCAATCAGCGGCGCGATGGCGGCGTAACCGCCGAGGAACGCGAAGGAGCTTCCGAGGAAGGCCGGAACCTTAAACTTGGTCAGCACGTGGAACAGCAGCGTGCCCAGACCCGCAAACAGCAGCGTCGTTGCGATATCGAGGCCTGTCAGAATGGGAACGAGCACCGTCGCGCCGAACATGGCGAACATGTGCTGCAGGCCCAGCACCAGCATCCGGGGCGTGCCCAGCTTGCGGGCGTCGTACACCGGCTCGGCGCCGATCTTCTTTTCACTCATATTTCTTTATCCTCCTGTTTTTATATCGGGAGCGCCGGAACGATCGCCGCTCCCGTTATTTACTTCTCTTGTCTTGCTTACTTTTTGAAACTATCCTTCAAAGCCACCGCACGGTTGAACACCAGATGCTCCGGCGTGGAGTCCTTGTTGTCCACGGCGAAGTAGCCGAGGCGCAGGAACTGGAAGCTCGCCGGCGCTTCGGCCTTTTCGAGCATCTTCTCCACCTTGCAGCCGGTGAGAATCTCCAGCGAATCGGGATTCATGCACGCAATGTAGTCCTTGCCGTCGCCCTCGGGGTCCTCGTCCGCAAAGAGGTTGGAATAGAGGCGCACCTCGGCGTCGGCGCAGCAGTTGGCGTCCACCCAGTGCAGCGTCGCGCCCTTGATCTTGCGGCCGTCGGCGGGGTCGCCGCCGCGGCTTTCGGGGTCGTAGGTCGCGAAGATCTCCGCGATGCTGCCGTCCTCGTTCTTGCGGTAGCCCGTGCAGCGGATCAGATAGGCGCCCTTCAGGCGGCACTCCGGTCCGTCGGGGTAGAGGCGCTTATATTTCGGCACCGGCTCGGGCAGGAAATCGTCCGCCTCCACGTAAACCTCGCGGGAAAAGGAGACCAGACGCTTGCCGGCCTCGGGGTCGTTGGGGTTGTTCTCCACCTCGACGAGCTCGCTCTCGCCCTCGGGGTAGTTCGTGATCGTGAGCTTCACCGGGCGCAGCACCGCCATGGCGCGCTGGGCGTGGTCGTTTAAGTCCTCGCGCAGGCAGTGCTCGAGGAAGCTGTAGTCCACCGTGCTCGGCACCTTGGAGACGCCGATGCGGTCGGTGAAGTTGCGGATGGAAGCGGGGGTATAGCCGCGGCGGCGCAGACCGCAGAGCGTCGGCATGCGCGGATCGTCCCAGCCGGACACGATGCCCTCCTCCACGAGGCGGCGCAGCTTGCGCTTGGACATGACCGTGTAGTTGATGCCGAGACGGCTGAACTCGATCTGGCGCGGCTTGGAGGGGACGGACACGTTGTTGATCACCCAGTCATACAGCGGACGGTGGTCCTCATACTCCAGCGAGCAGAGCGAGTGCGTCACGCCCTCGAGTGCGTCCTGAATCGGATGCGCGAAGTCGTACATCGGGTAGATGCACCACTTGTTGCCCTGGCGGTGATGCTCGATGTAGCGGATGCGGTAGAGCACCGGGTCGCGCATGTTGAAGTTGCCGCTCGCGAGATCGATCTTCGCGCGCAGGGTGTATTTGCCCTCCGGGAACTCGCCGTTTTTCATCCGCTCGAAGAGGTCGAGACTCTCCTCGATCGGACGGTCACGCCACGGGCTCTTGGCGGGGGTGTTCGTGTCGCCGCGATATTCCCTGAACTGCTCCGGCGTCAGCTCGCACACGTAGGCGAGGCCCTTCTTGATGAGCTCCACGGCGAATTCGTAGTCCTGCTCGAAGTAGTCCGAGCCGAAGAAGAACCGGTCGCCCCAGTCAAAGCCGAGCCAGTGGATATCCTCCTGAATGGCCTCCACGAACTCGTTGTCCTCCTTGGAGGGGTTCGTGTCGTCCATGCGGAGATTGCACAGTCCGCCGAAGCGCTCGGCCGTGCCGAAGTCGATGCACAGCGCCTTGCAGTGGCCGATGTGCAGATAGCCGTTCGGCTCAGGCGGGAAGCGGGTGTGCACGCGCTGACCCTCAAACCGGCCGCCGGGCCCGATGTCCTCCTGAATGAAGGCTTCGATAAAGTTTCTGGAAGTTTCGTCCATGGGATTGAACTCCTTGTCCTTCGTATTTCAAATTTTTCTGATGTATTATACACGAATCCGGAAGTGTTTACAATATCAATAATAGCGAACTTCCGCCCGATCGCGCGCTCTGCTTTCGTTTATCTGCTCACAGTTGGCTTTTTTGTCCCCGCTGTGGTAGAATAAACCCAGCTATATGAACTGGAGGGAACTGCCATGCGTCTGGAGGAAGAACGCGTCAAAACGATCAACGGCTACCGCGGCATCATCGTCAATACCCGGCTGGACTATGCCCGCCTGCCGGACGGCTCCATGGCGCTGCGCGAGGTGGTGGAGCATCCCGGCGGCGTCGCCGTGCTTCCGCTGGAGGCGGACGGCACGGTCTGGTGTGTGCGCCAGTACCGCTATCCGTTCTCCGAGGTCCTGCTCGAAATTCCGGCGGGGAAGCTCGAGCCCGGCGAGGCGCCGGAGACGGCCGCGCGCCGCGAGCTCTCGGAGGAGACCGGTCTGGAGGCGGGGAAGCTCACCTATCTCGGCCGGCACTACTGCTCGCCCGGCTATAACAGCGAGGTGCTGCACATTTACCTCGCGCAGAACCTGCGCCACGGCGCGTCCCATCCGGACGAGGGGGAGTTTCTCGCCGTCGAGAAGCACACCCTGCAGGAGCTCACGGACCTCGCCCTCGCGGGAGCGCTGCCCGATACGAAAACCGCCGTCGCCGTTTTGAAGACGCGCCTGCTCACCGACTAGGGCCGGACAAAGGCATTGCTTTTCTGCCCGGATTATGATACACTCATTAAGTACCCTTAAGCTGGGTAAGTATGTACGATTGCAAGAATTCTTCAGATAGATGTTTCGCACGAAACAGGCGAGAGGTGTAAGATGGATAAGTATGTGATCCGCGGCGGGCGACCGCTGCAGGGCGAGATTTCGATCAGCGGCGCGAAAAACGCGGCCGTTGCGATCATACCGGCGGTCCTCCTCGTGGAGGGCGTCTGCCGTCTGGAAAACATTCCGCAGATCAGCGATGTGGACATGCTCCTCACGATTCTTGAGGGGCTCGGCGCCAAGGTGGACCGCGTGGACGGCTCCACCGTGGAGATCGACTGCACGAACGCGCATTTTGTCGATGCGCCGTATGAGCTCATGCAGAAGATCCGCGCGTCCTATTATTTCATCGGCTCGATGCTCGGGCGCTTCGGCATGGCGAAGACCACCATGCCCGGCGGCTGCAACTTCGGCCTGCGCCCGATCGACCAGCACGTCAAGGGCATGACCGCCCTCGGCGCCACGGTCGAGATCAAGGACGGCTTTGTCTATGCCAACACGCCCGACGGCAAGCTCCACGGCTCCAAGATCTATCTCGATAAGGTCTCCGTCGGCGCCACGATGAACATCATCATCGCCGCCTCCAAGGCCCGCGGCCGCACGATCATCGAAAACGCCGCTCGCGAGCCGCACATCGTCGACCTCGCGAACTTCCTCAACTCCATGGGTGCGGACGTCCGCGGCGCCGGTACCGACACCGTCAAGGTCTACGGCGTGGAGCATCTCCACGGCGGCACCTACAGCATCATCCCCGACCAGATCGAGGCCGGCACCTATATGACCGCCTGCGCCGCCGCCGGCGGCGAGGTGCGCATCCTCAACGTCATCCCCCGCCATCTCGAGTGCATCAGCGCGAAGCTGCGCGAGATGGGCGTCACCGTCGTGGAAGGGGAGGACACCGTCCTCGTCCGCTCCAACGGGCGCCTGCGTCCCGTGAGCGTCAAGACCCTGCCGTATCCCGGCTTCCCCACGGATATGCAGCCGCAGATCAGCACCGCGCTCTGTCTCGCGGGCGGCACGAGCAGCATCACCGAGGGCGTGTATGACAATCGCTATAAGTATATGAACGAGCTGCGCAAGATGGGCGCGGACGTCTCGGTCGACGGCTGCTTTGCCGTCGTCAACGGCGTCGAGAAGCTCACCGGCGCGCAGGTGGCGGCCTGCGATCTTCGCGCGGGCGCGGCGATGGTCATCGCCGGCCTCTGCGCCGAGGGCGTCACGGAGGTCGTCGATATCAAATATATCGAGCGCGGCTATGAGAACTTCGTCGAGAAGCTGCGCAACGTCGGCGCGGACATCACGCTCGAGCGCACGCCGGACGAGACGAAATGAGAGCCGTCGCTCTCGCCAGCGGCTCCACCGGCAACAGCACGCTCCTGCAGTGGGACTCCGGCAGCGTTTTGATCGACGCCGGCATCTCCGCGCGCCGCGTGCGCACGATGCTGCGCGCCGAGGGCACGGAGCTGAGCGAGCTTGCCGCCATTTTGGTCACCCACGACCATTCCGACCATATCTCCGGCCTGCAGGTCCTGCTTCGCCAGTGTGCCTGTCCGGTCTATGCCATGCCGGGCACTGCGAGAATGCTCCGCGCCGTCCTGCGCGAGCATGAGAGCCGGTTTCATTCCGCGCCGCCGGACGGCTTTGCGCTCGGCGATGCGCGCGTTATGCCGATCCCGACCATGCACGACGCGTCCGAAAGCTGCGGCTGGCGCGTGCAGACGCCGGAGGGCGCCTTCGGTCTCTGCACCGATCTCGGCGTCGTCACGGAGGAGGTCATCGAGGGCCTCTGCGGCGTGGATCTCGCCCTGATCGAGTCCAACCACGATGTGAATATGCTGCTGCACGGGCCCTATCCGCCGTATCTCAAGCGGCGCATCCGCTCGGAATTCGGCCATCTCTCCAATGAGGACGCGGCCGACCTCGCCGTCACGCTCTGCGCCAACGGCACGCGCAGCCTCATCCTCGGCCACATCAGCCGTCATAACAATACCCCCGCTAAGGCGCTTCAGACCGTCTCCGCCGCGCTGCGCGAGGCGCTGCCGGAGCTGCTGCAGCCCGCGGTCTGCGCCGCGCCCGAATGCGGCCCGCTCTCGGTGGAGGTGAAAGTGAGCGCGCCATGCTCTCTGTAACATTGCTCTGCGTCGGCAAAATGCGCGAGAAGCACTATATCGCCGCCTTTGCCGAATATGAAAAGCGCCTCGGCGCCTTCTGCCGGTTCGACCTGCAGGAGATCGGCGAGCAGCGCCTGCCGGACCGTCCGGCGCAGAAGGAAATTGACGCCGCGCTCGAGCGCGAAGCGCAGGAGATCCTCCGCCGCGTCCCGAAGGGCGCCGCGGTCATCACGCTCTGCGTGGAGGGAAAGAGCCTCTCGAGCCCCGCGCTCGCGGAATACGTCGAGCGGCTGCAAAATTCCGGCGTTTCCCACATCTGCTTCATCGTGGGCGGCTCGTTCGGCTTGAGCGAGCGCGTCAAGGCCGCGTCCTCGCTGCGATTGAGCATGTCGGCCATGACGTTTCCGCACCATCTGGCGCGCGTCATGCTCACAGAGCAGATTTACCGCGCGTTTACCATTCTCAACGGTTCCCAATATCACAAATAGGAGAAGCATCATGAGAGACGATTCCCTCAAGCCCGAGTTTCCCGACAAGGTGCCCGGCGATCTCCACCTCTCCTGGGGGAGAGACAGCCGCCGCGATCTGCTCGAGCGCTGGCCGACCACGCCGGAGGGCGAGCCGGTCACGCCCGCGTTTCTGACCAAGTGCGGTCAGGTGGATCTGGAAGATCGACTTCTGGTCAATATGCTCGAGGCCTACGGCATTCCGTGCCTGACGCGCTATCCCCACAGCGGGGAGTTCGGCAAGGTGGTGCTCGGCATGTCCGGCTTCGGCACGGAAATATATGTCCCCGAAACCTTATTGCAGGACGCCATCGCTCTGTTGGAGAGCGAAGATGATATGGAAGGAGAGGAATTCCAATGAGTTATCAGGAAGAGTATCAGCGCTGGTTGGACAGCCCCGCCCTCAGCACCGCCGAGTGGGAGGAGCTCAAAGCCATCGAAAACAACCCCAAGGAGATCGAAAGCCGCTTTTTCGCGCCGCTGGAGTTCGGCACTGCCGGTCTGCGCGGTGAGATGGCCGTCGGCCTGCGCCGCATGAACGTCCATGTCATCCGCCATGCCACGCAGGCATTCGCCGAGGTCATCAAGGCCGAGGGTCCCGAGGCCTGCAGGAAGGGCGTCGTCGTCTGCTATGACTGCCGCATCAACAGCGAGGTCTTCGCGCATGAGGCCGCCGCCGTCATGGCTGCCAACGGCATCCACGTCCGCATTTTTGACGCCCTGCGTCCCACGCCGGAGCTGTCCTATGCCGTGCTGCACTATGGCGCTCAGGCCGGCATCAACGTCACCGCGAGCCACAACCCCAAGGAATACAACGGCTATAAGGTCTACTGGTCCGACGGCGCGCAGCTGCCCCCGCAGCACGCCGCCGCGGTCGCCGATTATATGACGAAGCTCAACATCTTCAAGGATGTCAAGCGCATGAATTTCGACACTGCTCTCCAGCAGGGCATGATCGAGTATCTCGGCGAGGAGACGGACGAGGCCTTCCTCAAGGAGGTCATGGCCATGGCCATTGATCCCGCCGTTGTCCGCCGCGTGGCCGATAACTTCAAGATCGTCTATACGCCGTTCCACGGCTGCGGCTGGCGTCTCGTGCCCGAAGCGCTCCACCGCCTCGGCGTGCAGCACGTCATCCCCGTCCCCGAGCAGATGGTGCTCGACGGCGCGTTCCCCACGGTCGCGAGCCCGAACCCGGAGAACCCCGAGGGCTTCTATCTCGCCGTGGATCTTGCCAAGGAGGTCGGCAGCGATCTCATCGTCGGCACCGACCCGGACTCCGACCGCGTCGGCGTCATGGTCCGCGCGAAGGACGGCGAGTACCACACCATCACCGGCAACCAGATGGGCTGCCTGCTCATGGACTATATCATCACCGCCCGCCGCGAGCAGGGCACGCTCCCGAAGAACGCCGCGGGTCTGAGCACGATCGTCTCCACCAAGATGGTCCGCAAGATCTGCGAGGATAACGGCGTCCACTTCGACGAGACCTTCACCGGCTTCAAGTTCATCGCCGAGAAACTCGCCGAGTACGCCAAGACCGGCGCTTACCAGTATGTCCTCGGCTTCGAGGAGAGCTACGGCTATATGATGGGCGAGTACGTCCGCGATAAGGACGCCGTCACCGCCTCCATGATGATCGTGGAGATGGCCGCGCACTATCACGAGAAGGGCATGACCCTCGCCGACGCGCTCGAGGCGCTGTATGAAAAGTACGGCCGCTTCGGCGAAAAGACGCTCAATCTCGTCATGCCGGGTCTCGACGGTCTGGAGAAGATGGCGGCCCTCATGGCGGAGCTCCGGGGCAATCCGCCCGCCGAGATCGCCGGCACCGCGGTCCTGCGCATGCGCGACTATAAGGACGGCTCTGTGAACGTCCCCGGCCTCGGCAAGGTGGACAGCACGCCCATGTCCGGCTCCAACGTGCTCTATTTTGAGCTCGAGGACGGCTGCTCCTTCATCGTGCGCCCCTCCGGCACCGAGCCGAAGATCAAGATCTATATCCTCGCGCAGGGCAGCGACGCTGCCGATGTGCAGGCGAAGATCGAAAAGTACAACGCCTTTGCCGAAACGCTCAAGCGCTGAGCCCGATCAGAAACTTGCAGCCCCCGGAGCTTCCGGGGGCTGTCTTGTGAGGAAAACCAATAACTAAGTATTCACCTCCGCTTTGCGAAGGCAGGCGGGCAACGCCCGCCAAATTGCGTGCAAAACACGCAATTTGAATACACCGTTGTAACGTCATCCTCTGAAAATCGCATTTTCAATGCGATTTTCTCAACACAGAGGATGGCTCTGTGTTTCACAGCGTACGCTGTGAAGAGGATGAAGTTATGAAAAAACTCTGGCAACTGTTTTATACCTTCGCCATCGTCGGCGCCACGACCTTCGGCGGCGGCTACGCCATGCTGCCCGCGCTGCAGCGCGAGGTCGTGGAAAAGCGCGGCTGGGCTACCGAGGAGGAGCTCATGGATTGGTACGCCATCGGTCAGTGCACCCCCGGCGTCATCGCCGTGAACACCGCCACCTTCGCCGGGCAGAAGCAGGCCGGCGCGCTCGGCGGCATTGTCGCCACGCTCGGCGTTGTCTTCCCGTCGCTCGTCATCATCACGGTCATCGCAGCCTTCATTCAGGGCTTTGCGGATATCCCCGCCGTACAGCATGCCTTCGCCGGCATCCGCGCCTGCGTCTGCGTTCTCATTCTCAACGCCGTCGTCAAGCTCTGGAAGAAATCCGTTCTGGATTGGAAGACCGGCGCGATCTTCGCCGTCGTCTTTCTCGGCTCGGTGTTCCTGCGCCTGTCGCCGGTGCTCTATGTCATCGTCGCCGCCGTCGCCGGCATGCTCTTAAAGCGTCTGGAGGTGAAGGCATGATCCTCCTGCGCCTGTTCTGGGAGTTTTTCAAAACCGGCCTGTTCTCCGTCGGCGGAGGCCTCGCCACGCTCCCGTTTATCTATGATATCTCGGACAAGACCGGCTGGTTCACGCACCAGCAGATTGCCGACATGATCGCCGTCGCCGAGTCCACCCCCGGCCCGATCGGCATCAACATGGCCACGTATGTGGGCTTCACCTCCGCCGGCGTCGTTGGCTCTCTCGTCGCCACGCTCGGCATCATCACGCCCGATATCGTCATCATCCTCATCATCGCCATGTTCCTCAAGAAGTTCCGGGAGAGCAAGCTGGTCGACAGCGCGTTCTACGGCCTGCGTCCCGCCTCCGCCGCCCTCATCGCCGCGGCGGGCTGGTCGGTCGTGAAGATCTCGCTCATCCATCTGGACGCGGCTTCGTTCGCTTCCGTCTTCCAGTGGAAGGCAATTCTCCTCGCCGTCGTCGTGTGGCTCCTCACGAACGTTGTAGAGAAGACGAAGAAGTGGCACCCGCTCGCCTTCATCGCCATGTCCGCCGTCGTCGGTATCATTTGTCAATTTTAGAAGTATGTCGGAAATTGTAAACATTCTGTAAAATCGTTACAAAAAATGACAAATAATGTTGACAGATAAACGACACGGAGTTATGATAATCGTGCGATCGCTGATAAACAAACGAAAGGAGCACGATTGCAATGGCAAACTTTGGTCTGAATCTGGCAATGTGGATCCTCGGTCTGGCCGGTGAGCACGACGCTGACGGCTGGCTCTCCGCGATCCTGGAGCTTCTCCCGTAAGTTGTAAAAGCGAAAAGAGAGAAAAGCAGCTGCTTTGCCCCATGCAAAGCAGCTGCTTTTCTGCGTTTTTTCAGATGATATACGGGATCTGGAAGATATACACGTTGCGGTATTTCTCCATGCGTTTGATCATTGTTTTTGTCGTCTGGTTGTGCAGCACGCGCGCCCAGCGGTTTTGCATCACGAGGTTCGGCATCATCACGGTCAGGTGCTGGTGCTCGTCGAGCTTCGCGTGCTCGGCCTCAATGTGCCGCATGAGCACCTCCTCCGTGTTGCGGTAGTGCGTCACCTCATAGACGAAATTGCCCTGCACGCCGAGCCGTTCTACCTGCGAGCGCAGCCTCTTTGCGCTCTCCTCGTCGCTGCAGATGTGGTAGAACTCGATCTCGTCGAAGTCCAGATCCTTCGCGCAGTTGAGCACCTTCACGAACGAGCGGCTCACGTTCTGCACCGGCAGAATCAGCTTGCCCACGCGGCCGCGGCCCATGAGCGCGACGGCCTCCTCCGGCGAGGAGATGCGCAGATCGTCGCGCACCTTGTCGTAGTGCTTCTTGATCGTCCGCATCAGCCAGACAAGCAGGATGATGCAGACGAGCGTCACCCACGCGCCCTGCAGGAATTTCATCAGCACGATGATGACGAGCGTGATGCCCGTGATGATCGTGCCGAAGCCGTTGACAAAGGCCTTGGTCTGCCAGCCGGGGCCTTTTTTGCGCACCCAGTGGAGCACCATGCCGAGCTGGCTTAAGAGGAAGGAGAGGAACACGCCCGCGGCGTAGAGCGGCAGCAGCAGGTGCTGATCGCCGTTAAACGCGATCACGAGGATCGCCGCCGAGGCGAAGAGAAAGAGAATGCCGTTGGAGAAGTTCAGCCGGCTGCCGCGGTAGATGAGCTGGCGGGGGAGATAGCCGTCCTGCGCCATGAGCGCCATCAGCAGCGGCAGTCCCGCGAAGGCGGTGTTCGCCGCCAGCGTCAGAATCACGACGGTCATCACCTGCACCACGTAGTAGAGCGCGCTGCCGCTGCCGAACACGGCCTCGGCCAGCTGGCTCACCGCGGTGGCCTCCTCGTTCGGCACGATGCGATACATGCTGATCAGCAGGCTCACGCCGAAGAACACGATGCACACGAAGCCCGCCATGGCATAGAGCACCTTCTTGGCGTTCTTCGGCGCGGGCTCTTTGAAGTTCGGCACGCCGTTTGAGACCGCCTCCACGCCCGTCAGCGCCGTGCAGCCCGAGGCGAAGGCGCGCAGAATCACAAACAGCAGCATGTCCTTCGAGCTCTCCGCCGCGATCACGGTCTCCTGCGGCGTATAACTGCCGGACATGTAGCGCACAATACCCACGACGATCAGCGTCAGCATCGTGAAGATGAAGAGATAGGTCGGCACGCCGAACATCACGGCGCTCTCGCGCAGGCCGCGCAGATTGCCCCACGTCAGCAGCGCGATGAGAATGAGCGCAATGAGCGCCTTGAACTGAATCAGCTCCGGAAACGCGCTCGTCACGGCAGCGGCGCCCGCGCAGGCGCTCACGGCCACGGTCAAGATATATCCGATGATCAGCGCTGCGCCCGCCACGAGTCCCGGCGTCTCGCCGAGATTGTCCGTCGCCACGATGTAGGCGCCGCCGCCCTGCGGATAGGCGTCGATCGTCTGCCGGTAGCAGAACACCAGAATGCCGAGCAGACCGATGATCGCCGCCACGATGGGGAGGAAGGACTTGTAGGACGCCATGCCCAGCACCGGGATGAGCACGAGCAGAATCTCCTCGCCGGCGTAGCTCACCGAGGAGATCGCGTCGCTCGCAAAGACGGGAATGCCCCACAGAATGTTGAACTTCTCGTCCGAGAGCTTGGAGTCCTCCAGCCGTTTTCCGAGAAAAAACGTACGAAGCCGCTCTTTCATTTGCAATGTCTCCGTTTCTGCTTTTGCGGGAAGAAAAAATGCGCCGTCTCATCGACAGCGCAAAAAAATACGAGCGCACTGCGCCCTGTCCCTCTTACGCTGACGAGATTAGCTGTCGGGTTCGGGGAAGAAGGTCCCCTACTGCGTAAAGCAGATGCACCCCAAAAGTCGGGTCTCCCGCTGCCGCCTCTGGCGGCATTAAGCAATACAAATATAAACTTTTGTCAATTCACTGTCAATGTACAGTTTGCACAAAACTGTTCGTTTTTCAATCGAAATCCCAAAACCCGTACAAAAATCGGACATAGTGTCAATCTTGTCAAAATGTTATAAGCGTATAAATTTATGACAAATTCGAGAATTGGTAAAAGCTATCTTGGTTGACAATCCCATACCGCAATGCTATTTTTTGAACAGAATTTAAGGATTTGAAGAGATAAATCACCTGCGGCGGCAGGGGATGATGGTTCGAGAGAGGGAGGAGAGTCCCATGAAGGATCGCACGAAGCTGGCTCTGGCCAAGGCGCTGCAGGAGCTGCTCCATACAAAATCGCTCGATGAGGTTCGAGTGAGCGAGCTCTGCGCGCGCTGCAATCTGCAGCGGCAGAGCTTTTACTATCATTTTCAGGATAAATACGATCTGGTCGCCTGGATTTTTCTGCAGGACACCAGCCGCGGCTTCGCCGAGAACGGCAACCGGCTGAGCCTGGAGTGCATCACGACCATTCTGCGCGCGTTTTATGATAAGAAAGAGTTTTACGTCCGCATTATGGCCGACCGCTCGCAGAATCTTCCGCTGCTCTATATTCAGGACTACGTCTACCGCTTCTGCGCCGATCTCTACCGTGAGCGCGATCAGGTGGACACGCTGCCGATGAAGCTGCGCGTCAAGCTGAAGTTCCTGGTCTACGGCTCCATGGGCGTGGTCTGGGAGTGGCTCAACGACCAGCACGCGCTCACGGCCGAGGAGCTCGCGCAGTGGATGTTTGAGATGATTCCGGCCGAACTGATGAGCTGAATTTGTACCAAATTGCATCGAAGCCCCCGA
>JAZPZZ010000066.1:0-8554 GCA_045544935.1 Oscillospiraceae bacterium | reverse complement strand
AAATAGCCCTGCGTGAAGCCCTGGCGGGAGAAGGCCAGCTCCAGCCGCTCCATCTCCGCGCCGGTGGGACGGCGCTCGTCCTGAATGCAGCGGGCGTAAACGTCTGTGACGACGCCGACGTACTCCGGGCGCTTCATGCGGCCCTCGATCTTGACGCAGGCGACGCCCGCGTCCTCGAGTGCGCGCAGATGATCGACAAGGCAGTTGTCCTTGAGGCTGAGCGGATAATCGTCCATGCGGCCGCCCATGGAATACTGCATGCGGCAGGGCTGGGCGCACATGCCGCGGTTGCCGCTGCGGCGGCCGATGAGCGACGACATGTAGCACTGGCCGGAATAGCAGAAGCAGAGCGCGCCGTGCACGAAGACCTCCGTCTCGATGCTGGCGCGGCGGGAAATTTCCCGAATCTGCTCGAGACTCAGCTCACGGCTGAGCACCGCGCGGGTGCAGCCGAGCTCGGCCGCGGCCTCGACGCCGGCGAGATTGTGGATGCTCATCTGCGTGCTGGCGTGCAGCGGCAGATCCGGCACGGCCTGACGCAGCAGGCGCACCAGACCGAGGTCCTGCACAAGCAGCGCGTCCGCGCCGTATTCGGACGCCTTGCGCGCGAGATCGAGCGCGCCGTCCAGCTCGCGGTCGGACACGAGCGTGTTCATCGTGACATAGACCTTGCAGCCGCGGATGTGGCAATAGCGCACGGCCTTGATGAACTCTTCCTCTGTGAAATTGTTGGCTCCGCGCCGCGCGTTGTGCGCGCCGAAGCCGAGATAAACCGCGTCCGCCCCGTTCTGCACCGCCGCAATGACGGCATCGGGACTGCCCGCGGGAGCAAGCAATTCCAGCATAGCTTCCCTCGTTCAACATTGCCCTTCTGGGCATACTTTCAGAAATACAGTTTATTATAGCACAGGTCAGGGGATTGCTACAAGACTTATTTAATGATATAATTATTTAACTCTTTGCAAAGGATATTGAAAATGACACCTACTGACTATACATTGTCCCGCCCGGTGGCGATTTCCGTGCCGGCGGAGGATATTGACAAGCTGCTCCAGAGCCGCGACGGGACCTGCGCGCTGGTGTATCTGGCGCTGCAGCGCACCGGCGGACGGCCGCTGCAGGCGGGCGCGCTCGGGCTGACCGAGCAGGCGCTCACCGCTGCGCTTGAGAAGCTCGCCGCCCTCGGTCTCGTGGCGGGAAAAAAGGCGGAAAAGCCCCTCCCCCCTGCCGACGAGCTGCCGCAGTATTCCGCGGAGGATCTCGTACGCCGGGTGCGCGAGGACGTGACGTTCCGGAGCGTCTGCAGCCACGCGGAGCAGTTCTTCGGCCGGAAGCTCACCACGCCCGAGACGCAGGCGCTGCTCGGCATGCAGGACTATCTCGGCCTGCCGGTGGAGGTGCTGATGGAGCTCATCACGCACGTGTTCACCACCTACCGCTCCGAAAAGGGCCCGGGGAGAAACCCCACGATGCGCATGGTCGAGCGCGAAGCCTACGTCTGGGCGCAGAATGAGCTCATGACGCAGGAGCTCGCGGAGGAATACATCGAGCGGCAGAAGCAGCGGCGCGGCGACATGGCGCGGCTGCTGGAGGCGCTGGAGATCACAGGCCGCGCCCCCTCCCCGTCGGAGAAGAAATACCTCTCGGCTTGGCTGGACATGGGATTCGGCCCGGACGCCGTGGCCGAGGGCTACGACCGCACCGTGATCAGCGCGGGCGGACTCAAATGGCCGTATCTGAACAAGATTCTTTTGAGCTGGCACGAAAAGGGCCTGCACACGCTCTCCGACATTCTGGAGGGCGATCCGCGCGGCGGCGCGCGAAAGCCCGCGAAGGCGGCTTCCGCAAATGAGCCGCGAAACGACCTTGCCCGCGCCGAGGCGCTGCTGCGCCGGCGCCGGGAGGGAAAGGAGTAAGCCATGGCACTGAACGGAACCTATCTCGCCCGCGCGCGTGAAGCGCTCGAGGCGCAGAGAGCGCGCAACGACGCCGAGCAGGCGCGGCGGGAGCGGACGCTCTACGCGCGCGTGCCGCGCATCGCCGCGATCGACGCGGAGCTCAGAGCGCAGATGCTCGAGCTCTTCGGCTGCACCCTGCGCCACGGCTCGGACCCGACGGCACAGCTGCGGGAGATTGAGGCACGCAATCTCGCGCTGCAGGACGAGCGCGCGAAGCTGCTGGAGGAAAACGGCTTTCCGAAGGACTATTCCGAGCCGGTGTGCGCCTGCAGGGCCTGCAGCGACACGGGCTATCTCGCGGACGGCTCGATCTGCGACTGCCTGATGACGCTCTACAATCAGGAGTTGACGAAGGACTTGAGCTCGCTCCTGCAGACCGGCGAGGAATCGTTCGACCGCTTTGATCTGACGCTGTACGCCCCCGAGCACCGCGGCCGGATGGCGCAGACGCTGCGGCTCTGCCGGCAGTTTGCCGAGGACTTCACGCCCGGCGCGCCGAGCCTGCTGCTGCAGGGCGGCACGGGGCTGGGAAAGACCTATCTCTCCGGCTGCATCGCCCGCGCGGTGGCGCAGCTGGGCTACAGCGTGGTCTATGAATCCGCCGCGGCGGCGCTCGGCGCCTTTGAGACGGCGAAGTTCCAGCGCTTCGGCGAGACCGGCGAGCAGGCGGCGGACAAGGTGGAGCAGTATCTCAGCTGCGATCTGATGATTCTCGACGATCTCGGCACGGAGATGATCTCCCCTTACTCCGTGAGCGCGCTCTACACGCTCATCAACACCCGCCTGACCCGGCACAAGACGACCATCATCTCCACCAACTGCACGGACGCGGAGCTGCAGCGCAATTACACGCCGCAGATTCTCTCGCGCATCGAGGGCGAGTTCCTCGCCCTGCCGTTCGAGGGGCGCGACATCCGGCAGGTCAAAAAAGAGAGAGGCATTTAACCGCGTAGGGCGGGGACCTGTGCCCCGCCGGAGACCGCGGCGGCCCACAGGTGGCCGCCCTCCAGTTCTTTTTCAGAAACGGAGAAAGCTATGCAACACGAAATTACTTCTGCCGCTCCCCTGCTGGACGCGAAGGGCAACATTGCCGAGCCCGGCTTTGCGAAATCCCTGCTCCCGATTTATCGCCGCGCGGACGTGAAGGCGTCGCCGCTGCGGCTGAAGGAATGGGACTATTACTGCGTCTCGAACGGGAAGATCGCGCTGTGTCTCACGATTGCGGACAACGGCTATATGGGCATGGACTCCATCTCCCTTTTGAACCTCGAGGAGGGCTGGGAGATCACAACGAGCCCGATGCAGGTGATGACGCGCGGGAAGAAGGGCCTTCCCGAATCGAGCGCGGCGGGCGTCACCGCCGCGGCCGGAAAGGGCTATTATCTGCAATTCACCGTGGAGGACGGACGCCGCGTGCTGCTCGCGCAGATGCGCAAGTTCGGCCCCGAGGGCTCGCTCTACGCGAAGATCGTGCTCACCGACGAACCGAAGGAATCCATGGTGATCGCGACGCCCTTTGACAAGGACGGGCATTTTTACTACAACCAGAAGATCAACTGCATGCGCGCCGAGGGCTTCGTGACCTACGGCTACCACAACACGACCTATGAATTCCGGCCCGAGGACAGCTTCGCCGTGCTCGACTGGGGCCGCGGCGTCTGGACCTACGACAACACGTGGTACTGGGGCAGCGCCTCGGGGCTCAGCGATGGCGTGCCCTTCGGGTTCAACATCGGCTACGGCTTCGGCAACACCGAGGCCGCGAGCGAAAACATGCTGTTTTATGACGGCAGGGCGCACAAGCTCTCGGACGTGCGCTTTCACATTCCCGGCGACGGGACGGCAGAGATCGACTATCTCGCGCCGTGGAAATTCACGAGCGACGACGGGCGGTTTGAGATGGACTTCGTCCCGACGCTCGACCGCAAGAGCAAGACGGACTTCAAGGTGCTCATGAGCGACCAGCACCAGGTGTTCGGCCGGTTTTCCGGCACGGCGGTGCTGGACGACGGGACGAGGCTGGAGATCCGCGATCTCGCGGGCTTTGCAGAGAAGGTGCGAAACAAATGGTGATTCGACCGGCAACACAGACCGATCTCGACGCGGTGGAGGCGATCTACGACGCGCTCCACACGCTGGAAGAAGAAAAAACCATCAAAACCGGTTGGATTCGGCACGTCTATCCGACGCGGAAGACCGCCGCGGCGGCGCTCACGCTCGGGACGCTCTATGTGCTCGAGGACGAGGGCGCGGTGCGCGCGGCGGCGAAGATCGACCAAGAGCAGCCGGAGAGCTACTTCCGGGCGCACTGGACGATGCCTGCCGAGGCATCCGAGGTGCTTGTGCTGCACACGCTCGTGGTCGACCCGACGATCGCGCGGCGCGGCTACGGCAAGGCCTTTGTGGCCTTCTATGAGCAGGAGGCAAAGCGCCGCGGCTGCAAAGTGCTGCGCATCGACACGAACGAGACAAACGCGCCCGCGCGGAGGCTCTACGCCGCGCTCGGCTATCGGGAGGTCGGCGCGGTGCCGTGCGTCTTCAACGGGATTCCGAACGTGAATCTCGTGTGTCTGGAGAAGGCGGTGGAAGCTTGAATACGGCAGTATTGCCCGGCGCGGAGGAGCTGCGCCGAATGGCCGAGGCGGACACGCACGGGCACTTTGACTCGGAGGCACACGCGCCGGAATCGGCGGTGTTTCTCAACCGCGAGCTCAGCTGGCTGGCCTTCAACCGCCGCGTGCTGATGGAGGCGGCGGAGACCAGGCTGCCGGCCTTTGAACGGCTGCGGTTTCTGTCCATTTACGGGACGAACCTGGATGAATTTTACATGGTGCGCGCGGGCGGGCTGACCGACCGCGCCGCGCTGCGCCCGAACACGCGCGACCGGCTGACCGGCATGACGCCGAAGGAGCAGCTGGACGCGATCGCGCGCGAGACGGCCGCGCAGCTGCCGACGCTCGAGCGCCTTTACGCGGACGTGACGCTCACGCTCTCGGACGCGGGCGTGGAGCTTCTGGACGCCGCCGCGCTGGAGGGCGAGGCGAAGGCGCTCGCCAAGCGGAAGTTTCGCGAGCTGCCGCCGCTGCTGTCGCCGCAGATCGTGCGGCGGGGTGAACCCTTCCCCTTCCTGCGAAACAAGGAATCGTACGTCATCGTGCTGCTCGGCCACGGCAAGAAGCGCGCCGTCGGCATCGTGCCGACGACGCGGCTGCCGAAGGTGTTCTCCGTCGAGGTCGACGGCGAGACGGTGCTGATCCCGACGCCGGAGCTGATTCGCCGCTTTGCCCCCTCCCTCTTCCCGGACGGGAAGGCGGAGGAGACGGCGGTCCTGCGCATCACGCGCAACGCCGAAATTCAGATGGGCGATCTGCTCGACGACGCGGACGCGGATTTTCGCGCCGTGATGGAGCGTCTGCTCCGCCGTCGGCGCCGGCTCGAGCCGGTGCGCGCGCAATTGAGCGGCGGCGCCTCCGACCGGATGGTCGAGGTGGTGCGCTCGGCGCTCGATCTGCCGAAAAAGCGCATTTTCAGATGCAGCGTTCCGGCGGATCTCTCGTTCGTGCAGAAGCTCGGGACCGACGCGGTGCCGGAGCGCCTGCGGCGGCAGCTGCCCGAGAGCGCAAAGAACGTGGCGCTGCGCAAGGGCGATTATTTTGACTATCTCAAGGACCATGAATTACTGATCGCCCTCCCCTATCAGCGGATTGACCCGTTTGTGGACCTGCTGTATGAGGCGGCGGACGCGCCGGACGTCAGGAGCATCCGCATCACGCTCTACCGGCTCGCGGGCAGCAGCCGCATCGCGGCGGCGCTCGCCTACGCCGCCTCGCAGGGCAAGCGCGTGATGTGCCTGCTCGAGCTGCGCGCGCGGTTTGACGAGCAGAACAACATCGACTACTCCCGCATGCTGGAGGACGCGGGCTGCGAGATCCGCTACGGTCTGCGCGACTACAAGGTGCACGCGAAGCTCTGCGTCATCGAGCGCGTGACGGCGGCGGGCACGGAATACTTCACGCAGATCGGCACCGGCAACTACAACGAGGCCACCGCCGAGCAGTACACCGATCTGATGCTGCTCACAGGAGACGGCGCCGTGGGGCGCGACGCCGCCGCGGCGCTCGACGCGCTGGAGCGCGGCGAACTGCCCGGAAAGACGGAAAGCCTGATCTTCAGCCCGCTGGACTTCAAGCCCTGGCTGATTCGGCAGATCCGCGAGCAGGCCGAACAGGGCGAGGCGGGGCGAATCCGCATCCAGTGCAACGCCATGAACGACCGCGAGATCATGCAGGAGCTCATTGACGCGTCGAAGGCCGGAACGGAGGTGCTGCTGCTCGTGCGCGGCATCTGCTGCCTGCGGCCCGGCGTGGAGGGCGAGACGGAGCGCATTCAGGTGCGCAGCATCATCGGGCGGTATCTGGAGCACGAGCGCATCTACGCCTTCGGCCGCGGCGCCGAGACGCGCGTGTGGTTCGGCTCGGGCGATCTTCTGGAGCGCAACACGATGCGCCGCGTGGAGGCCTTTACGGAGGCGCGGAGCGAAAACGTGAAGGAAGAGCTGCTCGCGCTGATCGAATTTCTGCAGCTGGACGACCGGAAGGTCTGGATTATGCGGCCGGACGGCACCTATGCCCGACCCGAGACGCCGGGGCGCTTTATCAGCCAGGCGGCGCTGCATGATTACTTCGCCGGTCGGGCGGTGACGAAGCCGGAGGCGGCTGCGACAAAACCGCCCGCGCGGGCGATTCGGGAATCGCCCCTGCAGCTCGCCGTGATGGAGCCGCCGGTGCAGAAAAAGAGCCTGTGGCAGCGGTTTCTGGATTGGCTGAAGAACAATTGAAAACACGGAAAGAGAGTCTGCGATGCAGGCTCTCTTTTTCTCCGAGACAGCGGGCCGCCGAGGGCGTCGGCCCCTACGAGTTGAAATGGCATTTCGCTTTTATGAAAAGATTTTTGTAAAATATACTTGACATTATGCTCGTGCTGGTATATACTGCGATCAGAAGGCAAAACCAAACCGATTCTGATTGGAGGAATATCAAAATGAGTACTGCTTATCTGTGGGGCGTCGCCGTCGGCGTGATCGTCGGCGTGATCATCGTCGCTCTGATCTTTACGTACAACAAGAAGAAAACCGGCTCCGTGGTCGGCGGGGATTTCGACGAGCGGCAGCAGCTGCTGCGCGGCAAGGCGTTTCAGGCGGGCTTTTTCACGATGATGATCTTCAGCTTTCTTTACTGGGCGCTCGTGACGCTCGTGCTGCAGCGGCCGCTGATGGAGGACGGGCTGAGCGCGCTGATCTGCGTACTGGTCGGCGTCGGGGTGTTCGGCTTTGACTGCATCCTGCACGACGCGTTCTTCACCGTGCAGAACAAGCCGAAAAACTACATCATCCTCTTCACGGCGACGACGATCAGCCAGATCCCCGCCGCGATCAACAACATTCAGGACGGCCGCGTGGTGGAAAACGGCGTGCTCACCTTCGGAGTAATACCGATCGTGTGCGCGGTGCTCTTCCTCGGCATTCTGACGGCGATCGTCTGCAAGATGCTCGCAATGCGGAAGGAGGACGCAGAGGAATGAAAAATCTGCGGCTCAAGGCCGCCCGCGCCGGACTCGATCTCTCGCAGCAGGAGCTGGCGGAGCGCGTCGGCGTGTCGCGGCAGACGATCAGCGCCATCGAAAAGGGCGACTACAACCCGACCATCAATCTCTGCATCGCCATCTGCAAGGCGCTCGGAAAGACACTGGACGAACTATTCTGGGAATGAGGAGGAACGCGATATGAAGCAAGTCTTATCTGTCCTGCTGGCGGCAGCGCTGCTGCTTGCGCTCGCGGGCTGCACCGTCATGGAAAAAAGGGACGCTCTGAAGCTCCATGAGGGCGTGCTGGATTCGGAGTTTACCGGTCTGACGCTCGACCTGGACGTGGCCGACATCACGGTGATGCCGGGCGACGGCTTCCATGTGGAATACGGGCTCTGCAACGAGCCGGAGATCGCAACAGCGAATGACGGCACGCTCACGATCCGCGAAAAGGCTGCGGATCACTGGTGGGACAACATTCACTTTACGCAGAACATCCAGCCGTACGTGAAGGTTACGGTGCCGGAGGGCACGGCGCTGAATCTGCTCGACGTGACGGTGGACGTCGGAGACGCGGAGGTCTCCGGGCAGGCGCTCGGCGCGCTGCATGTCGACGCGGACGTCGGCAATCTGACGCTGCAGAGCCTCACCGTACAGGGCCCGGTGCGCATCGAGGCTGACACCGGAGATATCACCTTCGACGGCAGCGCCGCGGGCATCAAGGCAGAGGCGGACGTCGGCAATGTGACCCTGCGCCTGCCCGGCACGGCGGCGGACTGGACGATGGAGCTCGAGACAGACGTCGGCACCGTGATGGTGGACGGCGCAGATCAGGGCAATCGGTTTGCGTCCCGCGGCGGGCAGTATCAGCTGGAAGCCGAGACCGACACCGGCGACGTGACCGTGGAATTCCAATAAAAAACGGGAGGCGGATTCGGGTGCGAATTCGCCTCACAAAGTTTATGGATGAAAGATAATATCGCGCGGGACGTCGAGGACGCCGTCCCCTACGA
>JAZPZZ010000065.1:0-8354 GCA_045544935.1 Oscillospiraceae bacterium | reverse complement strand
CTCGAACTTCACCACCGCCACCTGCACCGTCCGCCTGAAAAAGGGCGGGGAGACCTTTGAGGACGTCGCCCTCGGCGACGGGCCGATCGACGCGGCCTACAGCGCCGTCGACAAGATCATTCAGCCGCCGGAGCACACCTTCGGCATCTGGAACATCCACAGCGTCTCCGAGGGCAAGGACACGCTGGGCGAGGTCACGGTTCGGCTTTACGCCAACGGAAAGACCTACTCCGGCAAGGGGCTGAGCACCGACGTCATCGAGGCCAGCATTCAGGCCTATATCAACGCCATCAACACCTTCTGCGCCGCCGTGCGCAAGGCGGAGGCGCGAAAGGAGAAAAGCGCATGAGCATGACCATGACGCAAAAGATTCTCGCCGCGCACGCGGGGCTTGACCATGTAAAGGCGGGCGATCTCATCGAGGCGAAGCTCGATCTCGTTCTCGGAAACGACGTGACCGCGCCGGTGGCCATCGGCGTGTTTGAAAAGGCGGGCTTTACGAAGGTGTTTGACCCGAACAAGATCGCCATCGTCCTCGACCACTACACCCCCTGCAAGGACATTCAGTCGGCCCAGCTTTGCAAAACGGCGCGCAGCTTTGCCCGCGCGCAGGGCATCCGCCACTTCTTCGACGTCGGCACCGTCGGCATTGAGCACGCGCTGCTGCCGGAGCAGGGCATCGTGGCCCCGGGCGAGTGCATCATCGGCGCCGACAGCCACACCTGCACCTACGGCGCGCTCGGCGCCTTCGCCACCGGCATCGGCTCCACCGACATGGCGGCCGGCATGGCCGTGGGCGAAAACTGGTTTAAGGTGCCCTCCGCCATCAAGGTGACGCTCACCGGCGTGCTGCCGAAGCATGTGAGCGGCAAGGACGTCATTCTGCACCTGATCGGGCAGATCGGCGTGGACGGCGCGCTCTACCGCTCGCTGGAGTTCACCGGCGAGGGCGTGAAGAGCCTCTCGATGGACGACCGCTTCACGATCGCGAACATGGCCATCGAGGCCGGCGGCAAAAACGGCATCTTCCCCGTGGATGAAAAGACGATTGAATACGTAAGCGGGCGCGTAAGCCGGCCGTGGCAGGCCTTCGAGGCTGACGCGGACGCGGAATATGAGCGCGAGGTGGTCATCGATCTCAGCACCCTGCGCCCGACGGTGGCGCTGCCGCATCTGCCGAGCAACACGCGCACGATCGACGAGGCGAAGGGCATGATAATCGATCAGGTCGTGATCGGCTCGTGCACCAACGGGCGCATGAGCGACCTGCGCGCGGCGGCGAAGATTCTGGAGGGCCGCCGCGTGGCGGAACATGTGCGCTGCATCGTCATCCCCGCCACGCAGCACATCGCCCGCCAGTGCGTATATGAAGGGCTAACGGACATTTTCCTCGCCGCCGGCTGCGCGGTTTCCACGCCCACCTGCGGGCCGTGCCTCGGCGGACATATGGGCTGCATGGCGGCGGGTGAGCGCGCCGTCGCCACCACGAACCGCAATTTCGTCGGCCGCATGGGACACACCGAGAGCGAGGTCATTCTCGCCTCCCCTGCCGTCGCGGCGGCGAGCGCCGCGGCGGGATATCTCGCCGACCCCGCGGACTATGACAAGGAGGACTGAAGCATGATCGAAGGAACGGTATTTCGCTACGGCGATAACGTGGACACGGACGTGATCATTCCCGCGCGCCATCTGAACAATCCCGACCCCGCCGCGCTCGCGGCGCACTGCATGGAGGACATTGACCCCGACTACGCCGCGCGCGTACAGCCGGGCGACGTGATGGTCGGCGGCTGGAACTTCGGCTGCGGCTCCAGCCGGGAGCACGCACCCGTCGCCATCCGCGCGAGCGGGGCCGCCTGCGTGATTGCGGCGAGCTTTGCGCGCATTTTCTACCGCAACAGCATCAACATCGGCTTTCCGATTCTGGAATGCCCGAAGGCCTCGGCCGCGATTCAAAACGGCGACCGCGTGCAGGTCGAGCCCGAGACCGGAACCATCCGCGATCTCACCACCGGCGAGACCTTCCACGCTGCGCCCTTTCCGGCGTTCATCACCCAGATTGTGGAGCACGGCGGTCTGCTGCCGTATCTGAAAACGAAAGTGGAGGCACAGGCATGAAGACATATCACATTGCGCTCATCCCCGGCGACGGCATCGGCCCCGAGGTCATCCGCGAGGGCGTCAAGGTCATAAACGCGGCGGCCGCCGCCGAGGGCTTCTCGCTGCAGTACACGCAATACCCCTACGGCGCGGAGTATTTTCTCAAAACCGGCGTCGTCATGCCGGAGGGCGGCTTCGAGGAGCTGAAGCGATACGACGCGATCTACTTCGGCGCGGCGGGAGACCCGCGCGTTCAGCCCGGCATCATCGAGCAGCAGCTTCTGCTCGCCATGCGCACGGAGCTGGATCAGTACATCAATCTCCGCCCCGCGCGCGTCTGGCCCGGCGTGGAGAGCCCGGTGAAGGGCGCGGAGCGCTTCGACGTGCAGATCGTGCGCGAGAACACCGAGGGCTTCTACGTGCGCACCGGCGCGGCTTATGAAACCGGCGGCGGAGAGAATCGGATACAGGCGGAGATCGCGCGCGGGATGTATACCTGCAAGATCGACGCCGCCACTTCGATCACGAACGGCGACGCCTACGGTCTGAACGTCGGTCTCATCACCCATCAGGGCTCGGAGCGCATCGCGCGCTATGCCTTTGAGACCGCGCGGCGCCGCGGCATCGGGAAGGTCTCCTGCGTCACAAAGCGCAACGCCGTGCCGCAGATGTACTCCGTCTGGGAGGGCGCCTTCGACGCCGTGAAGGCGGACTACCCCGAGATCGAAACCGAGAAGATCAACGTGGACGCCGCCGCCATGTGGCTCGTGAAAAAGCCGGAGGCTTTCGGGGTCATCCTCGCGCCGAACCTCTTCGGCGACATTCTCTCCGATCTCGCGGCCGGCATCTGCGGCAGCCTCGGCTTCGGCGCAAGCGGGAACATCAATCCCGAGGGCGTGAGCATGTTTGAGCCGATCCACGGCTCGGCGCCGAAGTACGCGGGGCAAAACATCGCAAACCCTGTGGCGACCATTCTCGCCGGCGCGCTGATGCTCGATCAGCTCGGCGAGCATCGGGCGGCAAAGCGCATTGAGGCCGCGGTAGAAGCGGCCATGTCCGCCGGGGACTTCCGCACGCACGACATGGGCGGAACCGACGGCACCGACCGCGTGGGCGATCTGATTGCAGCGCGCGTCTGCTAAGCGAAAAAAAGCACTCAGAACCGACGTTCTGAGTGCTTTTCGTTTGATTGATGCTTACGAGATTTTGATGCCGAAGATGCGCTGGCTTCTGTGGCCGACGACGACCATGTCGTTGAACATGGCGGCGGAGGCCTCGATGTTGCCGTCGAGATCGATGCCGGCGAGCTTTTCGCCGGTGGCGCCGTCGAGCAGATACAGGAAGCCGCCCGAGGTGCAGTAGATCAGATAGCCCTTGCCGGTTTCGTCATAGAAATCGACGGGCGACGACCAGCTGTAGATCACGGTCGGGAATTCCCAGACGGTCTCGCCGGTCTTTTTATTCAGTGCCGCGAGCACGCCCGCGCTCGCCTGATCGCCGCAGCGGGAGACCGGCACGAACACGAGATCCTTCAGATTGTTCTTGCCGAGGGCGATCGTGCCCTGCACGCCGCCGGAGACACCCGACTGCGTATAGCAGGTATAGTCGTGCTGCCAGACGACCTCGCCGCTCAAAGCGTCGATCTTCCAGACTGGAATGGTGGCGGTGGAGTTTTCCGCCGCGCGCCAGCCGGCGTGGAAGGAGGTGCTGATGTAGAGATAGGGATGATCGTCCTCGCACTCCAGAACCGGCGTGCAGTTGGTATCGTCCAGCACGTCCTGCACCCAGACGAGCTTTAAGGTGCGCAGGTCCATGCACATGAGGTTGCCGCCGTTGTCGGCCATGTAGAGATAGTGCGTCCAGATGACGGGAGAGGCCTCGACGCCGACCCAGAAGGCCGTGCCGGTGCGCACGCCGTTATAGCGCCAGCGAATCGGCTCGTTCGGCATCATGCCGACGATGCCGTTTTTCGCGTCGTAGCTGGAATTGAGCTGCACGATGTAGAGCAGGCCGTTCTCGCCCGGGTAAATGAGCTCATCCCCCTCCGCGTAGACCAGCGGAGAGGCGTCATACGTGCTCCAGTTGCGGGAGGCAAAGCCGTCCGCCGCGCCGAATTCATACATGATCGTGCCGTCGCAGAGGTTTACGACGAGCACGCGGCCCGCGCCGCGAGAGCTTGCATAGCCCGCGCCGACGTAGAGAATCGGCCAGCCGCGGGGATCGAGCGAGCCCGCACCCTTGAACGTGAAGCCGAGGAAGAGCGGATCTCGCGTGGCCTTGCCGGTTTCAAGCTCGAGGAAGTAGACGTAGCCGTCCATCGTGGCATAGATGACCTCGGTGAGCGTCTCCTGATTCTTGGCCCAGTCGTGCATGTAGGTAAAGCCCTGCCGCTGCTCATACGTCCACTGGGCGATGAGCGGCTGGCCGGTCCAGCCGCTGCCGGTCCAGACGTTGCCGTCCGGCGCCTGCAGCGCGGAGGTCTCCTTCTCCCAGACGACATTTGCCTCGCCGTCGGTGACGTTCGCGGTGCCGTATGCTGCGCCGTTGCGGTAGTTGTTGCCTCGGAAGGCGGCGATGCCGGGCAGGGCGAAATAGTCCTCCGGACGGCCGAAGTCCATCGTATAGGGGCTCTCATAGCTCTCAAGCGCATTGCCCTCGAAGATGATGGTCTGCTCGTTGATGAGGCTGCCGGGCTCCGTCTGCGCGACGGAATAGGCCTGGAAGCTCTTAACGGCCTCCTCCTGCTCGGCCTCCTGCTGCGCGACGGCAGCCTCCCCCGGCTCGGCATGGTGATAGCGGATCTCCACCACGAGCAGCACGATGCACAGAAGCAGGAAGATGATGCCCTGCACGAGCTTGGAGACCGGGATGCCGAGATGGTATTTCACTGGCGTTTTGGATGCTTTCATAGATTCGTTCCTTTGATCTTTCATTGGTCCGTGATGTGGACGTGGTTTGCGATGTGGTCCGCACAGTAGCAATGGTAGCCCGCGCAGCGGGAGCAGTAACGAAACTCCAGATTCGGAAAATCGGCGTCCGTGCGGCCGCAGACCTCGCACCGGTGGCGGAAGGGCTTGCGCTCCTGATCGCGCTTGATGCGCGCGGCCTCGCGCTTGAAGTCGACGGTCTTTTTCCGCTGCTGCACGCGCGCGGGGCGGAAGAAGTCAAACAGCCAGTCGCCGCAGAAGATGAGATAGTTGACCACCGCCACGATCGGCAGGAGCATGAGCGGCCAGCCGGCGGTGATGACGAAGAAGGCGAAGAGCGCCGCGTCCAGATAGGCGAGCCACTTGACCTTAATCGGCAGGATGAAAAACAGCAGCACCTGCAGGTCGGGATAGAGCGTGGCAAAGGCGAAGAAGAGCGAGAGATTCAGATACGTCGCCGTGAGGCCGCCGCCCATGCCGAACACGAGACCGGCGATGACCGTGAGCGCCCAGCCGATGAGATAGTAGATCGTGAACCGGCCGGTGCCCCACTGGTGCTCGAGCGCGGAGCCGATCCAGTAATAGAAATACATCTCGACGGCGAAGAACAAGATGCTGCTCGAATTGCTGACGAAGAGGAACGTGACCGCGCGCCAGACCTGCCCGTGCAGAATTGCGTCCGCGTCAAAGCAGAGGCGGCTGAAGGCCAGCCCCGTCGTGTCCATCATCATCAAAAGCCAGACCGCCGCGTTCGCCAGCACGATCCACATCATCAGCCGCGGAATGCCGAAGCGCGGATGGGCATAGCAAAACCGGTCAATCCGGTTCATAAGCTTTCTCACGAGATTCCCTCCGATAATAAAATAAAGAACAGAACTATTTTACTCGCATTTGTTGTCAAAGTCCACCTGTTTTTGAAAGTTGTCCTTTAAATTTCTGAAATTTCCGCTCGATTGGTGCTTTTCTCTTGCCAAAAGCTGTGGTATAGTATGGAGTGTATGATTAGAAACAGATGAAGGAGCAGTTATGGACGAACAAAAATGGTCGGAGGACCGCATCGAAGGACGCAACGCCGTCATTGAGGCGCTGCGCGCAGGGCGGGCCATTGATAAGATTTATATCGCCAAGGGCGAGGTGGACCAGACGCTGGGCCACATTGCCTCCAAGGCGAGAAGCCAGGGCGTCGTGGTCGTGGAGACCGACCGGCGCAAGCTCGATCAGATGAGCCAGACGAGAGCGCATCAGGGCGTGGTGGCGGTCTGCGCGGTGAAGGAATACTGCTCGATGCAGGACATTCTCGCGATCGCCTCCGAGCGCGGCGAGGCGCCGTTTGTCATCGTGTGCGACGAGATCTCCGATCCGCACAACCTCGGCGCGATCATCCGCTCGGCCGAGTGCGTCGGAGCGCACGGCGTGATCATCCCGAAGCGCAGAAGCGCCGGGCTCACCGCCGTGGTGGACAAGGCGGCAGCAGGTGCCGCCGAGCACATGGCCATCGCGCGCGTGCCGAATCTGACGGCGGCGCTCGAGGAGCTCAAGAAGGCCGGGCTCTGGATTTACGGCACGGCGGCGGAGGGCGCGAGCCCCCTGTGGAAGACCGATCTCACCGGACCGATCGCGCTCGTGATCGGCTCGGAGGGCGACGGCATGAGCCGCCTTGTGAGAGAACACTGTGATTTTACGATCAGCATCCCGCTCAGAGGGCAGATTTCCTCCCTGAACGCCTCCGCGGCGGCAGCGGTACTGATGTATGAGATTCTGCGGCAGAGAGGCTGAGCCGGAAAAGGAGTGACACACCATGGTTCCAATGGAGCATGACACGGACTTTGATCTCACACTGGAATCCATTCTGGAAGAATATCGGGGCTTTGACCCGGAAGCGCCGGAAGAAACGCCTCTGCCGGAGGCTGCCTTTCTCTCCAAGCCCGCCGAGGCGGAGCTGATCGACGCAGGCCCGGAGGAGCTGCTCACGCCGGAAGCGCTGCTCGCGCTGGAAGACCCGGAGCCGGAGGAGCTGCCCGAGGAGCCCGCGGAGGAGGAGAGCGCGGCCGATCTCTTTGAATCGGCCGGCGTGGAGGACATTCTCACGGGCCTGCACAGCGAGGAGCTCGATGAGATTCTCGCCGAGATTCGGCAGGAGCCGGAGCCGGAACCGGAGGACGACGTGCGCGCCTATTATCCGCACGGACAGGAGCCGGAAGTGCCCGCCGAGGAGCTGCCCGCCGAGGAAGCGCCCGAGGAGCTTCAGGAGGAGCAGGAGCCGGCGTCGCCGCTCGGCAGGATCAAGAGCTTTGCCAGACGCTTTGCCGAGGTGCTCGCACCCGAGGAGGAAGAACCGGAGGAGACTCCCGCCGGGGAGTTTTTCTACGACGAAGAACCCGAGGCCGAGCCGATCGATCAGGAGGAGCCGACGCAGGTGTTCCAGGCCGTGGCGGAGACCTTCGGCGAGGATCTGACGGTGGAGCTGCCCGAGGAGGAAGCGAAGATCTGGGCGCAGGAGATCGGCGACGGTGAGACGCAGTATGCCGAGGAGCTCCCGGAGGAGGAATATGACGAGGAAGCCGACGCGTTCTACGCCGACGCGCCGGAGCCGGATATCCCCGCCCCGGACGAGGATTGGGGCGAGGAGGACGCACTCGACGAGGAGTATGAAGAGGTGGAGCGGCGCAGCTTTGAGGACGCCGTCATCCGCCCGATCATCGGCGGTCTCGCGGCGATCAGCCTGCGCATGCGCGAGCGGCGCGAGGAGAAAAAAGCCGCCGATCTCGAGGAAGAGGATCTCGGCCCGGAGCCGACGGCCCGCGCGGCGCACCGCTATTACGCGAGCAAGGAGGGCGACCTGCAGACGTGCAGCCGCCTCGCGCTGATTGTGAGTCTTGTGCTGCTCTACTTAAGCTCGGGTCTCCCGGTGATGGGCCTGCTGAAAAACTCCCCGCGCGTGATGGCTGTCATGTGCATCATCCTGCAGCTGACGGCGATGCTCATCGGGCTCGACGTGCTGACCGCGGGTCTCACGGGCTTTCAGCACAAGCGGCCCGGCATCGAATCGCTCGTGCTGCTCGGCTGCGCCTTCTCGCTCATTGACGGCGCGCTCGTGGCGGTGCTGAACACGCCCGACCGTCTCCCCTACTGCGTGGTGAGCGCCTTTGCCGTGACGTTCCTGCTCTACAGCAGCTTTTGCCGCGCGCGCGGCTTCGGACTGACGTTCCATGTACTCTCGCGCTCGAAGGAACCGGGCGTGCTCACCGCAGGCGTGAACGATTATTACGAGGGCATCACCCTCACGAAATCCAAATGCTCCGCCGACGGGTTTATCTACCGCGCCGA
>JAZPZZ010000064.1:0-12490 GCA_045544935.1 Oscillospiraceae bacterium | reverse complement strand
ACCAAACCGGGCAAAGCCCGGTGCGATAAAAGCGAGTATCTCCTTAAAGTGACGAAAAACTCGTTTTTCGTCACTTTAGCCGCCAGGCATCAAAGCGCTGGATAATCGCCGCGGCCTGGGCGCGGGTGGCCGTGCCCTGCGGCTGGAGGTAGCTGACGCCGTCGACGTCGACGCCGTTGACGATGCCGGCGCGGACGGCCCAGCCCACCGAGTCTCGGGCGTATTCGGAGACGGCGGCGCCGTCCACGAAGCCGTAGATGCTCGCCATCTGGGAGACGTCATAGCCGGCGTACTCGGCATAGCGGTGGAAGATCGTGACCATCTGCTCGCGCGTGATGAGGTTCATCGGCGCGAAGGACGTCTCGCTCACGCCGCGGACCACGCCGGTGTCGTAGGCCCAGAGGACCGCGTCGTGATACCACTCGTTCGGCACGTCGGTAAACGGCATGCTCAGGCTCCGCACGGAGGGGCTGCCGACCATGCGATAGAGCACCGTGACGAGCATGGCGCGGGTCATGGGCTCGTTCGGGTCGAAGCGCGTGGCGGACGTGCCGTTCATATAGTCGTTATAGCTGACGTACTTGACGGAATCGAAGAACCACTCGGACTCCGGAACGTCCCAGAAGTTGTTTTTCCACGTGGCCCCGTCGAGCTTCGGGAGGAACTCATAGCGGATGAGGCCGCAGCGGCTGCAGCGGAAGCAGCGGACGCCGCGCGTGCGCTGCGTGGAGGCGGTGCTCAGGCTCTGATCGAGCTCCCAGTCGTGGCCGAGGGCGTCGACATAGCTGCTCGGCTCGATGGTGCTCACGCCGCAGGCGCAGAGGTACTTCGTGTAGCCCCGCTCGGTGCAGGTGGGTTCCACAATAACGCTGGAATCATATACGTGCTGATGACCGTTGGTCGTGGCCGGGATGACCGCGGTATCGATCTGGTCGCAGCGCCTGCAGATGCGGTGCTTCGAGCCGGGCTTGTCGGTCGAGGCGGCCTGATCGACGATCCAGTCGCCCCAATCGTGGCCGAGGGAGGAGGTATAGGTCGTGCGGCGGTCCTTGCAGTAGCTGCACTCGGTGATGGTATAGCCGGAGTGCGTGCAGTCGGGGTTCTTCTGCTCGACGACGCCGTAGTTGTGGCCGTGGGCCTTCACGACCTCGGCGTGCATCTCGCCGCAGCGGGAGCAGGTGTACTCCACAAGGCCGTCCTCGGTGCAGCCGTTTTCGATGACGGTACGGGTCGAGCTGTTGCCGGTGAAGTCGTGGCCGAGGGCCTCGGTGCGGCTGCCCTCGACGACGATGCTCTTGCCGCAACCGCAGACCTCCTCGGTATAGCCGCCGGCCGTGCAGGTCGCGGCGACGACGTGGGTCTCATAGGCGTGCTTGTGGTTTGGGCCGGCGAGGATGCGGTCCTCGCGCTCGCCGCAGACGGAGCAGACGCGGTGCTGCAGGCCGTCCTCGTCTCCCTCCACGGGCTTGTCGACAACCCATTCGCCCCAGCTGTGGCCGAGGGCCGGCGTCGTCTCGGCATACCACTTGCCGCAGCGCTTGCAGACATAGAGGTGGTAGCCGGTCTTTTCGCACGAGGCGTCATAGCCGGAGACGGCGTAGTCATGGCCGAGGGGCGCGAGCGTGTAATGGTGGACCGCGCCGCAGTCGGCGCAGGTATAGATGACCTCGCCGCTCTTTTCGCAGTCGGGCTCGACGCGCTCCTTCGACCAGTCGTGGTCGTTGAGGTAGCGCAGCGTGACGACAAAGCCGTCGGCCGTGCGGGCGAGCTCGGGCTCATAGTGGTTCGTCACGCCGGGGATTGCCTCATAGTCCAGCTCGTTGCCGTCCGCGTCCGTGCGGGGGAGGTTTTTGAGCAGGACGCTGTTTTTATCCGCGGAGAGATAGGCGTGGGCGTACTGCTTTCCGCCGGCCTCGAGCTCGACGGAGACGGTCGCCGGACGGTCCTTCGTGTAGGGCACGTTGCGGTCAATGTACTCATCCGCCCATGCGAGGGTGACGCGCAGGTCGATCATGTCCTCCGGCTGCAGGACGCGGGCCGTGAGCACCGTGCGCAGATCCAGGCTGGCGTTCCGTCCGCTTCCCTTGACCATGGGGATGGTGACGCTCGCGTCGTCCACATAGTAGGCGGAGCCGTCAGACCGCGTGGAGTCGCAGGCGATGGTGTAGTTTCCGAAGGGGACCTTCGGATAGCACAGGAAGCCGTATTCGTCCGTCACGGCCGTGAGCGTGACGATCTTGCCGTCGGCATCCGCGCCGCTGAGCGTGAAGCGCTGGCCCGCCTCCACGGGATTGCCGGCCGTGTCCTTCACATAGAACCAGACAACGTCCTGCGAGGTGTTCAGCTTCGTGGTGGAATTGTTCGGCACATTGTCGCCGAGATAGTCATAGGTCCAGAAGAGCGCATCGCGCGCGGAGTGCGGGCGGTACTGGTCGACGAGGTAGATGTCCGATTCCTTGGACGACTGGACCTCGATGCGCTGCGGGAGCGTGCGGATATAGGTCGTGCCGGCGCGCTTGGCGCGGAACGTGACGCGCACCACGTCGCCGATGCTGCCGTTGAAGGCGGTGGTGTCCTTCGCGATCTCCACGCGGAAATCACCGGTGCGGTTCGCGAGCACATCCGATTCGCTCGGGTCGGCGTATGTTTCCGCGCTGACGAACTCCAGACACTCCGGATCAAACACGACGTCGAGCCAGAAGCGGTCCGCCTTCTGATAGATTTCGGAGATTTTCAGCGCGTAGGTGTAGGTGAAGGTGTCCCCCACCGCGACGCCGCGCCGTCCGCCGGATTTGGCATAGACCGTCAGCGTTTCGCTGTCCGCGGCCCAGACCTCCGCGCCGAGCACGGAGAAGAGCATGACCGCGCACAGCAAAAGCGCGAGCAGACGTTTCATAGAAAAGACTCCTTTCGAGGGCATTTTTTCACAGATATATGATACCAAAAACCAACAAATCATGCAACCGCAATTTGTTGGTAATTTCCGAATTGACAAGTAACCGTATTAGCCGTATAATACGGTTGGAAAGTGTATTACTCGAGTAACACGGTTTTGGAGGTTGAAGCGCGATATGATCTCCTTTGACGATTTTGTCCCGGTCGCGGGCGTGCCGATCTATCTGCAGATTCTGCGGCATATTCAGCGCGGCGCGGCGGCGGGGCGCATTCAAAACGGGGACGAGCTCCCGTCGCGGCGGGTGCTCTCGGCGGTGCTGGGCGTGAACCCGAACACGGTGCAGAAGGCCTATCGCCTGCTGGAGGAAAAGGGACTCGTCTGCTCGCACACGGGAGCGAAGAGCTATATGGTGCTCACCGACGAGACGGTGCGCGCAATCCGGCAGGAGCTTTTGGAGAGCGAGGTGCGCGCGCTCGTGACGGCGATGCGCCAGACGGGAGCAAGCAAGGAAAGCGCGCTGGCGCTGGTGGAAACGCTTTGGGAGGAAGGTGAAAAAGATGAAGCAATCCTTTAGAGGTCTCGCGGCGCGGTCTTCCCTGCCGTGGACGTTATGGACCGGTCTGATTATGACGGTGATCGAGGTCGGATTGTTCCGGCTTTTGGGCTGGGGCGCCGACCGGCTGGAGACGGCGTTTGGGGACGCAAATCTCTTTCTGGTGTTCGTGATTGCGCTGGCGGGCCTGCACGCGGACTTCTGTCTGCGCGGGCTGCTGGGCGCGAAGAGCGATCTGCCCTATGGGCGGCTCGGACTCAAGCGGAAGCGCATGCTCGCGCTGCTCGCCGAGCAGAACGCGGTGTGTTATTTCATTCTCTGGGCGTGGCAGGCGCTGCTGGCGCTCGGGCTTGCGGCATGGTGGTGCCATGCGCACCCCGACGCCGTCGGGCCGCAGACGATCTTCGTGACGACCTACCGCGTGAGCTTTCTGCACGCGCTGCTGCCGCTCGGCGACGTGTGGCTCTGGGCGCGAAACGCGGTGCTCTGCCTCTCGCTCGGCGTGTGCTCGGCCTATGCGGCGCTGACGCGAAAGACCGTGGGGCCGATGATCGTGGGCATGGCCGCGGCGATCTTCTTCCCGACGGCGATGGCGATGAGCACCTTCGTGATCGCGGAGATCGCGATCCTGATTGCCGCGGCGGCGTTCTGCTGGATGGACGGAAAGGATGAGCCGGATGATGCAGAGGCTTAAACAATGCGTACCGCCCGGCGTGGACGGCGGGCAGGAGCTCTGGACGATCTATGTGCTGTGGATGCTCACCGCGCTGGATGTCTTCTTTCGCGGGCCCGGCATGTTCGTGACGGAGGTGCTGCGGCTGAAAAAAGCAGGGCTTGCCATTGAGCCGTTTTTCGCCTATTTTTCCGCCGCGTGGTGGTTCGCGCCGGTGCTGATGGTGCTGCCGCTGATGGTGCTGATCACACTGCTGTATCTCGCGGCAAAGGTTATTTCGCACTACCGCAGCTATCGCAGCGGCAGCCGCGCGGACTACACGATGCGCCGCCTGCCGGACAAAACGGAATATCACCGCCGGGCGCTTGCGATCCCGCTCTTCGGGCTGGTTGGGCTCGCGCTGGTGTATCTCGCGGTGCTCGGGATTGACATTGCGATCTACTATCTGATGACGCCGGCGTGGATGGAGCCGAGGCTGTTTTGAGGCTCCCTGCGCACCAAAAGAGCATGTCATCCTGAGCGAAGTCGAAGGATCTCGGCAGAGCAGCCGGATCAGTGATGGAGGTTCTCTTTTGCTGCGGTGCCAAGATCCTTCGACTCCGCGCTGACGCGCTCCGCTCAGGATGACAGGAACAGGAAAAGGAGATTACTATGCTGGAGATCAAAAACGTATCAAAGAAATACGGGAGTAAGATAGCGCTCGCGGACGTGTCGTTCTCGCTGCCGCGGGGGCAGATTGTGGGCCTCTTCGGCGAGAACGGCGCGGGCAAGACGACGCTGATGAAGAGCATTCTCGGTCTGACGAGGTTTCAGGGCGAGATCACGCTCGACGGGCAGCCGATCACGGGCGGAAACATCGCGCGGCTTTCCTTCGCCACGAGCGAGCACAGCTTCTTCCCCGCGCTGAACGCGAAGGAGCACCGGGAATTTTACAAGGCGCACTTTCCGCGCTTTCTCGACAACCGCTTCCGCGCGCTGATGGCGTTCTTCTCGCTGCCGGAGGACCGGCCGATCGGCCGCTGCTCCACGGGGCAGAAAAATCAGTTTGAGACCGTGCTCGCGCTCTCGCAGGGCGCGGACTACATTCTGATGGACGAGCCCTTCGCGGGCAGCGACGTGTTCAACCGTGAGGATTTCTATAAGGTACTGCTCGGACTGCTGCTCGAGCGCGAGACCGTGCTGCTCTCGACGCATCTGCTCGAGGAGGTGCAGGGCTTCGTGGGCCGCGCGCTGCTGCTGCACGAGGGCAGGCTCATCGGGGACGTGGATCTCTCGGAGGCCGAGGAGCGCGGGGAGGATTTAATGGGCATTGTCCGAAAGGCCTACGGCTACCGCGCCGACCGCGTGAAGGACGCGCTCGACGCGCTGGGAGGAGACGATCAAAATGCGTAAGTGGCGCATCCTCTCCGCCCTGCTCGCGGTGGTGCTCGCGGCGGGGATCGGCTTCTCGGCAGCGCAGGTGCAGGCGGCGGGGCGGAACGTGACCTTCGCAGAGACCGTGCTGACGGGCGGCGGCGCTTCGGACTTCGAGGGGCTGCACGTACAGGCGCAGTATGCGTTTGACGGCTGCCTGCACTGGGACGTGGACTATGCCCCCGGACACGGCGGCAGCACAGTGAGCTCGGTGCGCTATGCGCCGCCGCACGGCAGGCAGGAGCAGCCGGATGCTTTTTGGCTCACCACCGGGCTGAGCGGCATGGAGACTTATTCGAGCGAGGAGCCGCTCGATGACGGCATTGCGGCGATGATCGAGCGCGTGCGCGAAAATGCGCCTTCGAAGATCGCGCCCTACAGCGAGGTTTTGAACGCGGAGGACTACCTGACCGAGCTTCCGGTCCGGGTTGCAGACGCGCCGGACTGGCTGAACACGGAGGCGGTCGAGGCGCTCTTTCATGTTCCGCTGCCGGAGCACATGGCGGTGCAGGTGCGCGTGTTTCATGACAGCGGCGCGGAGCTGACCGCCGTCGGCGACGGCGCGGTCGACTGCTGGTGCGACAGCGTGGTCGGCGAAGACGCGGTCTGGTTCACAGCGGACTTTGTGAAGGGCGATGACATTTGGTATTCCGGCGGCGGGGTTTACCGCGCGGCGGACACGGCGGAGCTCCTCTACCCCCTGCCCGCGGAGAGCCGGACGCGGTATCTGAGCCGCTCCGAGGACGGGGCGCGGCTGCGCCTCATCACAAAGGAAAACGACGCCTTCACGCTCACGGTGCTGGACGCGGACACCGGCGCGGCGCTGCAGACGCTGGCGCTTCCCGTGGAGGCGGGAAAAGATGTCTACAACACGCAGGAGGCAGACGGCGATCTGCTGCTCATGGCAGGAGAGAAGTTTCTGCTTCTGGCCGAAGCGGAGGACGGCACCTATTCTCTCGCGATGGAGGGCGGCTTCGAGGGCGACGAGGCCTTCCGCGGCAGCGCCCCGTGGCGGACGTTTGCCTATGACGGAGAGCGGCTCGCCATCGCGAACGCGAGCGGAGGGCGGCTGCTGTGCTCGGTCTGCCGCGCCGACGGCAGCCGGAGCATGCTGGAGAGCGAATGCAGCCTGACGATGAAGGACGACCAATGGAGCGCTTACGGCATGACGCTCGCGCTCTCATTTGAGAAGGAGGCGGAGAGATGAAGCGCTGGCGCATCTTAACGCTGCTGCTCGCCGTGCTCGCGGCGGGCGGTCTGCTCGCGGCGGGGCTGTATGTCTCGGCCGCCGGGCGGAACGTGGTTTATGACGAGACAATCCTGCAGGGCGAGGAAGGAGACTTCGCCGGCGTCGTCGTGCAGGCAAAAAGCCGCATGCGAAACGAGGTGCTCTGGGAGACGGCGTATCACCCGGGCGGCGAGGCGGAATCGACGGTTAAATACGGCGTGAGCGATTGGGAGCCGATGGACTACCCGCCGTTTCTGCGCTCGGACTGCCATCTGCTGAACGGGCCGGAATTCCGAAACGAGGGCGAGGCCGACGCGCTGGTTCAGAACGTCGCCGCGGGCGTGCCAGTGGGCGAGACGCGCGAGACCGTGATCCGCGCGGCGGACTGGTATGAGGGCTTTCCGCTCCGGCTGGAGCTGGACGGCGTGCTGCTGCAGACGGAACTGCACATTCCGGTGCCGGAGGATTTCATGGTGCGCGTGACGGTCAGCCGGCAGGACCCCGAGCGATACAGCTTCACGATTCGGGAGGCGACCGGCGCGGGGCCGACGATGAACGCCTGCAGCGCGGGATATGAGGAAGGCGGCACCGCGCGCTGCTGGTTCGCGCTCGACACCGGGAAGCTGGACACCGATGCGCTGCCGGGCGGCGGCGGGGTCTTCTATACCGATTCCAGGGCGCTGACGATCACCTGCGCCTGGCCCCTGCCCGCCGGAACGCGGGTGGACGATCTGTGGCTGGCGGAGGATCAGAGCACGCTCTATGTGCTGCACACGCTGGACGGGACGCATACGCTCACGGCGCTTGACATCGAAGACATGGCGGTGCTGCAGGAGATCAACCTCCCGATCGCGGCGGAGGCGGCGCTCGAGCCGACGATTCGGGACGGCGAAACCGTGCTGCTCCCGGCGACGGACGGCACAATGACAGTGCTGAGCGCGGGGGATGACAATCTGCTCATGCTGCGCACGCAGGTCAGCACCGCGGGCGATCCCGTGCTGGTCGCGCCGGCGCATCAGGATCTGCGCGAGCTGGTCTCGGCGGACTTCCGCGACGGGCGGCTCGTGCTCGCGCGGCAGCAGTATCTCGAGGAGGACATGACGCAGGATCTGGATGTGCTCCTCTCGGTTTACAGCGCCGACGGCAGCCGGAGCACGATGGTGAGCCGCTGCTCCATCGGCCGGGAGATCGACCCCGAACGGGAATCCCGCTATGAGCACGGCATGACGCACTTCCCTCTCCGCCCCGGGTGGACAAGGCCGGTGATCGTCCGGTTTGAAAACGGATAAAACAATCTGAAAAAATGGCTTGACTTTGCTCTGTTCGGATGGTACAATACTTTGGCCGCATTGAGTGGGTTTGCAAGCGGATTTTCCCGCCCACGAGAGCGAGACTCTACAAGAGAGGCAGGTGCAAAGAAGTGAAGCACGCTATCATCGAAACCGGCGGCAAGCAGTATCGCGTGGCCGAGGGCGACGTCATCTTCGTCGAGAAGCTGAACGTCGAGGCCGGCGAGGCCGTGAAGTTTGACCGCGTTCTGGCCGTCATCGGCGAGGAGGGCTCCGTGTTCGGCAAGCCCGTGATCGAGGGCGCGACCGTGTCCGCCAGCGTCGTGAAGAACGGCAAGAGCAAGAAGGTTCGCGTTTTCAAGATGAAGCCCAAGAAGGGCTATCGTCGCACGCAGGGCCACAGACAGCCCTACACGAAGGTCCAGATCGAAGCCATCAACGCTTGATCCCCCTTCCCCACCCGATACTGACACATGGAGGTGTAACACTTTGGCACATAAAAAAGGCATGGGCTCCACCAAGAACGGCCGCGACAGCGAGTCGAAGCGCCTTGGCCCCAAGAGAGCCGACGGTCAGTTCGTTCTGGCCGGTAACATCCTCGTCCGTCAGCGCGGAACCAAGATCCATCCCGGCGTGAACGTCGGTAAGGGCAAGGACGATACGCTGTTCGCCCTCGTCGATGGCGTCGTGCGTTTCGAGCGCAAGGACAAGGAGCGCAAGCAGGTCTCCGTTTACGAAGAGATCGCGCAGTAACGATTGCGAAATGGGGTTGGTGAAAACCGACCCCATTTTTTCATTCCGTCAAAAACAGGTTTTTGACGGGGAGAGCTGCGCTGCGTTCAGCGCACTCGCTTCGCTCGCACGTTCTCTCCGCGAGCGGCCTTTTTTCCGCCGCACATGTCGCCGGAAAAAAGAATCAGATTGATCCCGCCGCTGCGGCGGCGGAACTCTGCCGAGGGCAATGGAAGCTTCGGCATGATTTCAGAAATCAGGAGGATTGAACATGGCCTCTTCTTTTGTCGATAAAGTCACGATCACCGTGCGCGCCGGGGACGGCGGGAACGGCGCCGTGGCCTTCCACCGCGAGAAGTACGTGGCGGCGGGCGGGCCCGACGGCGGCGACGGCGGCCGCGGGGGCGACATTATCTTTGAAGTGGACGACAACATGTCCACGCTGATGGACTTTCGCTATAAGCGCAAATACGTGGCCGGCAACGGCCAGCCCGGGCAGGGCAAGCGCTGCTCCGGCAAGGTGGGCGAGACGCTGCGCATCAAGGTGCCGCGCGGCACCGTCCTGCGCGACGCGGACTCCGGCCAGATCATGCACGACATGTCGACCGGCGAACCGTACGTTGCCTGCCGCGGCGGCCGCGGCGGGTGGGGCAACCAGCACTTCGCGACGCCCACGAGACAGGTGCCCCGCTTTGCAAAGCCGGGGCTGCCCGGCGAGAGCCACACGATTCTGCTGGGGCTGAAGCTCCTCGCGGACGTGGGGCTGGTGGGCTTCCCGAACGTTGGCAAGAGCACGCTGCTGTCCGTCGTGTCGAAGGCACACCCGAAGATTGCAAACTACCACTTCACCACCCTGTTTCCGAACCTCGGCGTCGTTTACGTCTCGGAGGGCTCGAGCTTCGTGATGGCGGACATCCCCGGCATCATCGAGGGCGCGAGCGAGGGCGCGGGACTCGGCCACGACTTCCTGCGGCACATCGACCGCTGCCGTCTGCTGGTGCATCTGGTGGACGTGTCCGGCAGCGAGGGCCGCGATCCGGTGGAGGACTTTGAGGCGATCAACGCGGAATTAAAGGCCTACAACGCCGACCTCGGCAGCCGGCCGCAGATCGTGTGCGCGAACAAGTGCGATCTGCTGGGCGAGGAGCGCGAGAATCTCGACCGGCTCAAAGCGCACGTGGAGGCGCAGGGCTACGAGTTCTTCGAGCTCTCGGCGGCGGCGCACATGGGCACGCAGGCGCTCATTCAGGCCATCGGCGCGCGGCTGCAGGAGCTGCCGCCGACGCAGGTCTTCGAGGCGGACTACGTGCCGCCGGAGCCGGAGATCGGCACGGCCGAGGACGTGGAGATCCGCCACATCGACGATTTCTGGATCGTGGAGGGCGCATGGCTGCAGCGGCTGATCGCGGGCATCAACTTCAGCGACTACGAATCGCGCATGTACTTCGACCGCGCGCTGCGCGAGTCGGGCATCTTCCGGCGGCTCGAGGACATGGGCGTGCAGGAAGGCGACACCGTGAGCATGTATGATCTCGACTTTGAGTATCGGTATTAATTTTGAAACCCCGGGAATTTTCCCGGGGTTTTTGCGTCTTTATAAGTGAGAGGAGGCTTTGCGATGGAAGACACACAGATCATCGACCTCTATTTTGCAAGGGACGAGCGCGCGATCGAAGAGACAGACGCGAAGTACGGGCGGTTTTGTCTCACGCTCGCGAAGAACATTCTCACGCAGCCGTCGGACGCGGAGGAGTGCGTGAACGACACGTATCTCCACGCGTGGAACGCGATGCCGCCGGAGCGGCCGCGGCTTCTGAAGGGCTGGCTCGGCAGGGTGGTACGCAATCTCTCGCTCGACCGCTGGCGGAGAGAGCACGCAGCGAAGCGATACGCCGGCATGGACGTGCTGCTCTCGGAGCTGGACGACTGCGTGCCGGATCAAAATGCAGACCCGGCGCGGGCGGCGGAGGCCGCAGAGCTGACGGAGATCATCAGCCGCTGGCTGAGATCGCTGCCGGCGGCGGAGCGGAATCTGTTTCTGCTGCGCTACTGGTATGGCCTTGCGCCGAAGGAGCTCTCGCCGCGCTTCGGCACGGGCGCGGGGCAGATTACAAAGCGGCTCTTTACGCTGCGTCGGAAGTTGAAGGCGCAGCTGGAGCAGGAAGGAGTGATTTTATGAGCAGGGAAAGCGAACGGCTGTTTGACGCGATCACGCACGTTGACGACGAGCTGCTGCCGGCGGAGGCGCGGCCGAAACGGCGGCTTCCCTCGTGGCGCGCGTTTGCGGCCGCGGCGGCAATCCTCGCGATCATCCTCTCCCCGTTTCTGGTGCACATCGGCTCGCGAAGCACCGTGGAGGAAGCGGCAAACGGCGCCGAGCCGCTCGCACTGGCACTGCCGGTCTACCCCGTGATGGCGGCCTGCCCGACGGACGACGACGGCGACTTTGAGGCGTGGTGGGCGGACGTGAAAAAGCAGACCGATCAGCCGAAGGGCTATGCCGACTCGCTCACGCCGTTTCTGCGCGAGAGCATCCGCACCTTCCTGACCGGCACCGGGACGGAAAACCGCTCTTATTCCCCGGCGAACGTCTACATGGCGCTCGCGATGCTCGCGGAAACGACGGACGGCGAGAGCCGCGCGCAGATCTTAAATCTGCTCGGTGCAGACAGCATTGAGAGTCTGCGCGCGCAGGCGTCAAGCGTCTGGAACGCGAACTATCGCGACGACGGCGTGACAAAAAGCGTGCTGGCAAGCTCCCTCTGGCTGCGCGACGGCCGGGATTACCGGCAGCAGACGGTGGATGCGCTGGCGCGGAACTACTACGCCTCAGTTTTTCGCGGCGAGATGGGGTCGGCGGCTTATGACAAGCTGCTGCAAAGCTGGCTGAACGAGCAGACCGGCGGCATGCTCTCCGGGCAGGCGGCGCAAGAGCATCTGAACGCGGACACGCTGCTCGCGCTCGCGACGACGATCTATTTCCGCGCAAGCTGGGCGAGCGACTTCTCCGAGGACGCCACCGCGCCGGGCGTCTTTCACGGCGCGCAGGGCGACGAGACCGCGGACATGATGCACCAGAGCAGCATGCTCCCCTGCCGCTTTGGCGACGGTTATGCCGCCGTGGGGCTGCCATTGCAGAACCGCGGGCAGATGTGGTTCCTGCTGCCGGACGAGGGCAGCTCGCCGGAGGCGCTGCTGGAAAACGACGAAGCGCTGACCTTTTTCCTTCACTCGCAGGAGGATTTGCAGGATAATCTGATGGTGCACCTGACGCTGCCGAAGTTTGACGTCTCGAGCCGCATCTCCCTGCTGGACGGGCTGAACGCTCTGGGTGTGACGGACGTTCTTGACGCGGCGAAGGCGGACTTCTCCCCGCTGGGCGGAGAGACGGAGAACGCATACCTCTCCGACGCGACGCACGCGGCGCGCGTGGTGATCGACGAGGAGGGCGTGACCGCCGCGGCCTACACGCTGATGGCCGTGGGAGAGGGCGCGGCCGACCCGAGCAGCGCGGTCACCTTCGCGGTCGACCGGCCGTTTCTCTTCGTGATCACGGGCGATCAGGGCCTGCCGCTGTTCGCGGGGATTGTGAATCAGATAGATTAACACCGCGCATGGAGATTTGGACGTAGGGGAGGGGCTTGCCCCTCCCGCTTTTGCTCCGTAGCAAAAAAAGAGACCGGCCGTAGCCGGTCTCTTTCGTTTT
>JAZPZZ010000063.1:0-12643 GCA_045544935.1 Oscillospiraceae bacterium | reverse complement strand
CTCTGAAATTCGCATTTTCAATGCGAATTTCCCAACACAGAGGATGGCTCTGTGTTGCACAGCTTACGCTGTGGAGAGGGTAAAGTTATGGAAATTCTGAGCATGACCGGCTACGGCTCGGCCAAGGGCACGGTGGAGGGTCTGAACATCTCCGCCGAGCTCAAGAGTGTCAACAATCGCTATCTGGACGTCTCTGTCCGTCTGCCGCGCGGCTTTCTCTTCGCCGAGGAGGCCATCAAGGCCGCCGTGCAGCAGCACATCAGCCGAGGCAAGGTCGATGTGTTCCTCACGGTCGATTCCTCGCAGGCGGCCGATACGGTCGTCCGCGTCAATGAGCCGCTGCTGCGCGCCTATCTCGACGCGCTCGATTCCATCGCCGCCGAGCACGGCCTGCACAATGACGTCACCGCGCTCTCCGTCGCGCGCTTTCCGGATGTGCTCTCCGTCGAGAAGGCCGAGGCCGATCAGGACGCCCTGCGCGACGGCCTCGTCGCGCTGATGGACGAGGCGCTCGCGGAGTATGACCGCATGCGCCTGCGCGAGGGGCAGAAGCTCCGCGAGGACGTGGAGGGCCGCCTCGCCACGATCGAGGCCCTCGTCACCGAGGTCGAAACCCACGCGCCCGAGACGGTCGCGGCCTATCACGACCGTCTCCGCCAGAAGCTCGAGAGCGTGCTCGAGGGCAAGGACGTGGACGAAGCGCGCGTCATCACCGAGTGCGCCGTCTTTGCCGACCGCGTCGCCGTCGATGAGGAGACCGTCCGCCTTCGCAGCCACATCGCGCAGATGCGCCAGATGCTCTCCGCCGGCTCTCCCTTCGGCCGCAAGGCGGACTTCCTCATTCAGGAGTTCAACCGCGAGGCCAACACCATCGGCTCCAAGTGCCAGAACGCGGACATCGCCAAGGTCGTCGTCGATCTCAAGAGCGAGATTGAAAAAATCCGCGAGCAGATTCAGAACATCGAATAACCTGAACAGAAAGAAGAAGAGGGATTCACTTTGAAGCTCATCAACATCGGCTACGGCAATCTCGTGGCGTCGGAGCGTGTGCTGGCGGTTGTCAGCCCCGAATCCGCGCCCATCAAGCGCATCGTGCAGGACAGCCGTGAGATCGGCATGCTCATTGACGCCAGCTTTGGCCGCAAGACCAAGTCGGTGCTCATCATGGACACCGGTCACACCATTCTCTCCGCGCTCACGCCGGAGGCCGTTGGGCAGCGCTCGGAGGAAGGAGAGGAAGAAACCGATGCCTGAACATAGAGGAAAGCTGATTGTCGTCTCCGGTCCGTCCGGAGCGGGGAAGAGCACCGTCATCTCGCGGCTGATGCAGCGGCGGCACGACCTGTGTTTTTCCGTCTCGGCCACCACGCGGGACCCGCGTCCCGGCGAGGTGGACGGTGTGGACTATTTCTTCGTCAACTGGGACGAATTCGACCGTATGATCGGCGAAAACGAGCTGCTCGAGCACGCCGAATACGTCGGCAACTGCTACGGCACGCCCCGTGCCTATGTCGCGTCCAAGACGCGCGAGGGCATGAACGTCCTGCTCGATATCGAGGTGCAGGGCGCGCGTCAGGTGCGCGAGCGTGTACCCGAGGCGATTAAAATCTTCATCATCCCGCCGAGCCTGCAGGCGCTGGAGCAGCGGCTGCGCGGACGCGGTACCGATCCCGAGGAGCGGATTCACAGCCGCCTCATGCGCGCCCGCGGCGAATATCGGGAGGCCGACTTCTATGACTACATCGTCGTCAACGACGATCCCGAGGTCGCCGCTGCCGAGCTCGACGCAATCATCACCGCCGAGCTCTGCCGCTACGAAGAGCGCAAGCACTATCTGTTCACGGAGGAATCTCCCTTCCTCAACTTTTAATATTGTAAATTCTTTTAAGAGGTGTATATACTATGATGCTTTATCCCCCCGTCGGCGAACTCGCCGAAAAGACCGGCAGCCGCTATCAGCTCGTCAATCTCATTGCCCGCCGGGCCCGCAACATTGCCGCCGCCGCGATGATCCAGGAGGAAGTCCTCGAGGACAAGCCGGTGTCCATGGCCATTGAGGAGATCTATTCCGGCAAGCTCGAGATCGTCAAGAAGTGACCATGCGCCTTCCGGTGGCCCGCGTCGCGGTCTCAGCCGCGGCCTTCGCCTTTGACCGGCCCTATTCCTACCGCGTCCCGCCCGAGATGGCGGCGCAGGCGGGGAGCAGGGTCCTGGTGCCCTTTGGCCGCGGCAACCGCCCCGTGGAGGGCGTTGTGCTCGCGTTGGCGGAGGAGGATGCGCCGGAGCTCAAAACCATCCTCAAGCTGCTCGATCCGGAGCCGATCCTCTCGGACGAGCTCCTGCGCCTCGCGCTCTGGATGCGAAACCGCTTTTTCTGCACGGTCTACGATGCCGTCAAGGCCATCCTGCCCGCCGGCGTGTGGTACCGTGTCAGCACGGTTTACCGCTTTGCCGAGGGCGTGGACTATGAGGCCGCCCTCGCGTCCGCCAAGGGTGACGCTGCCCGCCGCGTCGTGGAGACGGTGCGTGCAAACGGCGGCGCCGCGGAGCTTTCGGATCTGCAGGGCGCCTTTGGAGAAGAAGACCCCGCCCCCGCGCTGCGCGCGCTGGTCAAGGCGGGGATTCTGTGCGTGGAGGGGGCCGAAAAGCGCCGCGTTCACGATCACGAAACGGAATATACCGCCCTCGCCGTTCCGGTCGAGGAGGCGCTCCAGGAGGCAAATCAGCTGCGCCGCCGCGCTCCGCAGCAGGCAGCGCTTTTAGACCTGCTCTGCAGCATCGGCCGCGCGCCGAGCCGCGAGCTCTGCGATTTCACCGGCGCTTCCCGCCAGAGCCTCAACCAGCTCGTCAAAAAAGAGCTCGTCCAAAAGGACCTCGAACCGGCCTTCCGCCGCCCGATCGAACCGCCGGAGGAGATCATCCCCATCCCGGCGCTCACGAGCGCGCAGCAGCCGGCCTATGACGGCCTGCGTGCCATGCTCGGCCGCGGCGCCGCGGCGCCTCTCTTCGGCGTCACGGGCAGCGGCAAAACCACCGTCTATCTCCATCTCATTCGCGATGTGCTAGCCCAGGGGAAGGGGGCCATCCTGCTCGTGCCGGAGATTTCCCTCACGCCGCAGATGATCCAGACCTTTTCCGCCTATTTCGGCGACGCCGTCGCCGTGCTGCACAGCCGCCTTTCCATGGGCGAGCGTTATGATGAGTGGAAGCGCATCCGCGCAGGGAAGGCCCGCGTCGTCATCGGCACGCGCAGCGCCGTCTTCGCGCCGGTGCAGAACCTCGGCCTGCTCATCCTCGATGAGGAGCAGGAGGAGACCTATAAATCCGAAAACAACCCGCGCTATCACGCCCGCGAGGTCGCGAAGTTCCGCTGTGTGCAGCAAAACGCTCTGCTGCTCCTCGGCTCCGCCACGCCGGACGTCGTCAGCCGGTATCACGCCCAGACCGGGCGGTACAACTATTTTGAAATCCCCGGGCGCTATAACGCCCGCGCCCTCCCCGTGGTGCAGATCGTGGATCTGAAACGCGAACTGCGCTATGGCAACCTCGGCCCCATCAGCTCGGTCCTGCAGAGCGAGCTGGAGGAAAACCTCCGCCGCGGCGAGCAGAGCATCCTCTTTATCAATCGCCGCGGCAGCAGCAAGCTCGTCACCTGCGGCGAGTGCGGCTATGTCTATGAGTGCCCCCGCTGCAGCGTGAATCTCACGTTCCACCAGTCCAATCGGTCCCTGCAGTGCCACCACTGCGGCTATCGCCGCCGTGTGGACGACGCCTGCCCCAACTGTGGGGGAGAGCTCCGCTTCGTCGGCGACGGCACCGAGCGCGTGCAGGAGGCGTTTGAGAACCTCTTCCCGGGCGTCGAATCTCTGCGCATGGACGCGGACACGATCGCGCTCGCCGGTTCCCATGAGCGCATCCTCTCGCGGTTTGAGGCCGAGCAGATTCCCGTCCTCATCGGCACGCAGATGGTCACGAAGGGCCTGAATTTCGATTCTGTCACGCTTGTCGGCGTGCTTCTGGCCGATCAGAGCCTCTATGCCGGAGATCACCGCGCCGGAGAGCGCACATTCTCCCTCATCACGCAGGTGGTCGGCCGCGGCGGCCGCGGTGAAAAGCCCGGCCGCGCCGTCATCCAGACCTTCACGCCGGAGAACCAGACCATCCTGCAGGCGGCAAAGCAGGACTATGCTGCGTTTTATGACAGCGAAATCGCGCTTCGCCGCCTCCACGGCACGCCGCCCTTTTCCGAGATCCTCACGATCACGGTCTCCGGCGCCGGTGAGATGAGCGTTCTGCGCTGCTGCGCCTATATCCGCGACTATCTCCGCCACGAAACGCAGGGTGCCGTCCAGATTCTCGGGCCTGCGCCGCTGCCGGTCGTGCGCGTGAATAACCGCTTCCGCTACCGCGTCACGCTCTATTGCCCCGATCCCGCGCCGGTGCGCGCGCTCGTGCGCAATATCGTCATGTACTGCAGCACCGAAAAACAATTCCGGGACGTGTCTGTGTTTGCAGACAGCGACCCTTACAACTGATTTTATTCAGAGGAGAAAGAAACTATGGCTCAGAGAAACATCCTCAAAAAGGGCGATCCGCAGCTGGAAAAGCACTGCCGCCCCGTCACGGAGTTCAATCCCCGCCTCCACACCCTCATCGACGACATGCGTCAGACCCTCGCCAAGGCCAACGGCGTCGGTCTCGCCGCTCCACAGGTGGGCGTGCTGCGCCGCGTCGTCCTCGTGCTCGAGACGAACGTCGATCGCGAGAACGGGGAGGAGGAATACATGATCGAGCTCGTCAACCCTGAAATCATCGAGCAGGATGGCGAGCAGGTCGGCGCGGAGGGCTGCCTCAGCGTCCCCGGCGACTTCGGCGTCGTCAAGCGCCCCAACCACGTTAAGGTCCGTGCACAGGACCGCAACGGCGAGTGGTTCGAGGTTGAGGGCGAGGGGCTTACGGCCCGCGCCTTCTGCCATGAGCTTGACCATCTTGAGGGTGTGCTCTTCACCGAGAAGGCCATCCGCATGCTCACGCCCGAGGAGCTGGAGAATCTCGGCGTCACGGAGGAAGATTGATGCGCATCGTGTTCATGGGCACGCCGGACTTTGCCGAGGCGTCCCTCAAAAAGCTCATCGACGAGCGGTTTGACGTGGTCGGCGTCTTCACGCAGCCCGATAAGCCGCAAAACCGCGGCATGAAGCTCGTGCCGCCGCCGGTCAAGGTTCTGGCCCAGTCTGCCGGTCTTCCGGTCTATCAGCCCGAGAAAATGCGCACCGGCGAGGCGATGGACATTCTGCGCGAACTTAAGCCGGATATCCTCGCCGTCGTGGCCTATGGCAAGATTCTGCCTGCCGAGATGCTCGCGCTGCCGAAGTTCGGCGCCGTGAACGTCCACGGCTCGCTCCTGCCGAAATATCGCGGCGCCGCGCCCATCCAGTGGGCCGTTCTGAACGGCGATGAGACCACCGGCGTCTCCACCATGTTCCTCTCCGAGGGCATGGACGATGGCGATGTGATCTTCTCGCGCGAAACCGCCATCGGCGAGCAGGAGACGGCGGGAGAGCTCTTCGACCGCCTTGCCGCCATGGGCGCGGACCTGCTGGTTGATACTCTGCGCGCAATTGAAGCCGGTACCGCCCCGCGCACGCCGCAGAACCACGCGGAGGCCACCTATACCAAACAGCTTACGAAGGAGCTCTGTCCGATCGACTGGACGAAAACGCCCCGTGAGATTGTCAAGCATGTCTGCGGTCTCTCTCCGTGGCCCATCGCGACGACTCAGCTGCAGGGCACCTTCTTCAAGATCCACCGCGTTGAAATCGGCGCGGGCAGTACCACGGCGGCCCCCGGCACGGTCATCGCCGCCGGGAAGGAGGGCATCTCCGTCGCCTGCGGAAACGGCGGCGTCATCGTCATCCGCGAGCTGCAGGTCGCCGGTAAAAAGCGCATGGCCGCCGGAGACTATCTCCTCGGCCACCCGATGCAGGTTTCCTGATGGGCACGCCCAGATCCGCGGCCCTCGCCGCCCTGCAGAGATGGCGCAAGGATGAGGCCTGGTCGGACGCGGCTCTGAACGCCGCCATCCAGCGCGCCGGACTTGACCGGCGTGACGCCGCGCTCGCCTCGCGCCTGTGCTACGGCACCATCCAGAATCTCACGTATCTTGACCATTATCTCGGCCTGTACTGCACCACGCCGCCGCGTAGATTAGAGCCGCAGGTGCTCGACATTCTGCGCCTCGGCGCGTATCAGCTCCTGTTTCTCTCGCAGATTCCGGCGCATGCCGCTGTGAGCGAAAGTGTGGCGCTCTGCAAGGAGGTTTCGCCGCGCGCCGCGGGGCTTGTCAACGCGGTGCTCCGCCGTCTGTCCGAGAACGCAGCGTCGCTCCCCGTGATTCCCGATGCGGGCAGCACGCAGTATCTCTCCGTGCGCTACAGCCACCCCAAGTGGTTTGTGCGCCGACTCAAGGAGGAGCATGGCTACGCCTTTGCCGAGGCTGCGCTCGCAGCAAACAACGCTGATACGCCCGTCTGCATCCAGACCAACCAGTGCAGAGTGGACGCGTCGCTCCTGTTCGCCAAGCTCAAAGAGCAGGGCTTCCGCCCGGAGATGCATCCCGTCCTGCCGGACGCCATGCTCATCCCCGGCGGCAGCGTCACCGATACCGAGGAATTTCGCGCCGGCTGGTTCTATGTGCAGGACGCCGCCGCGAAAATCGCGGTCCTCGCCGCCGATCCCCAGCCCGGCATGAATGTGCTCGATGCCTGTGCCGCCCCTGGCGGCAAGAGCTTTGCCGCTGCCGTGCAGATGAAAGGGCAGGGGCACATCCTCGCCTGTGATCTGCATGAGAATAAGCTCAAGCGCATCCGCGAAGGTGCGGCGCGCCTGGGCTTCGAGAGTATGATTGAGACGGCTGCCGTAGACGCGAGAAAGCAGCAGGGTGTCTATGATATCGTGCTCGCGGATGTGCCGTGCTCCGGCTTTGGCGTCATCCGCAAAAAGCCGGAGATCCGCTTCAAGGACCCCACCGAGCTTGAGCAGCTTCCGGCCATCCAGCGCGGCATTCTCGAGGGCCTCGCGCCCTGCGTCCGCGCCGGCGGCGTGCTGCTCTATTCCACCTGTACCATCCTCCCGGAGGAGAATGAGGAAGTCGTCATCGCCTTCCTCAGCGACCATCCGGAGTTTCATCTCGAAATCAGCCCCTTCGCGCCCGAAGGGATGCGCACATTCTGGCCGCATCTCGACGGCACGGACGGATTCTTTCTTGCAAAGCTGAGGAAACAGCAATGACCGATATCAAATCCATGCTCCCCGAGGAGATCGAAGCCGCGCTCAAGGAACTGGGCGAGCCGAAATACCGCGCCAAGCAGATTTTTCAGTGGCTCAGCCGCGGCGTCCGCTCGTTCGAGGAGATGACGAATCTCTCCAAGCCCCTGCGCGAGAAGCTCGCCTCCGCATTTGACATCCCGTCGCTCACCATGCTGAGAAAGCAGGTCTCCAAACTCGACGGCACGATCAAATATCTCTGGGAGCTGCCGGACGGCAACGCGGTCGAAACCGTCGTCATGCGCTATCACCACGGCAACACCGTCTGCATCTCCTCGCAGGTCGGCTGCAGGCAGGGCTGCGCCTTCTGCGCGAGCACGATCGGCGGCCTCATCCGCAACCTCCGCTCGTCCGAAATGCTCGAGGAGGTCCTCTCCTCCGAGCGCGAGAGCGGGCTCAAAATCTCGAACATCGTCCTCATGGGCATCGGTGAGCCGCTGGATAACTACGATAACGTCATGCGTTTTCTGCGCCTTGTCAACCATCCGGACGGTGCGAACATCGGCATGCGCCATATTTCGCTCTCCACCTGCGGACTCATCGAGCGCTTCGAGGACCTCGCGGCGGAGGATCTGCCGCTCACGCTCTCCGTCTCGCTCCACGCGCCGGACGATGAGACCAGATCGAAGATCATGCCGGCCAACCGCGGCCGCGGTGTCGAGGCGTTGATATACGCCTGCGAGAAGTATTATCAGACCACGGGCCGCCGCATCTCGTTTGAATACGCGATGATCGACGGTGTGAACGACACGCCGGAGCACGCGCGCCTGCTCGCCAGGCACGCCAGACGCGTCTGCGCCCATGTCAATCTCATCCCGCTCAACCACGTGGATGAGCGGCCGTTCCAGCCCTCCACGCCGGAGCATCTGAAACAGTTCATCCGCATTCTGGAGGACGCCGGCGCGAACGTCACTGTCCGCCGCACGCTCGGCGGCGATGTGGACGCGTCCTGCGGCCAGCTTCGCAAGAAGGTCGCGGAAAACCGCGCCTGAACGCAATCAAATCGACTGGGAGGTGTCGCCTTGCGCATCTTTTCCGTCTCGGACAAGGGTCCCGTCCGTAAAGAAAATCAAGACCACGCGGAGGCTGTGAAGCTCCGCGCACCGAAGGCAGCCGTCCTTCTCGTTTGCGACGGCATGGGCGGAGCCAACAGCGGCGCTCTGGCCTCCACGATGGCAGCCTCGGCCTATCTTGAGCGGCTGAAAAGCCTTCTCAGCGGCAGCAAAAAGAGCGCCTCGCTCGTGCCGCTCTGGATGGCGGACGCCTGCACCGCCGCTAACAGCGCAGTCTATGATCGCGCCTGCAGCGAGAGCGCGAACGCCGGCATGGGCACCACGCTCGTCTCCGCCGTCATCATCGGCCGTCACGCTGAGCTGATCAATGTCGGCGACAGCCGCGCCTATCTCATCCGCGGCAAGACGATCGAGCAGATCACGCGCGACCATTCCGTCGTCGAGGAGCTGGTCGAGCGCGGGGAACTCACGCCGGAGGAAGCCCTGTGCCATCCGAACCGCAATCTCATCACCCGCGCCGTCGGTGTGGAGCAGACTGTGGAGAGCGATCATTTCTCCCTGCGCCTGCGCCGCGGCGACCGTCTGCTGCTCTGCAGCGACGGGCTCTCCAACACCCTCGATGAGGACGAGCTCCTCACGCTTGCCCGCGCCGGACGCAGCGCGTCCAGAGTCTGCCACGCTTTGGTGGACCGCGCCGTGGAAAAAGGCGCGCGCGACAATGTCACAGCCGCCATCGCAATCTTCTGATCCCTTCTGGAGGAAACTTATGGACCAGTCTCAAAACAAATATATCGGCCAGCTGCTGGATGACCGCTATGAGCTTCTCGAGGTCATCGGCTCCGGCGGCATGTCCGTTGTCTATAAAGCGCTCGATTACCGTCTCAACCGCTATGTCGCCATCAAGATGCTGCGCGAGGAGATCTTCTCCGATCCGGAGCTCAAGGCGCAGTTTCAGGCCGAGGCGCAGGCCGTCGCCATGCTCAGCCATCCGAACATCGTCGCGGTCTATGATGTAAGCCATTCGCTCACGATGGAGTATATCGTCATGGAGCTCATCGAGGGCGTCACGCTCAAGCAGTATATCACCGGCAAGGGCAGACTCACCACGCCGGAGACGCTGTTTTTCGCCTCGCAGATCGCCAAGGCCCTGCAGCACGCGCATGAGCACGGCATCGTCCATCGCGACATTAAGCCCCATAACATCATGATCGACCGTGACGGCGTCGCCAAGGTGGCCGATTTCGGCATCGCCGCCCTCGAGCACGAAAACGGCGGCGGCCGCTCGGATACAGCCATCGGGTCCGTGCACTATATCGCGCCCGAGCAGGCCAAGGGTCTGGAGGCGGACGCCCGCAGCGACCTCTATTCGCTCGGCGTCGTCCTCTATGAGATGCTTACCGGCACGCTGCCGTATGACGGCAAAACGACCGAGGAGGTCGCGCTCAAGCACATCTCCGGCCTTGCCCCGTCGCCGCGCACGCTCGTGCCGGACATTCCGGAAAAGCTCGATGCGCTCACCATGAAGGCCATGTGCTCGGATCTCAATCGGCGCTATCAGTCCGCCGAGGAGCTCATCCGCGATCTCGATTCCTTCCGCCGCAGCGCGCAGGCCGAGACCACGCGCCGCGTGGATCTCGAGCAGGCGGCGCAGGAGGAGCTGGACGAGACGCGCCCCGTCATCCGCGAGCGCAATCGGATCCTCGGCGTTGGCAAGGATCTCACGGACGAGCAGTACGCCCGCCGCAAAAAGCGTGCCCGCCGCGTCAGCTTTTTCACCGGCATGTTTGCCGTCGCGCTCGTCGCGCTGGGTCTGTTCTCCTTCCTCTGGAACTATATGCTCAAGGACATTTTCTCCGTCGCCGAGCGCATGGAGGTCCCGGATTTTACAAAGCAGGAATATGAAACCGTCGTCAACAGTGATGAGTATAACGACTTCCGCTTCACCGTCGTCTATGCCATGGACCCGAACGTGGAGGAGGGCATCGTCATCTCACAGAAGCCGGATGCCGGCAAGAGCATGATGAAGGTGCCGGAGGGCATCCGCGTCCAGCTCACGGTCTCGAGCGGCATCGTCATGACCGAGGTGCCCTATGTCATCAACTGGGACGCCTCCGAGGCCACCGACGCGCTCACCGAAGCCGGATTCGTCGTCCAGACCGAGGTCCGCGCCTCCAAGGAGGTCACGAAGGACTATGTCATCGCCATTGAGCCGGAGGCCGGTCAGCAGCTTGCCGCAGGCTCCAGCGTCAAGCTCATCATCAGCGGCGGCCCCGAGCTGCGCACCGTCAAGGCACCGGATCTGATGGGTCTTACCGAATCCGCCGCCATCATCCGCATCGAGAGTCAGGGCCTCACGCTCGGCACGATCTATCGCGAGACGAACGACGCTCCCGCCGGAACCGTCTTCCGCCAGAGCACCGCCGCGGGCACAGACATCGCGGAGTTCTCGAAGATCTATCTCTGGGTCTCCTCCGGCCCGGAGGAAACCACCCCGCCGGAAGCCCCGGCGCCCTGAGGGAGGAGCCATGGCACAAGGCGTCATCATCAAATCTCTCAGCGGGTTTTATACCGTTGCCTCGGGTGAGGAGCGCATCACCTGCAAGGCCCGAGGCCGCTTCCGCCATGACGGTACCAGCCCCCTCGTCGGCGACCGTGTGGAGGTCAGCGTGGACGCGCAGGGGAGAGGCAGGGTTGATTCTGTTCTTCCGCGCCGCAACCGCTTCATCCGTCCCGCCGTCGCGAACGTCGATCAGATTGTCATGTTTGCCGCTGCGGTCAACCCCGTGAGCGACCCGTTTCTCATCGACCGCGTCGCCGCCATCGCCGCGCTCAACGACTGCGAAACCGTCATCTGCATCAATAAGACCGATCTCGATCCCGCGGATCATCTGCGCGAGATCTATGAAAACGCCGGCTTTCCGGTCGTCTGCTGCAGCGCCGAGACCGGACAGGGCGTGGAGGCGCTTCGCGCCGTCATCCGAGGCAAGACCAGCGCCTTTACCGGCAATTCCGGCGTCGGCAAGAGCAGCCTCTTAAACCGCCTTCTGCCGGAGCTCGCCCTGCCCACGGGCGAGGTGAGCGAGAAGCTCGGCCGCGGCCGCCATACCACACGCCATGTGGAGCTCTTCGCCCTTGGCGAGGAGACCTATGTGGCCGACACGCCCGGCTTTGCCTCCTTCGAGGTGGAGCTGCTTGAGCCCATCCGCTGTGAGGATCTGCAGCATGCCTTCCGTGAGTTTGCGCCGTATCTCGGCGGCTGCCGTTTTCAGGACTGCCGCCATCTGAAGGAGCCGGACTGCGCTGTGCGCGCCGCGCTGGAGGCCGGGAAGATCGCCCCCGAGCGCTATCAGAGCTATGAGCGGCTCTATGAGATTGCAAAGAGCATCCCGGAGTGGGAAAAGAAATAAGGTTGACGGGAGGCGAACCCGCACCGCCTCACAGCAGCCCTTTTTGGCGCTTTTCGACTTGTTGTCCTCGCCTTGCAATGAGCACAAAACCACCGCCTTCTGCATAGGATATTGCAGTATCCTGTCGAAGGCGGTGGTTTTCTTATGGGCAGAGGGCGGCGGAGATGGAGTCTGCCGGGGCTGATCTGCATTGCCTTGGGCACCACGATCATCCTCGGCATGATCCTGCCCAAGGCGTTCTGGTGGTTCCTGCTCGGCATGGCGCTGATCGTGTTCGGAATCTATTTGATCCGATGCTGAAAAAAGAGACTGCACTGCGTGCAGTCTCTTTCTTTGTCGTTATGCGATGACGCTGTCCAGAGCCTCCGAGAACTGCACCAGCAGTTCGTGGGGGAAGGCCTGAGGATCGACCGGATCGAGCTTCACCTCGGAGCCTTCGAGCATTGTCTCAACCTGCTCCGCGGTCACGTCGCCCTTGGCGATGCTCTGCGCAAGCTTCACAACGTCGTCTGCCGCGGCCTTGACCGCAGCCTGCTCGCTCTCGCCGAGCGCCTGGTACCAGGTCTCCATCTGCTTTGCGAGGTCCTTCGCCTTCGCGTCGTCCGTGCGCAGGAAGTTCAGCAGCTTCACGGCCGCCTCGGCCTCCCGCGTGCTGGCGCCGGCGGAACCGGGCTGCACGGCCTTCACGGCATTGAGCACGTCCGCAAGTGCCTGCGTCGTTTCTACCGGAGCGGGGCTCTCGGTCGGAGCGGGTGTCTCCGTGGGCGCCGGCGTCTCGGTCGGCTCCGGCTCGGGCTGCACCGGCGCGGGCAGATCCGCCGCGCGCAGCAGCATCGTCACGGCCTTGGCGCGGGGCGCGCCTCTGTCGGCGCCGACAGCGCCGGTCTCCTAGCCCCT
>JAZPZZ010000062.1:0-8153 GCA_045544935.1 Oscillospiraceae bacterium | reverse complement strand
GATGAAGATGAAGCCCCTCGGCGCCGCCCCCGGGTCCCTGCGTGAGCACGGCGCCGTCAGCCACGAGACCGCCGTCCAGATGGCGGAAAAGTGCCGCGAGCGGCTCGGGACCGACCTCGCCCTGAGCGTCACCGGCCTCGCCGGACCGGGGGACGACGGTGTGCACACCGTCGGCACCGTCTTCGTCGCGCTCGCCGCGCCTGAGGGCACCTTCGTCCGCCGCCTGTATAAGGACAAGTGGGGCCGCGAGCGCATCAAGCACGCCGCCGCCAACCACGCCTTCGACATGATCCGCCGCTACCTCGAGGGCCTGCCGGTGGAATATATTGAGGATAAATAAAAAACCGCCCGGACTATCATAAAGTCCGGGCGATCTTTGTTTGCGTTACTTTTGAACGGCTCTGCAGTCTTTTAGGGTGGCAACGATGCCGTAGTCCGCGGCGAGCTGGTTCATCTTGCGCATGAGCTTCTCACGCTGAGAGGAGAGCAGCTTGCAGGCGAGCTTTTCCTTCTGGCTCTTGGTCATGGCCTTCAGCAGCGTCTTCACGACCTTCGCGGTCGCCTCGGGGGACTTGCACGCGGCCTTCAGAACCGGGTTCAGGTCGCCGTTCTTGCTCATGGTTTCAAACACCAGCGGGAGCTGAGAGTCCAGCCGGTCGGAATAGTCGATGTCGTCAATCAGAAAGGTTACTTCAACCATTTTTATTCCTCCATTTTCATTTTGTCTCATATGGTCTGGTATTATACCAGAAAAAAATTGCGATTTCTACCCCAATTCTCACGAACTTGTGGTAGAATACGAAAAAAGAATTTGGGAGGGTTGTCCATGCAGGCCAAACGGCTGTGCGCGCTGCTGCTTGCGGCGGTGCTGTGTCTCTCCGGCTGCGGGAGCCTCAATTTCACATCTGCCGAGCCGATTGCCGTTGTCTCCTATGACGGCAGTACCATCGGAGACCGCACGCCCACCTGCACGGCGAACCCCAATCTGGCAGACCAGCTGCGCGCCGGCATTATGGCGCAGCAGGATCTCACGCTGCATGGCTGGGATCTCGATGTGATCACCGCCTGTCTCGATGAGCTCATGGCCCTGCCGGACTATTTCTGGTTCCGCGGCTACCACGTCTCCGCCTCCACCGGCCTGCGCACCACGGCGGAGGTCACGTTCCGCTGGCTGTATGACGACGGTTCCGCGAAGTACGAGGCGCTCTGCGCCAGGGCGGACGAGATTCTCGCCGCCGCGCCGTGGATGGGGGACTACTCCGTCGCGCTCTATGTCTACGACTGGCTCGCTGCGAACGTCACCTATGCCGAGTCCGAGGGCTATGACCAGACGGCCTATGCCGCCGTCTGCGAGGGCAGCGCCGTCTGCGGCGGCATCGCGGACGCCTTTGCCTTTCTTTTAAACCGCGCCGGCATCCCCGCCTGCACGATCACCGGCGAGGCTGTGCACGAGGGCGAGCGCGTCACGCACGCCTGGAACTTCGCCGTGCTCGACGGCGCGGTCTATGCCTTTGACCCCACATGGGACAATACCGACCGCTTCGACGCCGCCGGAAGGGAATACCTCCAGCACATCTGGTTCGGCCTCACCACGGCGGAGCTGAACGCCGCGCACACGCCGCAGCGTGAGCAGGATGACATTGCCGCCCTCTCCAACGCGGATAACTACTATATCCATGAGAACGCCGTCATCACGGACGACAGCATGGATTCCGTCGTCGCGGCCGTTCGCGCGCAGGCGGAGGCGGGCTCGAACGCCCTCAGCTTCCGCTGCGCCGACCGCACGGTATATGACGCTGTGGCCTACCGTTTGTTCACGCTCGGCGAGGCCGGCACGGTCCTGCGCCGCCTCGGCCTGCTCAACAGCGGCTCCTATGAGCTGACATATACTCAACAGGATGATCTGTTTATCATCACGATGTACCTTTAAAAACGTTGTGCAAATTACCGGAAAAGTTAAAATATTTAAGTAAATTTCGGTTAATTTGCACAAATTACGCATTTTAGATTCTGTCAGTTTGCGGATTGACGGCAGCGGGTATTGAGGCCTATAATAAAGCCAGAAAGCAGGAACCGAAAGAACAGCAAAACCCCGATCCAAAATGATCACCGCTCAGTGGAGCAAATAAAATATGAAAAGGATCTGAGATCTAAGGCAAAGCGAGTTCTTCTTTCGGCAGCTTTTATTAGATAAAAGGTCATCGAGATCCAAGCAAGGAGGTGGGTCCAATGTACCAAGCAAACCGGCAAACGGCAGGGCCCGTCTCGCCGGAGCAGGTCAAATGAACGGCTAGGGAATCTTACCAAATCCAGCAAAGACCTTATCGCATGACCCAAAATCGCAGAAAGAGAGGTTTCAATGATGGAACCGAAGATCGCAGCGTAGCCCCGTATTTCCAGTGGAAGCTGAAATACGGGGCTATCGCTACGTCGCCACAAGCTCCATATCCCTTGCTTCCGCGCGCAGCGCGAAAGCAAGCTCATTTCGCTGCGGCTCCTCCCCAAATCAAAGCAGATGCTTTGATTTGGTTTTTTTATGTGCAGCGCGCCAAACGGAAACCCGCTTCGCTGGGCTTTCCGTTTGAATACTCGCGCTTATCGCGCGGGCTTTGGCCCGCTTGGTCGGCGCGAGGGGCTTGCATAAGCTGCGCCCGAGGGTGTTTTTGCCGCGGCAAACCCACGGCAAAAACGAATTGAATTTGATTTGCCCTGATGGGCAAACTCTGCGAGGCTTCCGCTTCCTTGCCTTCCCCCTTTGGGGGAAGGGGGACCGCGCTTGCGCGGTGGATGAGGGGCGTCGTCCTCCAGACTCAAATACGTTCTGCCCGCGCCCGCTCTTGCGGGTTCTTTTTTTCTGTGGTATAGTATCCGCAGAAGAAACCTGTCCTTCTCACAAGGACAGCGGAGGAGACGGAGGGATTCCAAATGGCGTCGCGCAAGCCGAAATATTATCTCGTGGAGGCGGAGGTTCTGCCGGAGATCTTTGCCAAGGTCATGGAGGCCAAGGAGCTGCTCGACACGGGCGAGGTCAAGACGGTCGGCCAGGCTGTCGCGCGCGTGGACATCAGCCGCAGCGCGTTTTATAAGTATAAGGACTCGGTCCGCGCCTTTCACGACATGCGCCAGAGCGCGCTGGTCACCTTCAGCATGGAGCTCAAGGACAAGCCCGGCGTTTTGAGCGAGGTGCTCGCAATCTTCGCCGGCAACGGCGCGAACATTCTCACGATCAATCAGAGCATCCCGTCCAGCGGCGTCGCCCCTGTCACGATCACGGCCGACACCGAGCACATGCGCGTCACGATGGAGGAATTTTTGACGGCGCTAAGATCCACTCGAGGCGTCGTGAAAGTCCATGTCATGGCCGGGTAAAAAGAGAATCCGTAGGGGAGGGGCTTGCCCCTCCCGGCGTTCCGTCTTTTAAAAACTGAATGATATTAGGCGAATCCGCAGAGTCTTCATCCTGCGAATTCGCCTTTCTTTTATGCGTGTTATTCGATTGTACTGCGCGGGAGGGGCAAGCCCCTCCCCTTCGTTGGGGCTGGGTTATCCAAGCACCGTCTGCGTCACCTCATCCTCATACTGCCTTGTATAAAGACGATAGTAATACCCTCTCTGCGCCATCAGCTCTGCGTGCTTGCCCTGCTCCACGATCTTGCCGTGGTGCACCACGAGGATGACGTCCGCGTTCTTCACGGTGCTCAGCCGGTGCGCGATCACGATGCTGGTCCGTCCGCGGATGATCGTGTCGATCGCGGACTGGATCTTCTGCTCCGTGATCGTGTCGACCGAGGCTGTGGCCTCGTCGAGCACCAGAATGCGCGGGTCGGCGAGAATCGCGCGGGCAAAGCTGATCAGCTGTTTTTCGCCGGTGGAAAGGAGGTTTCCGCCCTCGCCGACGTCGGTGTCGAGCCCGTGCTCCAATCGCTCGGCCACCTCCGTCGCGCTCACGAGATCGAGCGCCGCGCGAATCTCATCCTCCGTCGCGTCCGCCTTGCCGTAGAGCAGATTCTCCCGCAGCGTGCCGGAGAAGAGGTGCGGCGTCTGCAGCACGTAGCCGATCGCGCTGTGCAGCCAGAGCTGCGAGCGCTCGCGCGCGTCGCGCCCGTCGATCAGCACCTGCCCCTCTGTCGGCTCATAGAACCGGCAGATCAGATTCGCGAGCGTCGATTTTCCGGCGCCCGTCTCGCCCACGATGGCCACGTTCGTGCCGAAGGGAATGTCGAGCGAGAAGTGCTCGAGAATCGTCTCCTCGCCGTCGGGATAGCGGAAGGTCACGTCGCGGAAGGCAATGTCGCCCCTTATCGGCTCCCAGTTTTCCTTCTTCGGGGCGAAACTGTCGCCATAGATCGCGGTGACCTCGGCCGTGTCGCGCACGTCCGGCTCGGTCTCGAGCAGCTTCGTCAGGCGCTCGATGTTCACCTGTGTCGTGATCAGATCCGAAATTGCGTCCACGACCCAGCGAATCGGCTCCATCAGCCCCATTGCGTAGCTCATGAACATGGAAAACGTGCCGATCTGCGTTTTGGCGATATATCCGCCCTTCCAGAGCACCACGGCGAACGCGAGGGAGGAGGCGAGATTCATCGTCACGGCGAAGAGGCCTCGCAGACGCGCCGCGCCGATGGCTCTCCGGCGGATGCGGCTCGTGTCGGTCACGAAGGCGTCCGCCATTGTGTCCTCAATTACGAGCGTCTTGATCGTCCGCGCGCCGGTGATGCCCTCGTTGAAGTTCGAGGTGATCTGCGAGTTAATCTCGCGAATTTCGCGGTTGGCGCGGGTCAGACCGCGCTGGAAGATGGAAAAGAGCAGCACCGCGAGCGGCAGCACGGCCATCACCATCAGCGCGAGCCGCGCGTTGATCGCGAGCATCACGATCACGGCGCCGACCACGTAGCCCAGCTGCCACAGGCTGTCCAGCAGCGTCCACGATACGAGCGCGCCGATCTTCTGCGTGTCGGACATGACGCGCGCGTGCAGATAGCCCACGCTGTTCTGGTTGAAGAAGGAGAACGACAGCGTCTGCAGGTGGCGGAAGGCCGCGTTGCGCAGGTCCTTGTCCACGCCGACCTCAATGCGCATGCTGCAGATGCAGGCCACGTAGTTCACCGCCGCGCCCCCGCAGATCAGAAGCAGATAGAGCAGCACGAACACGACGATCGTGTCGAGCGTGCCCTCGCCGATGAAGTGGTTGAGCGCATACCGCTGGAAGAGCGGCACGCCGATGTCCACGAGCGAGCCGACAAGGCAGCCGAGAATCATCACGGCGACAGCGCCTTTGTAGTTTTTCAGATACGGCAGAATCTTCCCGATGCCGAAAAAGGGGAGACGGACCGTTTCGGAGGTGTGGCTTTTCATGATGCCACCTCCGAACTGCTCTGCTGTATCTCGCAGATCTTCTGATAGACCCCGCCGGCCTTTGAGAGCGTCTCATGGTCGCCCTGCTCCACGATGCGGCCGCGGTCGAGCACTAAGATCTGGTCGGCCTTTGAGAGCGTCGTGATGCGGTGGGAGATGAGCAGAATCGTCGCCGAGCCGAAGCGCTGTTCGAGCGCCGCGCGGATCTTCGCGTCGGTCTCGGTGTCCACGGCGGAGAGCGAGTCGTCGAAGATCAAAATCGGCGTGTGCTGCGTCAGCGCCCGCGCGATCGCGGCGCGCTGCTTTTGCCCGCCCGAGAGCGTCACGCCGCGCTCGCCCACGAAGGTGTCGTACCCCTTGGCGAAGCTCTCCACCGTCTCGTCCAGACAGGCGGCGCGGCTCGCCTCGCGCACGGTCTCCATGGGCATCGCTTCGTCCGTGATCGCGATGTTCTCGCGGATCGTTCGGCTGAAGAGATACGGTTCCTGCAGCACCACGCCGATGTTCCGGCGCAGGTGCGCCGTGTCAATGTCGTTTAAGTCCACGCCGCCGATGGTAATGCGGCCGTGGCCTTCCGCGAGCGGATAGAGCTTGTCGAGCAGGAGCATGAGCGTGCTCTTTCCGCTGCCCGTGCCGCCGAGAATACCGAGCGTCGTGCCCGCGGGCACGGTGAAGCTCACGTCCTGCAGCACCTCGCGGCCCTCCTCAGCGTAGGAGAAGGACACGTGCTCGAAGCGGATCTCCCGATTCAGCTCCGGCGTCAGCGCCCTGCCGGTCTCGCGCTCGGCCTCGGCCTCCATGATGTAGTCGATGCGGTCCATGCTCACGCCCGCCTTGCTCATCTCGGAGATCATGCGCCCGAGCATGCGCACCGGCCAAGTCATGATCGCCCCGTAGGAGAGGAAGGCAATGTATTCGCCCGCGGTCATCTCGCCCCGGATGCAGAGCACCGAGCCAAAGACCACGATCAGCAGAATCTGCACGCCGGAGAGCACGTCGCTCAGACTCCAGAACTGCGCGAGCGGCTTTGCCAGCTCCATCCAGAGATTGGTGTAATATTCGTTCTGCGTCTCAAAGCGCTCGCGCTCGAGCGCCTCCTGCCCGAAGGAGCGCACCACGCGCATGCCCGTGAGATTCTCCTGCGCCATCGCCGAGAGCTTGCCCTCGTTCTCGTCGCAGTTGAGAAAGGCCTTGCCGATCTTCCCGTGGAAGTGCACCGAGCGCAGGATGATGTACGGCACCGGCAGCATCGCGATGATCGTGAGCTTCCAGTTCATGCCGAGCATGAAGGAGAGGCTCAGCGCCAGCAGCACCACGATGCGGAAGATGCTCGTCATCTGCTCGGAGACAAAGCTCTTGAGCGTCTCAATGTCGCTCGTGCAGCGCTGGATGATATCGCCCGTCCGGTGCTGGCTGTGCCATGCGTAGGGAAGGCGCTCAATGTGATCGAAGAGCTGATCGCGCATCGTCTTCGTGAGCGTCTCGGACCCGCGCGTGTTCGTCACGCGGAAGAGATACTGTGCCGCGGCCTTCACCGCCGCGACGACGAGGATTGCGATCGCCATGATCCAGATGTGCTCGCCGAGATACCGGAAACCGCCCGCGCGGTCCACCAGCCGCATCGCAAAGCCGGGGAGGTTGGCTTCCTTTCCGCCGAGAGCGTTGTCCACCGCCGCGCGCACAATCTGCGGCGTCACCATGTCGCACAGCGCCGCCACCGCGGCCGAGACCATGCTGATGAGGAACCAGCCCTTGCTCCCGCGCAAAAACCGCCAGAGCAGCGCCCGTTCCCGCTGTTTTTCCATTTTCGTTTTCTTCGTCTGTTCCATAATATTTCTATTATACTGGAAATCCATATACTGCGCAAGAATACATAATATTATTATGGTAAATATAAAAGCCGCTAAAAAGCCTCCATCCAAACGGATGGAGGCTTGCGGCATACCTGATTACATCACTGGATGATGCGCTTGGCGCCCTGGTAGTGCTGAACGTAATAGCTCGAGTTCAGATCGCTGATGATGACGCCGACGGTGCTGGAGGAGGCGTGGATGAACTGACCGCTGCCGATGTAGATGCCGACGTGGCCGATGCTCTCGCTGGAGTTGGAGAAGAAGACCAGGTCGCCCGGCTGCAGGCTGTCCTTGCTCACGCTGGTGCCGTTGTTGTAGTAGATGTCGCTTGCGACGCGCTTGAGGCTGTAGCCGCAGAGCTTGTAGACGTAGCCGACGAAGCCGGAGCAGTCAAAGCCCGCGGGGCTCATGCCGCCGTAAACGTAGGGATAGCCGAGATACTGCTTCGCCGTCTCCACGATCTTCTGGCCGCCCGTGCTGTCGGAGACGCTGGGCGTGGTGTTCGTGGAGTTCGGGTTCGCGCTCGAAACGGTGGGCTTCGTGGTCGTCACGTAAGCGCTGCTCACATAGCCCTTGAGACCGTTGATCGTCACGGCGGACCAATCGCCGGAGGTGCCGGTGATGGTCAGCGGCGTGCCGTTGTTATACGCGCCGAGGATGGAGTATCCGGTGCCCGGGCCGGAACGCAGACGCACGGAGTTGCCCTTGATGTAGCCCTCCTGGGACTGAGCCGCGGGAGCGCTGCCGCCGGGATTCGTGGTCGTCATGTAGTCCTTGCAGACGTAGCCGTTCTGGCCGTTATAGGTCACGGCGTACCAGTTTCCGCTGGAGCCGGTGATCGTCATCGCGGTGCCGGTGTTGTAAACACCGAGGATCTGACTGGAGGTATTCGCGCCTGCGCGCATGCGCACGGAGGTGCCGTTGATGTAGCCGGTCTGGCTTTCC
>JAZPZZ010000061.1:0-13066 GCA_045544935.1 Oscillospiraceae bacterium | reverse complement strand
CCCAGCTCGATCTGGGCAAGAAGCTCGTCGTCGCCGGCGGCGGCACCGTCGCGATGGACGTGGCCCGCGCGGCCGCGCGTCTCGGCGTGGAGGTCACCGTGGCCTACCGCAGAAAAGAGAGCGACATGCCCGCCGATCCCGCCGAGGTCGCCGAGGCGAAGGAAGAGGGCGTCAAGTTCCTCTTCGAGTACAAGCCCGTGGAGATCAAGGGCTCCCGCGGCAAGGTCAAGGCCCTCGTCTGTGAGAAGGGCGAGATCGAGTGCGACGCCATCCTCGCCGCCATCGGTCAGCGCATCACCCTCGGCAAGCTGGATCTCGGCGAGCTGAAGGTCGACGAGAAGGGCCGCGTCCTCGCGGACGAGGTCACCTATCAGACGGCGCAGCCCGACGTGTTCGTCGGCGGCGACGCCCACACCGGCCCGAAGTTTGCCATCGACGCCATCGCGCAGGGCAAGCAGGCCGCCATCTCCATCCACCGCTATGTGCACCCCGGCCAGAGCCTGACCATCGGCCGCGACCGTCTGACCTATCGCGCCTTCGATAAGGACAACGTCGATTTCGACACGGTCAAGAAGAGCATGGGCAAGTCCAAGCGCCAGGTGCCGAAGAAGGACAAGGCCAAGGCCATGACCTTCATGGACGACCGCAAGGCTTTCACCGAGGAGCAGCTGCAGAAGGAAGCTTCCCGCTGCCTCAAGTGCGGCGCCAGCTGGGTCGATCCCAACAAGTGCCTCGGCTGCGGCGTCTGCACCACCCGCTGCAAGTTCGACGCGATCCATCTCAAGAAGCTCACCTACAACGAGAGCATTCCTTATGAGACGCGCGCCAAGGTCTTCCCCGAGTACAAGGAAGCCCGCCGCAAGAGAATCGAGATTCGCAAGAACGGCGAGCGCATCCAGTAAAATTCAACCCAAAGCAAAAAGAGCTGCCCGATCGGGCAGCTCTTTTTTCGTGTTTGCAGCGCAGCCAAAGCCTTCCCCTGGGGGAAGGCTTTTTCATTTCTCCGTCGCCTGCCGGTATTCGATCGACAGGTATCGCCGGATCAGATCATATTTGCTGTCGTTCGCGTTGTAGAGCGTCACGTCTCCGTTTTGGTCCACGCAGAGTCCGGTCGAGGTGAAGACCGGCCAATCCTTGCTCATGGCGAGGATCGTCTGATAATCCGCCGGCAGCGGGAGGCCCGCCGCGCGCAGCAGCTGCGGCGTGAGCGCGAACATGCTCGTCACCGCCGGGCAGGCGGAGAGATCCGCGCCGTAGTTGCTCCAAATCACGTAGGGCACGGTGCGCTTGGCGATCTCCCGCTCAAAATCGGTCATACTCTCGTCCAGCGGAAGACTGCTGACGAAGGACGGGGCGTGGTCGCCCACCATGCAGACGATCACCGGCCGGTCCACCATGGCGAAGTGCTCCGTCAGCGCGCGGAAGGCGCGCGCCGAGAGCTGCACGCTCGTGAGAAATTCGTCCACGTCGTCCGTCAGCTCGCCGTAGTCGTTCGTCGTGTGCACGCGGTCGTAGCGCGCCTCGTTCTGGTCCCAGCCGCCGTGGTTCTGGAAGGTGAGCAGGAAGAGAAAGCGCGGCTCGTCGCCGATGCTCTCATAGTCGTCGTACATCGCGCGGTAAAAGTTCCGGTCGAGCTGCAGGCGCACGCCGTAACGGCCGAGATTGTCATACTGGTGCTCGCCGAGTCGGATGTAGTCAAAGCCCAGCGCGGGCCAGGCGTCCACGCGGCGGTAGTTGATCGGGTCGGCGCTGTGCATTGCCTCGGTCACGTAGCCGAGCTCGTGCAGATGCGCCACCACGCTGCCGCGATCAGGGCTGAATTTCAGATAGTTAAACGGCGCCGGCGCCGTGAGGAGATAGGAGGTGCTGCCCGTGAGCAGCTCATATTCGGAGTTGTTCGTGCCGCCGCCGACGAAGGGGGAGATCGCGCGGCCGTAGACCGCGCCGGGGATGTTGTAGAACGAGCGGAGATAGCCGCCGTTCGTGTCCTCCCGCAGGTCGGTGATGTCAGAGAGGTCGCAGAACGTCTCGTTGAGGATGAGGATGATATCGGGCTTCACGTCCGACGCCTTCGTCTCCGCCGCGGCCGGCTCTGCCGCCGCGTCGTAGTTCTCCGGCTCCATGAAGGGCGCGGAGCGACGGCGCGCGTCGTCGATCGCGCAGGGGAGAAAGCCGTAGTTGTAAAGTCCCTCGTTCACCGACCAGGAGACGAGCGTCTTCGCCCCGGCGAAGATTAGCGCCAGCGCGGCGACGCAGGCGGCAAAACCGCCGAGCCGCGCGAGCACCTCGCCCTTTTTCACCTTCGGGCGGAGGGCCTTTTCCATACGCCGCGCGCTCTTTGCGAGCGCGAGCTCCACCGGCAGGAGCAGCAGCAGTTTCCAGATCGTCGCGTCCGGGAGGAAGCTGTAGCCCCCGATCACGTTCAGCGCCGTCTTCGTGTTCGACAGCTCGCTCAAAAACAGCGGGCTGCCGTGAAACAGCAGAACGTAGCGGTTGGCGATGCTCCAGAGCGTCGTGACCACGGCGGCCGCCGCCATGCCGCGGCCGAGCCGCCCCGTGAGCAGGGCGAAGAGCAGCATGATCGCGATCATCGTCAGCAGCGAGGGGATGAAGTACCCCAGCTTCTGCGGCAGGAGCGCCTGCTCCGAGCTCGTCTGCAGTGCGTAAATGAAGAGCAGCGTCTCGATCGCGAAGAGCGCGCCGACGGCAAAGCCGCCGCCGAAGCGGTCCTCCAGCTTCTCCGCCCCGTCGCCGAGCTGCGAGCCCAGCCAGAGCAGAAACGGCACCGCCGCCGCGAGCACGAGCACGGAGACAACCGTCAGCGCCGCGCCGAGATCGAGCCCGAGCCGCGCCGTCAGCCCCTGCACGAGCGACGAGAAGCTCCAGCGGTCGAAGAAGCCCACCGCGAGGTACACGCCATAGAGCACGGCCGTGAGCATCACGAGCGCGCTCGGCCGCCGCGGCTTTAGGCGGCGGTCCGGCAGCGCGCGAAACAGCGCCGTGGACGCCGCCGCGGCGAGCAGCCAGAGCAGAATGCCGCGCTTGCCCTCCGGCACGCACAGCGCGCCCTCGGCCAGAAACGACAGCCAGAGCGCCACGCGGCGGAGCCGATTTTGTTTTGCGTTCACCGCGTCGCCTCCTTTCCGTCGTCTGGACGCAGTTTAACAGATGTATTTTATCAGAAAGAGCGTCAAAAGGCAACATAAAATGTCATAATTTTTAACCACTTCCAATGATTTTTGCAAGAAAAATGTATCTGTTTTCGTCCGGTGATTGCACACCGGAGCAGAATATGGTAAAATAAATCATTCTGCGATTCTGCACGGAAAGGAAGCCAGACCATGAATCCCTACAGAGACTTTGACAACTATCTCAAGGAGCATCCGACGACGGACGGCTATTTCGGCCGCTACGGCGGCAACTATCTGGACGATCCGGAGCTCATCAAGGCCTTCAACGAATATGCCGAGGCCTATTATACGATCGCGCAGTCGGCGCAGTTCATCAATGAGCTGCGGCGCATCCGCCGGGACTTTCAGGGCCGCCCGACACCGGTGTACCACTGCCAGAACCTCTCGAACCACCTCGGCCGCTTCCAGATCTATCTCAAGCGCGAGGACTTAAACCACACCGGCGCGCACAAGCTCAACCACTGCATGGGCGAGGGCCTGCTCGCGAAGTTCATGGGCAAGAAGAAGCTCATCGCCGAGACCGGCGCCGGCCAGCACGGCGTCGCCCTCGCGACGGCGGCGGCCTATTTCGGCATGGAGTGCGATATCTACATGGGCGAGGTCGATATTGCCAAGCAGGCCCCGAACGTCACGCGCATGAAGATGCTCGGCGCGAACGTCATCCCCGTCACCTTCGGGCTCAAGACGCTCAAGGAGGCCGTGGACGCGGCCTTTATGGCCTACGCGAAGGAATATAAGGACGCGATCTACTGCATCGGCACCGCCGCGGGGCCGCATCCCTTCCCGCTCATGGTGCGCGACTTCCAGTTCTGCATCGGCGAGGAGGCGCGCGAGCAGTTCGTCTCCATGACCGGCCACCTGCCCGATCAGGTCATCGCCTGCGTCGGCGGCGGGTCGAACTCCATCGGCATGTTCACGCCGTTTCTGGCCGACGCGGTCGAGCTCGTCGGTGTGGAGCCGCTGGGCCGCGGGCCGAAGCTCGGCGATCACGCGGCGTCCATCACCTACGGCACCGAGGGCGTCATGCACGGCTTCAACAGCACCATGCTCGCCGATGAAAACTGCGACCCCGCGCCGGTTTACTCCAACGCCAGCGGCCTCGACTATCCCGCCGCCGGCCCGGAGCACGCGCTGCTGCACGAGATGGGCCGCGTGAAGTATGAGACCATCGACGACGAGGAGGCCATCGAGGCGCTCTTCCTCCTCAGCCGCCACGAGGGCATCATCCCCGCGATCGAATCGAGCCACGCGCTCGCGCAGGCGATCAAGATCGCGCGCACCGGCGTCACGGGCTCCGCGCTCGTGAACCTCTCCGGCCGCGGCGACAAGGACCTCGACTTCGTCGTGGAGCACTACGGCTACGGCCCGGAGTTTTTGAAGCACATGGAGGAGAAGAGAAACAAGTAAATGAAAATAAAAAACCCGTGGAGATTTTTCAAATCTCCACGGTTTTTTTTCGCTGTCACGGCTCGAGCTTGAACCCTTCCCCGACATTGCCCGTGATCGTGAGCGTCTCGGCACTTGCGTCAAAGCCCTCGGCGGTGTAGGTCTGGCCGTCCGCCGTCGTGAAGGTCAGGCGCAGCTCATACTGCGTGAAGGTCGGCGCCGCGAAGTCGAGCGCGTTGCCGCGCAGGAGCGGACTCTCGTCGGCGTTCATGCCGGTCTCGGACTGGCGCAGCTCGCCGTTGGACCACTGCTCGAGCGTCATGGACTGGATCTTCAGATCCGTCCCGTTGCGGATTGAGACGGTGTGCTCGCCCGCGACGCCGAGCATCGGATCAATCGGCCCGCGCAGCTGCAGGTCATAGAGCAGCATTTCGAGCTGCACAGGGCTGTCATAGCAGTTTTTGACGTCGTGCTCCGCTCCTGTCACGCGGATCGGACTGTTGTTGAAGTCTCCGAATGTGAACGTCGCCTCGCCGAGATTCTCCGTCAGCGCGAGCAGCACACAGCCGACGCGCTCGAGCGCAGGTTGCAGCGACTCGATTTCGCCGGGCAGATGCTCCGGCAGCCGGACAGTCAAGCCGTAGGGCTCCTGCTCCGTCTGCAGCTCGATCGTATAGTCGCCCTGCAGCAGGGCGCGCAGGAGCGCCATGTCCGCCGACGCGTCGCCGACGTAGGGGTTGCGCAGCGCGAAGAGCTTCGCCGTAAAGGGGCTGATGCGCGCGCCCTCGTCCCAGACGACGCGGCCGTTCACGACCACGCGGCGAATGGGCTCGGATGCTTCATAGGTCGCCTCCGCGCTGCCGCGGTGCAGGGGGCTTGCGAGCACACGGCGGGCCGTGACGGTCACGACGCCGTCGTCCTCGGAAAACTGCATCTTCCCGACCGCGCCGGCGCTGTCGTCCGGCGAGCAGCGCAGCGCGAGGGTATTGCCCTCCGCGGTCGCCTCGCTCATGAGCCACGCCGGATCGCCGGCGGAGCCGATCACGAATGCGCGCACGGCGAGGGCCGCCGCGCAGAGCGCCAGCACCGCGAGCGCCGCGCCGATCACGGCGCGCCAGCCCTTTTTCCGCGTTTTCTTCAGATAATCAATTTCCTTTTCGTCCGCCGTCGGCGCCGCCTCCGGCGCGCGCATGGCCTTCAGCGCCGTGCGGCAGTCGGCACAGGTCTCGATATGTTCCTGCACGAGCGCCTCGGTGTCCGCGCTCGCGAGACCGTCCGCCACCGCGGGCAGCAGGTCGCGGATGATATTACAGTTCACTTCCCGCATCGATTTCCACATCCTTTCGCAGTTGTTCCTTCGCGCGATAAAAGGTCACGCGCGCCCAGTTTTCCGTCCGGCCTAGCACGGCGCCGATCTCCTTGAAGCTCAGATTGCCATAGGTCCGAAGATAGACGATCTCGCGGGCCGGCTCGCCCAGCGCGTGCACGCGCTTTAAAAGCGCCAGCCGGTCTTCCTTAAGCAGCACCGCCGCCTCGGCAGAGGGCGCGGGGAGCGTCACGTCGTCAATGTCGTCCGTCGCGGGGTGGTGTCTGAGATGTGTGCGCAGCACGTTCTTTGCGATGCCGCACAGCCACGTCGACACCTGCGCCGAGCCGTCATACCGCGCGCTCGTGCGCACGGCCTGATAAAACGTCTCCTGCGTGAGCTCCTCGGCCAGATCCTCGTCTCTGGTGAGGCCGAGCAGATACCGATAGACCACGCGGGCGTACTGCCGATAAATCTCCTCCATCGGCTGCAAGGCGCTCACCTCCTCGGTTCGTTCTGTCTATAGATGCAGAAATGTGGGGATTCGTTACAGGGGAAATGAAAAAAGTTTGGGTAGTCCTTTTCGCAAAAAACAGCACCCGATTTCTCAGGTGCTGTCTTTTGATGCAAATCAGATACCGCTCGCTGGTATCGTGGGCACGCGATCAGATGTAGAATGCGTGGCCGCCGATCGTGGTGTAATACGTCAGCGCGCTGTTGAACCAGCTGGCGTCCGCGATGCTCGGGTTGAGGAAGAACAGACTCTTGCCGACGGTGTTCACGCCCTCGATGCACATCTGCGCGGCGAGAATGGCCTCGCTGCTGGGATTGTTGTAGATCGAGCCGTTGTCCACCGGGGTGAACTGGCCGGGCTCGAACACGACGCCCTGCACCGTGTTCGGGAAGCGGGAGGAGGCCACGCGGTTGAGCACCACGTTGCCCACGCCGATCATGCCGTCAAAGGGCTGGCCGTTGGCCTCGGCATAGATGATGCGGCTCAGCCAGTAGATCTCGTGGCTGTCATAATAGCTCTCGCCGTCCTCAAGGAGCTGCTTGGTGGCGGTGTCGACCGTCACGGAAGCGGTCTCGCTGTCATAGGCGACCGTCGCGCCGAAGATGTGCTGAAGTGCGTCGAGCTCCACGAGGAGCTTGCCGTCGAGCGCGAGCGTGCGGTGCCCCAGCTGGATGTAGCGGCCGTTGGCCGTGAAGCTGTTGGCGTTCACCGAAACGGAGATCGGTGCGCCGGCTGCGGTGTACTGAATCGATGCGGATTCCTGCTGTTCGGTGCAGTCTTCGCTGATCATCGCGCAGAAGTCGGGGATGGAGAGATAAGCGGTGTTGTCCACCAGATAGCTGTAGCCGCCGAAGGTACCGTCCACATAGACCGGGACGAAGGTACATTCTCTCACGTCAGCGGCGTTTTGCGCGTCGAGACCAACGGGCACGGTGCGCGTGACGGGCTGCATGCCGCGCAGATTCTGGCGCGTGGCCACGCGCTCGACCTGCTCGGTCACGATCAGAGCCTCGTCCGCGGGGGCGGGCGTTTCGGCCGCGGCGGGCGGAGCGCTTTCCTCCACCGCCTCCTGTGCGGCCAGATCCACGGCGAGAACATTGCCGCTGCCCAGCAGCATACCCATGCCGATGAGAATTGCACACAGCAGGATCACGATGCCAACGAGCGAGGTATTTGATTTGGTCGTCTGGCCCATTGGAATCGCCCCCTTTCGTGCAGAGTGTTTGCAAAATGCAGGATGTCGACCACGCGGATGCGTTTTGACATGTATTATTATAGTCATTTTCGCATGTTGTTTCAATGTGCATTTTGAACAAACGGCTCGCCCAAATTCCTACGAATCAGACAAAAAATATTGTTTTTTTCGCAAATTTTACAAGATATTGTGTTTGTTACAAAAGATTAAAACAAGATATTGTGTTTGTGCAGGTTGATGGAAAACGGGGAACCGGGTCGATGCCCCCGAAAAAACTGAAAACTTTTTATGAACGATTCCCTGCAAATGAACATTATGTCAACAAAATGTCTTATTTCGTTTTTCTCTGCGTCCGTTATGTCAATCTTTTTCGGGCCTGATGAGGCCTGAAATTGCAAGGTTTTTCCTCCAAACTCCCACCGGGCCGGGGTTTCGGGCATATTTCCGAATCGCGTATGGGCCGCGCCACCCACTCTGTCACATTTTTGTTACCAAGTGAAAGTTTCCCGTCATATTTCCTCCGCCCGCCGCATAGACTCTCCAGCGAAAAAAAGGGGGGGGAGACGCATGCGGAGATGGACGGGTCTGGTGCTGCGCGCGGCGCTGCTGCTGCTCGGGGCGTGGATGGTCGGACGGGGGCTGCCGCCGGACGTCTGGCGGTGGATCACGCCGCAGCATCTGCTGGAGACGGCCTTTCGACTGGAGACCGGCGCGGTCTATGCCCCGGCGGAGACGGCGGCGCCGGAGATCACGCTCGCGGAGCCCGCGCCGACGCCGGAGCCCGTGCCGGAGCCGACGCCGGCGGAAGCGGCGCCCGACCGCACGCCGGAGGGCCTGCCGATCCTGCCGACGAGCTTCACCGGCGGGCTCACGCTGCGAAACGCCACGGACTATGACCCCGATCTCGCCGCGCTCCTCGCGGAGGGGCCGTCGCTGCGCTTTTCCGCCGACGGGCCGCAGGTGCTCATCGTCCATACGCACACGAGCGAGGCCTATACCCCCTCGGACGGCAATCGCTACGACGCCTCCGACACGATGCGCACGCAGGACGCGAACTTCAACATCCTCCGCGTCGGCGACGTGCTGGCCGCGCGCCTGGAGGCGGCGGGGCTCTCGGTCCTGCACGACCGCACGGTATGCGACTATCCGAGCTACGCCGGGGCCTATTCCCGCTCCGGCGCGGTGGTCGAGCAGATGCTCGCGGAGTACCCGTCCATCCGCATGGTGATCGACCTGCACCGCGACGCGCTCTGCTCCGACACGGTGGTCTATAAAACCGTCGCCGAGCTGCCGGACGCCGAGCCCTGCGCGCAGGTCATGTTCGTCGTCGGCACGGACAGTCTCGGTCTCGACCACCCGAACTGGACGGATAATCTGAAGCTCGCCGTCTGGCTGCAGGACGCGGTCTCAAAGCGCCACCCGACGCTCCTGCGCCCGATCGACCTCGTCCGCGAGCGGTACAATCAGCACCTGAGCCCGGGCATGATGCTCATCGAGATCGGCAGCAGCGGCAACACCCTGCCCGAAGCGGTGAGGGCGGCGGAGCTCTTAGGGGACGCGATGGGAAGCGCGCTGGCGCAGCTGACGGAAAACGGCTCGTGAAGATTCTTCGCGAGCCGCTTATTTCATTCTCTCGGTTGCTTCTGCTGCCTGCACCATGTCTTCATCACCATGTTCACCGGCAGGAATTTCACGAGCCGCGCCTGCATGCGCTCCGGGAAGCCGAGCACGGAGGCGCTCCTGCCGCGCTTCATGTCGCGCAGGGCCTTTTTCACGACGGCCTCGGGGCCGTAGCAGCGGTTATAGTAGCAGATCGTGTCGTCCGTCACGGCATGGTCGAAAAACTCCGTCGTGATCCAGCCGGGGCAGACCGCCATCACGCGCACGCCCTTTGGCCGCAGCTCCACGCCGAGCGCGCGGGAAAACGAGAGCACATACGCCTTGCTTGCGCCGTAGACGTTGATGTACGGCACCGGCTGCCACGAGGACATGGAGCCCATGTTGTAGATCCGGCTGCCCTCGGCAAGATACGGCAGCGCGAGGTGGCACATGGCCGTGAGCGCGCGGTCGTTGAGGTCGATGATGTCGAGCTGCGTTTTGAGATCGCGCTCGGCGAAGGGACCGAAGACGCCGAAGCCCGCCGCGTTCACGAGCACGGCGATCTCCGGCCGCGCCTGCGCGAGCGTGGACGCGATCGTATCAAAGCTCGCCGTGTCCAGCAGATCGAGCGCGAAGACGCGCACCTTCGCCCGGCAGCGCTCGGCCAGCGCCTCCAGACGCTCGCGCCGCCGCGCCACGACCCAAATTTCGTCGAACGCCTCGTCGGCGTCCAGCGCATAGACAAATTCTCTCCCCATTCCGGACGAAGCGCCGGTGATCAGTGCGATTTTCATAGGTGGTTCCTCCTGAAAGTTCATATCATAACGCGGCGCATCGAAACAGACGCCGTAGGGCGGTCCCTTGGGGCCGCCATCACCAATTCGGCAGTTTCGGCGGCGGCAAGCCACCGCCCTACGGTTCTTTTTCCGTGCGGCAGACCTGCCCTACAGCGTATCATTTTCGACTGACAATTGCAATCGAAACCGAAATGGCGTATGATAAGGGCATCTTCTTTCCAGAGGTACTCTTATGAACTTTCGCATTGTCTGGCGCACGGTGGGGAAGGTGCTGCTCATCGAGGCGGGGCTGATGCTCCTGCCGGTGCTCACGGCGCTTCTCTATCACGAATCCCCCGTGCCGTTTCTCATTCCCATGGCCGCGACGGCGCTCTTCGGCTTTCTGCTCGGCCGCATCGAGGCAAAGCGCGGCGTCTTCACCGCGCGCGAGGGCTTCGTCATCGTGGGGCTCTCGTGGATTCTCACGAGCCTCTCCGCCGCGGTGCCGTTCGTCCTCTCGGGCGACATTCCGCATTATCTCGACGCCGTGTTCGAGACCGTCTCCGGCCTCACGACGACGGGCGCGACGATCCTCTCCGACGTGGAGGGGCTGAGCCGCGCCGGGCAGTTCTGGCGCCTGTTCAGCCACTGGATCGGCGGCATGGGCATTCTGGTGTTCATCATGGCGGTGCTCCCGCTCGCGGGCGACCGGAGCATGCACATCATGCGCGCCGAGGTCCCCGGCCCCGTCGTGGGCAAGGTCGTGCCGAAGGCGCGGCAGACCGCGCGCATTCTCTACATCATCTATTTCGTCCTCACCGTCATCGAGACGATCCTGCTGCTCTGCGGCGGCATGCCGTTTTTCGACGCGCTGCTCCATTCCTTCGCCACGGCGGGCACGGGCGGCTTCTCCACGAAGGCGCTGAGCATCGGGGCCTACCACAGCGTGTACATCGAGATGGTCACGGCCACGTTCATGCTCCTGTTCGGCGTGAACCTGAGCCTCTATTTCCTCATCCTCGTCGGCTCCTGGCGGGACGCGGTGAAAAACGAGGAGCTGCGCTGGTATCTCGGCATCGTGCTCTTCGCCGTCGTCACGATCGCGCTGAACCTCGGCGGGGCCTACGGCGGCGTCGGCGGCGCGCTGCGCTATGCGTATTTTCAGGTCGCCTCCATCATCACCACGACGGGCTTCTCCACGGCGGACTTCGCGCAGTGGCCGGCCTATTCGCAGACGATGCTGGTGCTTTTAATGTCCGTCGGCGGCTGCGCCGGCAGCACCGCGGGCGCGCTGAAGGTCTCGCGCGTCGCCATCCTCTGCAAGGACGCCATGACCGAGCTGCGGCGCATGCTGCGGCCGCGCAGCGTCGTGCAGGTGCGCCTTGAGGGCAAGACCGTCCAGACCGGCACGCTCCGCGCCGTGCAGGGGTTCTTCTTCCTGTATATCCTGCTGCTGCTCGCGGGCACGCTGATCGTGAGTCTCGACAAGGTGGATTTCACCACGAGCTTCACCGCCACGCTCGCCTGCCTCTCGAACGTCGGCCCCGGCCTCGGTCCGGTCGGCCCGATGGGCGGCTTCGGCTTCTTCTCGCCGGGCGTGAAGGTCGCGCTGATCTTTGAAATGCTGCTCGGCAGACTGGAGCTCTATCCGATCCTGCTGCTGTTCTTCCCGGCCACGTGGCGGGCAAAATGAGAAATGGAGAAACGTATGAAAAAAGTCGTTGTCATCACGGGCGGCACCTCGGGCATCGGGCTTGAGACCGCGAAGGCGCTCATTCAGCAGGGCTGCACCGTCTATGAGCTCAGCCGCCGGGCCTCCGGCGCGGACGCTTCGATTCATCATCTGCGCGCCGACGTCACGGACGAGGCCCAGTGCGCCGCCGCTGTGGATGAGATCGTAAAACGCGAGGGGCGCATCGACGTGCTCATCAACAACGCCGGCTTCGGCATCTCCGGCGCGATCGAGTTTACCGACACCGCCGACGCCCAGCGCCAGTTCGACGTGAACTTCTTCGGCATGGTGCGCATGAACAAGGCCGTCCTTCCTGTGATGCGAAAGCAGGGCGGCGGGCGCATCATCAGCATGTCCAGCGTCGCGGCGCCGATCGCCATCCCGTTTCAGGCCTATTACTCCGCCTCCAAGGCGGCCGTGCGCACCTATATGCTCGCGCTCGCGAGCGAGGTCGCGCCCTTCGGCATCGAGACCTGCGCGATCATGCCCGGCGATATCGCCACGGGCTTTACCGCCGCGCGCGCGAAAAATCCCGCCGGTGACGACGTGTATGCCGGGAGAATCGCCCGCTCCGTCGCCGTCATGGAGCACGATGAGCAGACCGGCATCACCGCAGAGGCGGCCGGCGCTTTCGTGGCGAAAAAGGCCCTGCAGAAGCGCGTGCCGCCGCTGTGCACGCTCGGCGGGAAGTATAAGGTCTTCGTCTTCCTCACGCGCCTGCTGCCGACGAGGCTGATGGTGTATATCGTCGGGAAGATCTATGCAAGCTGAAACCAGCCCGTCCGCGATCGTATCGCGGACGGGTTTTTTCTTTCAGACCCTTGTATTTTTCTCCGATTCCGTGTAATCTAATATGGTAATGATTGATCTTTCCCGGAAAGGAGACGAACCATGCAGCTTCTGCTTTTGATCGCGCTCGGCCCTGCCATTGCGCTCGCCGTGTATATCTACCGGAAGGACGCCGTGGAGCATGAGCCTGTGAATCTGCTGCTGCGTCTGGCCGGGTTCGGCGCGCTCAGCTGCATCCCCGCGGCGATCGCGGAGATGATCATCGGCGGCGTGATCCATTCCGTCGTGCCGCAGCAGAGCTATCTCGGCGCGTTTCTCGACGCTTTCGTCGTCGCGGCGCTGTGCGAGGAGTGCTGCAAGTTCTTCTTCTTAAACCGCCAGACGTGGCGCCACCCCGCCTTTGACTATCAGTTCGACGGCATTGTCTACGCCGTCACGGTCTCGCTCGGCTTCGCCGCGCTGGAGAACGTGGAGTACGTGCTGCAGTACGGCCTCGGCACGGGGCTGGTGCGCGCGATCACGAGCGTGCCGGGCCACGCGGTGTTCGGCGTCTTCATGGGGTATTACTACGGCTTTGC
>JAZPZZ010000060.1:0-2208 GCA_045544935.1 Oscillospiraceae bacterium | reverse complement strand
CTTTGGCTTTGACGACGCCGTTTCGCGCGATCACGATTTTGATCGCGGCTTTTGTCTGTGGCTGACGGACGAGGACGATGCGCGCTTCGGCGTGGCGCTCTCCCGCGCCTATCGCGAGCTGTGCGGCAGGAGCACCTCCGCACAAAGCATGATGGCCGAGAGCGGCCTCGGCGTGAGGCGCATCAGCGATTTTTACCGGCGCTATACCGGCTCGGCCGGCGCGCCGGAGAGCTGGCAGCAGTGGCTCTCGCTGCCTTCCTGGGCGCTGGCCGAGGCCACGAACGGCGAGGTCTGGCGCGACGAGCTCGGCGCGTTTTCCACTGTGCGTAAAACGCTGCAAAGCGGCATGCCGGAGGACGTGCGGCGCAAAAAGCTTGCCGCGCGCGTCATCACGATGGCGCAGGCGGGGCAGTATAATTATCCCCGCTGCCTTTCCCACGGCGAGGCAGGGGCGGCGATGCTGGCTCTGACCGAGTTCGTGCGCGCCGCCATGGAGACGGTCTTTCTGCTCAACCGCCGCCACATGCCCTATTACAAGTGGTCGCTGCGCGCGATGCGCACGCTGCCGCTGCTCGCGGATATGGCGGAGCCTCTGGAGTTTCTGCTGACGGGCGAAAACGGCGGCGAGGCGGACGGGCTGAAGCTCCAGCTTGTCGAGGACATCTGCGCGAGCGTGCTGCGCGAACTCAAGGAGCAGGGACTGACGAGCGGCAGCGGGGCGTATCTCGAAGCGCATGCCTTTGAGATCCAGCGGCGCATCGAAAACGGGGCGATCCGCGCGCTGCATATCATGGAAGGATAAGCCACGCCGCGCCGCCGGGGGCGGATGAAGCGGCGGGGGGTATCCGCAGCGGTCGAAAAACGCGAGGAACAGCATGAGCCCGAAGCGTTTTTCGTTCAACCGCAAGGCGGGAGAGTCATACTATGAAAAGAGGAGTTTCCCTCGCACGTCTTCAGGAAGTGTGAGTGGAGGAATAAGCTATGGAGATCAAATGGCTGGGGCACGCCTGTTTTGCCATCACGCACAAGGGCTATACGGTGCTGATCGACCCCTATAACAGCGATTATACCGCGGGCTATCCGAAGCTGCGGCTGAAGGCGGACAAGCTGCTCGTCAGCCACGAGCACTACGGCCACAACTACCGTGAGGGCGTCCTGCTCTCCGGCAGGCCGGAGAGGGACTGTCCCTTTGTGATCTCGGAACTGAAGGTGCCGCACGAGTTCAAGCTGGGCAACTGGCGCGGCTTCTGCACGATCCACATTCTGGAGAGTGACGGCTATAAGCTCGTGCACATGGGCGATCTCGGCACACAGCTCGACGGCGGGCAGATCTCGCGGCTGTACGGCGCAGACGTGTGCATGATCTGCGCCGGATCGATCACGGCGCTGCCCTCGCAGGAGGCCAAGCGCGCGGTCGACGAGATCGCGGCCAGAGTGGTCATCCCGATGCACTATCGCGACGGCAACCGCGGCGCACACCGGCTCGAGTCTGTCACGGAGTTTACGGACAAGTTCGAATCGCCGGAATTCATCCACTGGTACCCCACCGACACCTTCACCGTCACGCCGGATATGGAGCCGCAGGTGGCCGTGCTGAAATATCTCGGCCCGGAGGCCTGGGGCACGCTGGCGCAGGAGGAGGAAAAGAGCGTTCGCAAGGGGCTTTTCGGCCGCCTGCTGAAAAAATAACGAGCGTCTTTCGGGTTTACATCGTTCCCGTTTTGTGCTATAAAAAGAATAGCACAGTATATTTTTTCATTATTATAAAAAGAGGAGGACGTATTATGGTAAAATTTGCCGACCGTATGGATAACATCAAGGCCTCGGACGTCCGCGAGCTTTTAAAGCTCACCGCGAGACCCGAGATCATTTCCTTTGCCGGCGGACTTCCCGCGCCGGAGCTCTTCCCTGTCGCCGACCTGAAGGCCGCGATGGACGCCGTGATGGACGAGTGCGGCACCGCCGCGCTGCAGTACGGCGTGACCGAAGGCCCCAAGCATCTGCGCGAGCAGATCGCCGACCGTCTGGCCGCGAAGAACAACATCATCACCGACGCCGATCATCTGATCCTGACGGCCGGCAGCCAGCAGGGTCTCGACTTCATCGGCAAGCTGTTTCTCAACCCCGGTGACGTCGTCGTGCTGGAAAGCCCCTCCTATCTCGGCGCGATCAACGCCTTTAAGCAGTATGAGCCCAACTTTATCGAGG
>JAZPZZ010000059.1:0-2026 GCA_045544935.1 Oscillospiraceae bacterium | reverse complement strand
CTCCGACTTGAGATCGATCCAGTCGCCCCGGCGCACGCCGAGCTCCTCCGCCGTACAGGAGAAATAGATGCAGTCAAACACCTCGTCGGCCAGCTCCACCTGCAGCCGCAGATGGCGCCCCGCGCCGATCGGCACGATGTTTAAGAGCTTCACGCCCGTCATGCACATCTGCGGCTTGGCGTTCGCGCTGCCGCAGGGCTCCAGCCGCGAGAGCGCGGCGATGTTGTCGAGCGAGAGCAGCCCGGGGTTTGCCACGCGCAGATCAAACTGCAGCGCCGGCAGCGTGTCCGCGGGGTTGGAGCGGTAATAGTCCGTGATCGCCGCGCGAAAGCGCTCGATGTTCTCGCGCCGGATCGTGAGTCCCGCCGCGAGCGCGTGCCCGCCGAAGCCCTCGAGCATATCCGAGCAGGCGGCGAGCGCCTTGTAGAGGTTAAAGCCTCCGAAGCTGCGGCAGGAGCCCTTGCCCCGGTCGCCGTCGAAGCGGATCATGATCGTCGGCAGATGGAACGATTCGCTCAGCCGCGATGCCGCGATGCCGATCACGCCCTGGTGCCAGTCGTCGCTCGTGAGCACGAGCGGGCAGCCCTTGGCCTGATCGCGGGCGCGGTCGGAGGCCTCGTCCCAGATCTCCTGCTCGAGAAACTGCCGCTCGCGGTTGAGTTCGCACAGCTCTCTCGCGAGCCGGTCGGCCTCCAGATCGTCCTGCGTCAGCAGCAGCCGCAGTGCCACCGCCGTCTTGCCGAGCCGGCCGGCGGCGTTGATGCGCGGCGCGAGCGTAAAGCCCACGGTCGTCGCGGTAATTTCCTTTTCCAGCGCGCCGCACTCTGTCAGCAGCGCGCGCAGTCCGGGCCGCGGGTCGCGCTGCAGCAGCGCCAGCCCGTAGCTCACGAGAAAGCGGTTTTCGCCCGTCAGCGGCATCACGTCCGCCACTGTGCCGATCGCGGCCAGATCGCCGTACATGGGCAGCGCCCTCCGGTGCGAGCCCTCCAGCGCGCAGACGAGCTTGAACGCCACGCCCACGCCGGCGAGCCCCGGGTTCGGATAATGACAGTCCGGCTGCTTCGGGTCCACCACGGCGCAGGCCGCGGGGATCTCCTGTCCGCCGCACTCGTGGTGGTCGGTGATGACCATATCCACGCCGAGCGCGCGGGCAATCTCCGCCTCCTCGATGGCGGTGATGCCGCAGTCGACCGTGATGATGAGCTTCACGCCGCGTCCCGCCAGGGCCTTCACGGCCTCGCGGTTCACGCCGTAGCCCTCGCGGATGCGGTCGGGAATATAGGGCACGCAGTCCACGCCCTGCCGCCGGAGATAGTCCGTCAGCAGGCAGGTGGAGGTGATGCCGTCCACGTCGTAGTCGCCGTAGACCGCCACGCGCTCGTGCCGCTCCATCGCCTCGCGGATGCGCCGCACGGCCTCAGCCATGCCGCGCAGACCCATCGGGTCATGCAGCGCCTCCGGGCCGATGTTCAAAAACGCGTCCGCAGCCTCCGGCTCCGTCAGTCCGCGCGCAGCGAGCACGGCGGCCAGCAGCGGGGGATACCCCTCCCGCAGCAGCGCCTCCGGAATCTCTGGCGGACGATATTGGATGCTCCATTCTCTCTGATTCATGATGCCTCGTCTCTGTTCATTTCTTTTTTAATGATTCAGTATAGCAAATTTTGAAGCATCCTGCAACCTTATTATATTTTATATACATCTCTTTCCCGCTGTGCTATAATGGGCGTAACTTCAGAAAACGGAGGAGATTTCCATGAAAAACATGACGCTCGCGTTCGGCAAGCCCATCTGCGTCGGCCTCTATACGGCCTTCGCCGTCATGGCGATGAAGAAAAAGCCCATTCCGCTGCTGTCGCTCCTCGCCATGCACGCCTCGGAGTACTTCCTCATCGGCCGCAAGGTCGCCGAGGAGCACGGCATCTCCATGCCGGAAGCGATCGCCCAGTGCCTGAGCTTCGGCTTCACCTGGTGGCTGCCAATTAAAAAAGAGTGGTAATACCACTCCTTTTGGTAAAAAAAGAGCCTG
>JAZPZZ010000058.1:0-9938 GCA_045544935.1 Oscillospiraceae bacterium | reverse complement strand
CCTCCGGCGGCAGCGTGCTCAGTGATTTCGAGGAGACGATCGTGCATTTCCGCGCGCTCACCGAGCGCGAGATCGATGCCTATATCGCCACCCGCGAGCCGATGGACAAGGCCGGGGCCTACGGCATTCAGGGCCGCGCCTCGCTCTTCGTGCGCGGCATCGAGGGAGATTATTTCAACGTTGTCGGACTGCCCCTCTGCAAATTGGGACAGATGCTAAACGAACTTGGTATAGAGTTGATTTGATGAACTGGAAAGTATTTTTGAGAAAAACCGCGCCGCGGCTTCTGGCGGCGGTGCTGGTCATCGCGCTGCTCGCCGTCGCGGCGTCGAGCCTGATGCGCGGCCGCGCAGGCCTCCTCACCGATCTGGAGGGCAGACTTCGCCAGCCGTTCCAGCAGGGCGCCGAGACGATTGCGAGCTGGCTCGAGGGGCTCTACGGCTCGGTCTACGGCTATGACCAGCTCAAGGCCGAAAACGAGACGCTGCGCGAGCAGCTGGCCGAAGCGCAGGCCGAGGCCAGAGCGGGGCAGGAGGCGCTGGAGGAAAACGAGCGCCTGCGCCAGCTTTTGAGCTTCAGCCAGCGCCATACGGATTATGATCTCGAGTCCGCGAAGGTCGTCAGCTACAGCGCGTCCAACTGGTCCGCGCTCATCACGATCAGCAAGGGCGATGAGAGCGGCATCGAGGTGGGCGACAGCGTCATCACCGAGAGCGGCAGCCTCGTCGGCCAGGTCATCGAGGTCGGCTCCGGCTGGTCCACAGTCCGCACGGTCATCGACGTCGATATGAACGTCGGCGGCTACGTCTCCAACTCCGGCGCGACCGGCATGATCGTCGGCGACTACACGCTCATGCAGGAGGGCCACGTCAAGCTCGGCTATCTCGCCGAGGGCGTCAGCCTCTTCGAGGGCGACACGGTGCTCACCTCCGGCAAGGGCGGCGCGTTCCCGTCCGGCCTCGTCATCGGCTCGGTGGCGGAGGTCCGGTCCGACGCCGGCGGACAGGAGACCTACGGCGTGATTCAGCCCGCCTGCGACCTTGCGAACATGGTGCAGGTATTCATCATCAAAGATTACAAAATCGTGGAGTAACTATGTGGCGTGATCTCATCCGAAAAGACCGGCTCCGGAGCATCCTGCTTCTGGCCCTCTATCTCGCGCTGACGCTGCTGGCGCAGAATACGCTCTTTGCCAAAATGCGCCTCTGGGGTGTGCACGCGATCGTGCTCCCCGCGCTCATGGTGGCGGTGGGCATGTTCCGCGGCCCCGTCTGGGGCGGCGTGTTCGGCATCTTTGCCGGCGTCTTCGCGAATATGGGCTATCCCGAGTCGATCGTGCTCTTCATCCTGCTGCTGCCGCTCATCGGCTACGTCTCCGGCATGCTCGCGGAGCATCTGCTCACGCGCAGCCTGGTCGCGTTTCTGTGCATGACGCTCGGCGCGCAGCTGCTCACGGCGCTCTTTCAACTCTTCCGCCTCTGGGTCTTCCAGGGCGCGGACCTCCCGGCGCTCCTCATGACCGGCCTGAAGCAGACCGTCGTCAGCCTCCCGTTCTCGATTCCGTTTTTCTACATCTCCAGAGCGGTGAGCAGGAGAGAACGGGCAGTTTGAAATGATGTGCGCCTTGCGGCGCATGAAGAAGATTGTGCGCAGCACACCTCATTGCGCAGCAACATCATTTCTCATCGGTCGACAGCGTCGACCGGCATCATCCAGCTTCATCCCGGTTTGGATACAAAGAAGGGATTTTACCTATGGAACAATCAATCCGCCCCGGGCGGATCGCCGTGCTGGCGCTGATTCTTGCAGCGCTGCTGGTGATCTTCTTCGTGGCCATCTATAAACTGCAGATCATCGAGGGCAACGCCTACTATGAGGAGAGCCTCAACAGCGTCACGACGACGCAGCGTGTCCGTGCCGCCCGAGGCAACATTCTCGACCGCTACGGCCGCGTGCTCATCTCGAACACGAGCGCCAACAGTCTGATGCTCAACTACTCCGACCTCAAGGCGCAGGAGGACCCGAACGCGGCCATTCTGCGCATGGTGCAGCTCGTCGAGGAGGCGGGGGACGAATATAACGACGATCTCCCCGTCACGATGACGCCGCCCTTTGAATACACCGACATGACCGCCCTGCAGCGCATGCTCCTGCGCGGCTATCTCGAGGATGCGAAGCTCGCGGAGGACGCCTCCGCGGTCGAGCTCATGAGCAGCTTCCGCAACCGCTTCAAGATCAACAACAACTATACCGCCGAGCAGATGCGCATCATCGCCGGCATTCGCTACGCGCTCGAGGTGCGCACGATTGTCAACACCGCGGACTACATCTTCGTGCCGAACGCCAGCATGGATCTCATCACCGCCCTGATGGAAAACGGCCTGCGCGGCTTCGAGGTGACGACCTCCTATCAGCGCGTGTACAACACCACCCTCGCGCCGCATATTCTCGGCTATGTCAAGCCCATGACCGCCGAGCAGTATGAGGTCTACGGCAAGCAGGGCTATCCCATGGACGCCGAGGTCGGTCAGGTGGGCGCGGAGCTCGCCTTTGAGTCCTACCTCCACGGGCAGGACGGCGTCGCCGTCATCACAAAGAACGCCGCCGGCACGATCACCGGCCGCACCTACACCACCGAGCCCGTCCCCGGCAACAACGTGAGCCTCACGATCGATCTTGACCTGCAGGAGGCCGCCGAGAAGGCGCTCTATAACGGCATCATGAAGGTCCGCGCGGACGCCGAGGGAAAGCCCAACATCGCCACTGCCGGCGCACTCGTTGCGGTCGACGTCAAGACCGGCGAGCCCCTCGCCATGGCGAGCTTCCCGACCTTCAATCTCACCACCCTCTGGGAGGGAGACAATTACGAGATCATCTCGGCCGACGAATCCGGCCCGATGTATAACCGCGCGACCATGGGCCTCTACGAGCCCGGCTCCACCTTCAAGCCCTGCACGGCCATGGCGGCGCTGACCTCCGGCGCCGTGAGCACCGGCGAGTACGTCACGTGCGACGGCCCCTTCACCCGCTATGCCGACACGGGCTACAGCCCGACCTGCTGGGTCTATCCCGGCTCGCACGGCGCGGATAACGTCACCGAGGCGATCCGCGATTCGTGCAACATCTTCTTTTACACGATGGGCGACCGCATGAAGATCGAAACGCTCGATAAATATGCCGCCGCCTTCGGCCTCGGTGAGCGCACGGGCGTGGAGCTGCCGGAGAACACCGGACGCATGGCCTCGCCCGAGGGCAAAAAGCAGCTCGAGGGCGCCAGCTGGTACGCCGGCGACTCCCTGCAGGCCGCCATCGGCCAGTCCATCAGCCAGTTCACGCCGCTGCAGCTCGCGGAATACTGCGCCACCGTCGCCAATGGCGGCACGCGTCACTCCGCCAGCATCCTCAAAAGCGTGCGCAGCTATGACTATACCGAGCAGATCGCCGAGGCGCAGCATGAGGTGCTCAGCACCGTCGAGTCCGATCCCGCCAACTGGCACGCCGTGCAGGAGGGCATGTACCTCGTCGCGAACCACCCCTCCGGCTCCGCGTATAAGACCTTCGGCGACTATTATCCCCGCGTCGCCTGCAAAACCGGTACCGCCCAGCTGGGCGACAATAAGGCCAACAACGCCGTCTTCATCTGCTACGCGCCGTATGACGATCCGCAGGTCGCCATCGCCGTCGTCGTGGAGCGCGGCTCCGCCGGCGCCAACATCGCGCCGATCGCGCGAGAATTTCTCGATGCGTACTTTACCGTCAAAACGGTGGACTTCTCGGTCCAGTCCGAGCTGTCCATCCTTCCCTGATCAGCCGTTTCCGAACCCGAAGAGAGGAGAGAAAACATGAACATTGCACTCATCGCCCATGACCGGAAAAAGGAGCTTATGGTCCAGTTCTGCATCGCCTACTGCGGCATTCTGGCCAAGCACAATCTCTGCTCCACCAGCACGACCGGCAAGCTCATTGCCGAGGCTACGGGTCTGCCCATTCAAATGTATCTGCATTCTGCGCAGGGCTGCCAGCAGATCGATGCGCGCATCAGCTATAACGAGATCGACCTCGTGCTCTTCTTTGCCGACGCCGATCATGAAAACGGATTTGACGAGGTCAACCGCATGGCACGTCTCTGCGACCAGCGCCAGATCCCCTTCGCCAGCAACGTCGCCACCGCCGAGGTGCTCATCCTCGGGCTCGCCAGAGGCGACCTCGATTGGCGCGATATCGTCAACCCCAAGAAATAAAGGTAAATTCAGAGCGGAGAGCTGAGAGTGGAGTGAAAATCATCTCCACTCTCCGTGTTCCGTTCTTACACATCATCATAGAAAGAAGAAATCACTATGTTCCAAAACCGTACCCACAACTGCAACGAGCTGCGCATGGAGCACGTCGGCGAGCACGTCCGCCTGGTCGGCTGGATGGAGAACGTCCGCGAGGTCGGACAGAACTTCGCCTTCGTCGTCCTGCGCGATTTTTACGGCACGACGCAGATCGTCATCGAGACCGAGGACATGATGCGTATCGTCAAGCCCCTCAACAAGGAGAGCACCATCGCCGTCGAGGGCGTCGTCCGCGAGCGCGCGAGCAAGAACCCCAAGCTCCCCACCGGCGATATTGAGATCGTCCCCGAGCAGATCGAGGTCCTCGGCAAGTGCATCTATAACGAGCTGCCGTTCGAGATCAACCGCAGCCGCGAGGCCGACGAGGCCAACCGCCTCAAATACCGCTATCTCGATCTGAGAAACCCCGCCGTGAAGCAGAACATCATCCTGCGCTGCAACGTCGTCGCCGCCCTGCGGCAGGCCATGACCGAGCACGGCTTTTTGGAGATCACCACGCCGATCCTCACGGCCTCCAGCCCCGAGGGCGCGCGCGACTATCTCGTTCCCGCCCGCAAGCACCCCGGCAAGTTCTATGCCCTCCCGCAGGCGCCGCAGCAGTTTAAGCAGCTTCTCATGACCGCGGGCTTTGACCGCTATTTCCAGATCGCCCCCTGCTTCCGCGATGAGGACGCGCGCGGCGACCGCAGCCCCGGCGAATTCTATCAGCTCGATATGGAGATGGCCTTCGCCGATCAGGACGACGTCTTCTCCGTCCTCGAGGACGTGCTCCCGCCGATCTTCGCCAAGTTCGGCAAGTATGATATCGCCTCCGAAGCGCCCTTCAAGCGCATCCCGTTTAATGAGGCCATGGAGCGCTACGGCTCTGATAAGCCGGACCTGCGCATCGATCTCGAGGTGCAGGACATGACCGCGCTCGTCGCCGGCAGCGAGTTTGCCCCGTTCCAGAACGGCGCCGTCGTCAAGGCCATCGTCGTCACCGACTGCAATCTCGCGCGCAAGGCCGTCGATAAGCTCTGCGCCGACGTTGAGGTGCAGGCCGGCCAGAAGCCCTATTGGTTCAAGGTGGACGAGCAGGGCAATTTCGCCGGCGGCATCTCCAAGTTCCTCACGGAGAAGCACGATGAGATCGTCTCCGCCCTCGGCCTGAAGCCCGGCTGCTTCGTCGGCGTCACGGCCGGCAAGAAGGGGGAGGCCCAGAAGACCGCGGGCGTCCTGCGCAAGATGCTCGGCGCCGCCGTGCCCGGCCATATGGACGTCGAGCGTTATGAGTTCTGCTGGATCGTCGACTTCCCAATGTACGAGATCGGCGAGGAGTCCGGCGAGCTGGAGTTCTGCCACAACCCGTTCTCCATGCCGAACGGCGGTCTGGAGATCCTCGAGAAGGCGGAACGCGGCGAGGTCGATCCGCTCGACATTTACGCCTTCCAGTATGACCTCGTCTGCAACGGCGTGGAGCTCTCCTCCGGCGCCGTGCGCAACCACGATCCCGAGATCATGGTCAAGGCCTTCGAGATGGTCCGTCTCGGCGAGGACGACGTCAAGGCGAAGTTCCCCGCCATGTACAACGCCTTCTGCTACGGCGCGCCCCCGCACGCCGGCATCGCCCCGGGCGTGGACCGCATGGTCATGCTCCTCGCGGGCGAGGATTCCATCCGCGAGATCATCCCCTTCCCGATGAACAAGAACGCGCAGGACGTTATGATGGGCGCCCCCGGCACGGTCGAGCAGAAGCAGCTCGATGAGCTGCACATTGCGATCGTTGGCGAAACGGAAGAGTAAAAGAGATAAAACTAGGAATTAGGAATGAGGAATGAGGAATTGGGAAATAGGAGCTGAAAGCGAAACATCTTTCAATTCCTAATTCCTAATTCCTCACTCCTAATTAGGAGATTGTTGATGCTGTCACATATCCGATCCTTAGGCTTCCAGGGCGTCGGCGGCTATGCCGTGGACGTGGAGTGCTATGTCACCAACGGCATGCCCGGCTTTGAGATCGTCGGTCTGCCGGACGCGGCGGTCAAGGAGGCGCGCGAGCGCGTCCGCGCCGCCATTCGCAACAACGGCATGAAATTCCCCGTCAGCCGCCTCACGGTCAATCTCGCGCCCGCCGACCAGCGCAAGGCCGGCACGCTCTATGATCTGCCCGTCCTGCTCGGTATTCTGAGCGCGACCGGCGAAATTCGCCCTGTGCCGGATTCGGCCGCCTTTCTGGGCGAGCTGAGCCTCGCGGGCGAGGTGCGCCCCGTGCCCGGCGTGCTGCCCATGGCGCTCGCCGCCGTGCGCTGCGGCGTGAAGGAGCTCTACGTCCCCGCCGAAAACGCGCCGGAGGCCGCCTTCGTCGAGGAGCTCACGGTCTATCCGGTCGATACCGTCTCGCGCCTGATGGCGCATCTGCGCGGCGAGCGTCCGATCGAGCCCGCCAGGGCGCCGGAGATCGCCGGCGTGGAGGCCTATCCGCTCGACTTTGCAGACGTCAAGGCGCAGGAGAACGTCAAGCGCGCGCTCGAGGTGGCCGCCGCCGGCGGACACAACGTCCTGCTCGTCGGCCCGCCGGGCTCCGGCAAGAGCATGCTCGCCAAGCGCCTGCCCTCCATCCTCCCGGCCATGAGCCGCGCGGAGATGATGGAGGCCACGGAGATCCACTCCGTCGCGGGCCTCACCGACCACGATCATCCGATTGTCTCCCAGCGCCCGTTTCGCGCGCCGCACCATACGGTCTCGCCCGTCGCCCTCTCCGGCGGCGGCGCCTCGCTCCGTCCGGGCGAGATGAGCCTCGCGCACAACGGCGTGCTGTTTCTCGATGAGCTGCCGGAGTACCCCTCCAACGTGCTCGAGACGATGCGCCAGCCCCTTGAGGACGGCGTCATCACGATCTCCCGCGCCGTCGGGAGCGTCACGTATCCGAGCCGGTTTATGCTGGTGTGCGCCATGAACCCCTGCAAGTGCGGCTGGTTCGGACACCCTTCAGGGCGCTGCCGCTGCACGCCGAACGAGGTGCGCCGCTACCATAACCGCGTCTCCGGTCCTCTGCTTGACCGCATGGACCTCATCGTCGAGGTCCCGTCGCTGGACTATGAGGAGCTCACCGAGCGTCCGGCGGGGGAGCCCTCCGCCGCCATTCGAGAGAGAGTCGACGCCGCCCGCGCCGTCCAGCGCGAGCGCTTCGGCCCCGACGGTCCGGAGCAGAACGCCCACATGGGCCCGAAGGAGCTCGCGCAGTATTGTCAGCTCTCGCCCACGTGCGAAACGCTCATGCGCCAGGCCTTCGATGCCATGGGCCTCACCGCCCGCAGCTACGACCGTATCCTGCGCATGGCGCGCACGATCGCCGATCTCGACGGCGCAAAGGATATTCAGCCCCAGCACCTCGCCGAGGCGATCCAGTACCGGACCTTCGATCTCAACGAAGGGCTGGAATGAATTAGGAATGAGGAATTAGGAATGAATGATATTTTGCTTCTGAAGCCGGGTGAGCTCTTTCTGAAGGGTCTCAACAAACGCTTTTTTGAAGAGAAGCTCATGAACAACCTCCGCCGGCGGCTCAAGCACGTCGGCAAGTATGAGGTCTCCTGCCGCCAATCCACGTTCTATGTGGAGGCGCGCGACGACGATTCCGATCTCGACGACGCGCTCGAGGCGGCAAAGCAGGTCTTCGGCTTCGCCACGGTCACGCGCGCGGCCGCCTGCGAGAAGGACAAGGACGTCATCGCGCAAAAGGCGATCGAGTACCTCCGCGACGATATGCTCTCCGTCTCCACCTTCAAGGTCGAGACGAAGCGGGGCGACAAGCGCTTTCCGCTCACGAGCATCGAGCTCAGCCAGTACGTCGGGGGCCTCCTCGCTGAGGCGTATCCGAACGCGCGGGCGGAGATGCACGACCCCGAGCTCACCGTGCACCTCGAGGTGCGCGAACTGGCGGCCTACGTCTATGCCAAGCCGCAGCCCGGCGCGGGCGGCATGCCCGTCGGCTCAAACGGCAGCGCCGTCACGCTCCTCTCCGGCGGCATCGACAGCCCCGTGAGTACCTACCTCATCGCCAAGCGCGGCGTGCGCCTCGTTCCGGTGCACTTTTTCTCCTTCCCGTATACCTCGGAGCTGGCCAAGGAAAAGGTCATCAGCCTCGCGAAGCTGCTCGAGCCCTATACCGGCCGCATGACGCTGCAGATCGTCCCCTTCACGCACATTCAGGAGGAGATCCGCCGCCTCTGCCCGGAGGAATATTTCACGCTCATCATGCGCCGCTTTATGATGCGCATCGCCGAGGATATCGCAAAGCACAACGACTGCAAGGCCATCGTCACGGGCGAGAATCTCGGTCAGGTCGCGAGCCAGACCATGGAGGCCATGGCCTCCACGCAGAGCGTCATTGACCTGCCGGTGCTGCAGCCGCTGGTCGGCATGGACAAAACGGACATCATCGCCCACGCGCGAAAGATCGGCACGTTCGAGACCTCCATCCTCCCGTATGAGGATTGCTGCACGGTCTTCACGCCGCGCCATCCCAAGACGCGCCCGACCGTCGCCGAGGTCGCCGAGGCGGAGTCCGTCATGGATATTGAAGGATTGGTACAGGAAGCCATTGCGGGAATCGAAAGGATCAAGATCGGATATGAATGCTGAAATTATCTCCGTCGGCACCGAGCTGCTGCTCGGCGAGACGATCAACACCGACGCCGCCGACGTGGCGCGCCTGCTCTCCGAGTTTGGCATCAACGTCTTCTGGCAGACCGTCGTGGGCGACAATCCCGGCCGGCTCGAGCAGATCGTCCGCCGCGCCAAGGAGCGCTCGGACATGATCATCACCACCGGCGGTCTCGGGCCCACCTGCGACGATCTCACGAAGGAGACCGTCGCCGCCGCCTTCGGCAAGAAGCTCGTCCTGAACAAGGAAGAGGAAGCGCGCCTGCGCGGGCTTTATAAAGAGCGCAATACCTACATGACCGAAAATCACCTCCAGCAGGTCATGCTGCCGGAGGGCTGCACCGTCCTCGTCAACGACTGGGGCACCGCGCCCGGCTGCGCCTTCGAGGCGGACGGCTGCCTCGTCGTCATGCTGCCCGGCCCGCCGCTCGAGTGCGGCCCGATGCTTGAGCACCGCGTCCGCCCGCTGCTCGAGGCGCGCAGCGACAGTCTCATCCTCTCCCACAGTGTGCGCATCTTCGGCATCGGCGAGGGCACGATGGAGTATCAGCTCCGCGACCTCATGAACGAGATGACGAACCCGACTCTCGCGCCGTACGCCAAGGAAGGGGAGTGCCTCGTGCGCGTCACGGCGAAGGCCCGCACCAAGGAAGAGGCCGAGGAGATGATCGCCCCGTGGGTGCAGCGCGTGCGCGATGAGCTCGGCGTCTTTGCCTACGGAGTCGACAGCGAGAACATTCAGTCCTATGCCATGAACCGCCTCATCGAGAGCGGAAAGACGATCTCCGTCGCCGAGAGCTGCACCGGCGGCCTCGTCGGCGACCTCATGACGAACACGCCCGGCGCCTCCGGCGTTTTCCACGGCGGCGTCATCGTCTATACGGACGAGATGAAGATGAAGCTCCTCGGCGTCGACGCCGAGTGCCTCGCGCAGTACGGCGCCGTCAGCCACGAGAC
>JAZPZZ010000057.1:0-4890 GCA_045544935.1 Oscillospiraceae bacterium | reverse complement strand
ACACAGAACGACATGGCTACGATCCGACTTCAACCCCATCCCCGTCAAGGCCGGCATGGCTGCCTTGGGCTGGTGCGAGAACTATCTGCGTCTCCCGCCCACCCCGATGAGCGCTGAGAAGTGGCCGCGCCTCGAGGCCGCCATGAAGGAGCAGGGCCTCATCTAACTCCGTCAAAAACTGGTTTTTGACGGAAAAGGGCCTGCACTCCAGGGCTTTTGCTGGGCTGCAAACATGATGTTTGCGAAAACAGCAAAAGCCCTTCCGCGAGAAGTATTTTTCAGCCCGAAACAAGTTCCGGGCGAAAAATGATCGGATTCTTTCGCGGCGACCGCGCCGCGAACTCTGCCGAGAGCTTTTTTGCTCTCATCTTTGGAGGACATTATGAAAGTTATCATCAACGGTGCCAACGGCCGTATGGGCCGCATGCTGACCGCCTGCATTGAGAATACCGAGGGCTTTGAGATCGCGGCGCGCGTCTCCCGCAGCTTCACGCTCAATCCCGAGGCCGATATCTACCAGACCCTCGAGCAGTTCGAGGGCGATGCCGACTGCGTCATCGACTTTTCCAACCACTCCGAGACCGGCAGCCTCCTCGGCTACTGCGTCATGCGTCAGCTTCCCGTCGTCATCGCCACGACCGGCCAGAGCGCCGAGGAGCTGCACCAGATCGAGACCGCCGTCGACGACATTCCCGTCTTCCTCTCGGCGAATATGTCCCTCGGCGTGGCCGTGCTGGCGGATCTCGCCAAGCGCGCCGCCGCCATGTTCCCCGAGGCGGACATTGAGATCATCGAGCGCCACCACAACCAGAAGCTCGACGCCCCCAGCGGCACGGCGCTGCTGCTGGCCAAGCGCATCTGCGAGGCGCGCGGCGAGATGAAGTTCGTCCTTGGCCGCTCCGGCCATGCCAAGCGCGAGCCGGACGAGATCGGCATCCACGCCCTGCGCTACGGCAGCGAAACCGGCACGCACGAGATCATCATCTCCAACGGCATGGAGACCATCACGCTCAAGCACGAGGCGGAAAACCGCGCGCTCTTCGCGCAGGGCGCCCTCGTCGCAGCCCGCGAGCTCGTCAAGATGGAGCCGGGCCTTTATGACATGCGCAGCATCGTAGAATAAGGAGAACGAAACCCATGCCCATGAACGCACAGGAAATCATCCAGTTTATCGCTTCCGCCGAGAAGAAAACCCCGGTGAAGCTCTATGTGAAGGAAAACGCTCCCGTCGACTTCGGCGCGGCCAAGGTCTTCGGCGCGGCGGACAAGATCGTCTTCGGCGACTGGGCGGAGCTGAAGCCCATTCTGGAGGCGAACGCCGACAAGATCGACGATATCGTCATCGAGCATGACCGCCGCAACAGCGCCGTGCCGCTCCTTGATATGAAGGAGATCCCCGCCCGCATCGAGCCGGGCGCGATCATCCGCGAGCACGTGACCATTGAGCCGAACGCCGTCATCATGATGGGCGCGATCATCAACATCGGCGCCGTCATCGGCGAGGGCACCATGATCGATATGGGCGCCGTCCTCGGCGGCCGCGCTACCGTCGGCAAGCACTGCCACGTCGGCGCCGGCGCCGTCCTCGCGGGCGTCATCGAGCCCGCCTCCGCCACGCCCGTCATCGTGGAGGACAACGTGCTCATCGGCGCGAACGCCGTCGTCATCGAGGGCGTGCACATCGGCGCCAACGCCGTCGTCGCCGCCGGCGCTGTCGTCATCGAGGACGTCCCGGCGAACATGGTCGTCGCCGGCTGCCCCGCGAGAATCATCAAGGAAAAAGACGCGGGGACGAGTCAGAAGACCGCGCTCGAGGCGGCCCTGCGCACCCTGTAAAACCGATTAAGGGAATGAGAAAGGCTCGTTCCGGGCCTTTCTCGTTTCTTGTATTTGGAGAAAAAGATGAACCAGAACCTACCGGACTACCTGTCCGAAGCCGCCGAGCTGGAGCCGGAGCTGACCTCGCTCCGCGAGGCCTTCCACCGCTTTCCGGAGCTCGGCAATCATGAATTCAAAACGGCCGAGCGCATTGAGCACACGCTGCGCGCTCTCGGCCTGCGGCCCCGCCGCGTGCTCGATACCGGCGTCGTCGCCACGCTCCACGGCAGCCTCTCCGGCCCGACGATCGCCCTGCGCGCCGACATGGACGCCCTGCCCGTGCAGGAGACGACCGGCGCGCCCTTCGCCTCCGAGAACCCCGGCGTCATGCACGCCTGCGGCCATGACGTGCACCTCGCCTCCGCCCTTGGCGCGGCGATGCTCCTCAGCCGCCACCGCCATGAACTCCGCGGCTCGGTCCGCTTCGTCTTCCAGCCGGACGAGGAGGGGGAGGGCGGCGCCGAGCGCATGATCGCCGCCGGCTGCATGAAGGGCGTGAGCGCCACCTTCGGCGGCCACGTCACGCCCGATCTCCCCGCCGGCACCGTCGGCGTGCGCTACGGCAAGTTCTATGCCGCGTCCGACACGTTTCAGATCCGCCTTTTCGGCCGCGCCGCCCATGGCGCCGAGCGCGAAAAGGGCGTCGACGCCATCGAGGCAGGGTCCCTCCTCGTGCAGGAGCTCCTGAAGCTCCCGGAGCGGCTCTCCGGCGAGCGCAGCGTCGTCTCCGTCGGCACCTTCCGCGCCGGCACGGCGCGCAACATTGTCGCTGACGAGGCGGAGATCACCGGCATCATGCGCACCCTTGGCGACGAAGCGCGCCTCACCATGCGCTCGCTCCTGCGCGAGGCCTGCCGCGGCGTCGCGAACCACACGGACGTGAGCATTGAAATTCAGCTGCAGAAGAGCTATTCCGGCGTTGTGAATCACGACGCCGAGACCGACCACGTCCGGCGCGTCGCCTCCCGACTTTTCGGGAAAGAAAACGTCGTCGTTTTGGATCTGCCCACGATGAAAACGGATGATTTTGGGTATTTTCTTTTGCATCGACCTGGTGTATACTACCATTTCGGGGCTGGCTGCGACCTGCCTTTGCACAGTCCCGACTTCCTGCCGGAGGCGCGCGCCGTGCTCACCGGCGCCGCGCTGCACGCCGCAGTGCTCCACTCGTATCTGAACACGGAAAGGTGATCCCATATGCACACGATAACAGTCAAATTCGGCGGAACGAGCCTCGCCAGCGCCGCGCAGATCCGCAAGGCGGCCGAGATCATCCACGCCGACCCTTCCCGCCGATTTGTGGTGGCCTCCGCCCCCGGCAAGCGCACGAAGGACGATATCAAGGTCACGGACCTGCTCTACCGCTGCTATAACGAGGCCATGGACGGCGCCGACTTCTCCGCCACGCTCGAGAAGATCCGCGGCCGCTTTCAGGATATCATCACCGAGCTCGCCGTCTCCTTCGATCTCGATTCGGAGATCGAAGCGCTCCGCGAGCATCTCAAAACCGCGCCGAACGCCGACTATATGGCCAGCCGCGGCGAATACCTGGGCAGCAAGATCATCGCGGCCTTCCTCGATTTCCCGTTTGTCGACGCCGCCGAGGTCATCCGCTTCCGCGCCGACGGCAAGCTCGACGAGGCCCACACCTTCCGCACCCTGAGCGCCCGCCTCGTCGCCATGGACAAGGCCGTCATCCCGGGCTTTTACGGCGCGCTGCCGGACGGCACGGTCAAGACCTTCTCCCGCGGCGGCTCGGACGTCACGGGCGCCATCGTCGCCCGCGCCTCCGTTTCGGAGATCTATGAGAACTGGACGGATGTCTCCGGCATGCTCTCGGCCGATCCCCGCATCGTCGACAGCCCCCGCGTCATCGACTATATCACCTATACCGAGCTGCGCGAGCTGAGCTACATGGGCGCGTCTGTTCTCCATGAGGACGCGGTCTTCCCCGTGCGCAAGGCCGGCATCCCGATCAACATCCGCAACACCAACCGCCCGGACGACCCCGGCACGATGATCGTCGCCTCGCTCCCCGCGAGCGTCGGCCGCCGTGTCATCACCGGTATCGCCGGCAAGAAGGGCTTTTCCAGCATCCACATTGAGAAGTCCATGATGAACAGCGAGGTTGGCTTCGTCGCCAAGCTCCTCAAGATCTTCGCCTCCTGCGGGCTGAGCTTCGAGCACTGCCCCTCCGGCATCGACACGATCTCCGTCGTCATCAATACCGACTCCTTCAACGCCCACCGCGAGGAGATTCTCCACCGCATCCGGACCGATCTCGAGCCGGACGTCGTCTCGGTCGAGGACAATCTCGCCCTCATCGCCGTCGTCGGTCAGGGCATGGTCTATTCCAAGGGCACGGCCGCGCGCGTCTTCGCCGCGCTCTATGAGGCCGACGTCAACATCCGCATGATCGACCAGGGCTCGAGCGAGCTGAACATCATCGTCTCCGTCGAGGAGCGCGATTTCGAGCACGCCCTCCGGAGCATCTATACCGCTATGGAAGGGCTCATGAAGTAAATCAAAAAGCCGCCAAAAGCCGCCTCAATCGAGGCGGCTTTCTTTTGTTTTAAAGAAACTTCGTCAAAATTACTTCGTCTGAAAGATAAAATAGTAAACTTTTTATCCCAAATTCTATTGAAAAAATAAAATGCTTCCGCTATAATGCAATGAGGTATCATATCCGATTTGTCTACCATTGAGCAAAAAAGGATATTTAAAGCCGAAAAATATATCTATCCGCAGGGGCCGACGCCCTCGGCGGCCCATCTTCTCCCGCGCACAAACATTTTTGTTTTTATATAGATCGCATTTCCCCGCGCTTTGCCCGCAGGGCCCGACGCCCTCGGCGGCCCGCCTCCTCTCGTAGGGGACGGCGTCCTCGACGTCCCGCCTTCCGGCAGAGCAACCTATTTTTCAATGGAAAGGAAAAAGAAAGCATGAAGAAAAGACTTTTAAGCCTCGTGCAAGTCGGATCGTAGCCATGTCGTTCTGGGAGCCAAGGAGTTG
>JAZPZZ010000056.1:0-14820 GCA_045544935.1 Oscillospiraceae bacterium | reverse complement strand
CTGGGCCAGGGGGTAGCGAAGGAATCCACGGGGGCCGCGGCCTGGATGCCCTTGCAGAAGGCGACCATCGCCTCGCGCGAGCCAAGCTCGACCGCCTGGATGATGTCGTGGCGGGACTCGGTGGCGTTCGGGACGCAGCGGAAGCCCAGCCGCTCATAGAGATTGGCGGCGAAGATCGCGCCCTTGAGTGCGCCGGCCGTGACCGTCGGCGCGAGGAAGAAGCCCTGATAAAACGCGGGCATGAGGCCGAGGTTCGCGCCGACCTCCTGCCCGAGGCCGGGCGCGCTGAGGCGATAGGCACAGCGCTCGACGAGGTCACGCCTTCCGCAGATATAGCCGCCGATCGGCGCGAGACCGCCGCCGGGGTTCTTGATCAGCGAGCCCACGATCATATCCGCGCCGACGTCGGAGGGCTCGATCGTCTCCACAAACTCGCCGTAGCAGTTATCGACCATGCAAATGACGTCGGGCTTGACGCGCTTGCAGAACGCGATGAGATCGCCGATCTGCTGCACGGAGAAGGTCGGGCGCGTGGCATAGCCCTTGGAGCGCTGGATGGTGATGAGCTTGGTGCGATCATTGATGGCTTTCTCGATGGCGGGATAATCGAACGTGCCGTCCGGCTTTAAGTCCGCCTGCGCGTAGGTGACGCCGTATTCCTTCAGCGAGCCCACGCTCTCGCGGATGCCGATGACCTCCTCGAGTGTGTCGTACGGTGCGCCGACGGGAGACAGAAGCTCGTCGCCGGGCAGGAGGTTCGCGCTGAGGGCGACGGTGAGCGCGTGCGTGCCGCAGGTGATCTGCGGCCGGACGAGCGCCGCCTCGGTGTGGAACGCGTCGGCATAAACGCGCTCTAAATTATTGCGCCCCTCGTCGTTGTAGCCATAGCCCGTCGTGGCGGCGAAGTGGCCGGCGTTCACGCGGTTTCGCTGCATGGCGAGCAGGACCTTGTTCTGATTATATTCCGCACGGCGGTCGATCTCCCGAAAACGCTCCTCGAGCGACGAGAGAACCTCCTCGCCGAGCGCATAGACCTCCGGCGAGACGCCGAGCGCCTGATACATCTGCTGATTTTCCATATGCATTCTCCTTTTTCAAAACAGAAAAAGGATAGCGCAAACGGTACGGAAAGTCAATCACTCCTCCGTAATTTCAAATTCGGTTTCACAAAAGCGCATGAAGATCGCGGCGGCCTGCGCGCGGGTCGTCGTACCGCGCGGATCGAGAATCGTCCTGCCGTTCACGGAGTTGCCGGTGATGATGCCGGCTTTGACCGCCCACTGCATTGCTGTGAGCGCATAGTCCGCGACCGCGCTCTGATCCGGATAGCCGCTCAGATCGCCCGTCTCGATCTTGTATCCCTCGGCGGCCAGGAAGCGGCAGAGAATGGTCACAAAGTCCTGACGGCTGATGTTCTGCTCCGGCGCGAAATGCGTTGCGTCCATTCCGTTGACCACGCCGTTCTCCTGCGCCCAGGCAACCGCATCGCGGTACCAGTCCTGCTTCAAATCAGAAAAGCTCGCCTGCTTTTTCGGAGCAGGCTGGTCGCTTAGGCGCCACAGAATCGTGACGACCATGCCGCGCGTAAAGCCGGCGTTCGGGCTGAACTGTCCGTTTCCGGTGCCGTTCATAAGCCCTTCGCGCACACAGTATGCCACAGAATCATAATACCAGGCATCCTCTGCCACGTCAGTGAACTGCGCCATCGGGTCGACATCGTTGAAATGCACGACGGAATGGTTCTTCTCCAGCAGGAAGTGGGTCGTCACCTCATCGAATTGCTTGGCAAGCGCGTTCCACTTTGCTTCCGTGTCTGCAAAGTAAATATCATGAATCGACGGGCAGTCGCCGAACGCTCCCTCCGGCAGACCGGTCAAGCTGGCAGGAAACCGAATGGTTTTGAGCGCAGAGTTTGCGCCGAATGCGCTGCCGTTCTCTCCGTTCTCCCACGTTTGAAAACCGCTGTCAAACTTCAGCTCCTGCAGATTCTCGAGATGAGAAAACGCGAAATCGCCGATGTGCTCTACCGTGCCGGGAATCGTGAGCGCAGAGACCGCGGCGCCGGCAAAGGCGTTATTGCCGATGGTTTTGAGCCCGTCATTCAGCTTGATCTGTTTCAGTTTGGCGTTCAGACCACCGGAAAAGGCATAATCCCCGATCGTGGTGAGCGTGCCCGGAAGCTGAACCGACTCGATCGGCAGTCCGCGGAAAGCATTGGCACCGACGGCCGTGATCCCCTCGGCAATGACCACCGTGCGAATTGTGTCGGCATATTCCGCCCAAGGCGCTTCTGTGACCGTCGCGCCAATGCCGGAGCTGCTCGCCGTGTAGTCCTGCATGGCGCCCTTGCCCGTGATCGTGAGCGTACCGCCCGAGAGCTCCCAGCGCAGGCTGTCCGTTGTGGCGCCGCCGGGATTGGCCGCAAGTGCGGCACCCGGCAGCAGCGCTAGCAAAAGACACAGTGCGGCGAAAAGACCGATCATTCTTTTTTTCATGGTTCTCTCCTCACTTTCTATGATTTGAAATATCAAGGATTGACATTGCAATGCACATGCTGCGCGAAAAAGCCCGGCATCTGCTCCAGAAGCGCATCCCACTGCGCCTCGGCGCCGCCGAAATAGAGGTCCTCAATGTTCTGCGTCATGCGGAAGACGTCCTCGTGCACGGTTTTGAGCGACGCGGGGAGATAGATCGTCTTGAGGCCGGGGCAGTCGCAGAAGGCCTCTTTGGGCAGACTCGTCAGCGGCGCTTTCACGTGGATTTCCTGCACATACAGGCAGCCGCAGAAGGCGGACTCCCCGAGTGCCGTGACCGTGTCTGGCAGGATCAGCTCAAGGATCTCCGCACGGTCAAACGCATGCGCGCCGATGCTCTGCAGGCCCTTCGGAAGTTTCAGAACCCGGATCGGCGCATGATAAAAAGCGTAATCGCCGATCTCGCGCAGCGTGGACGGGAGCGTGACGCTCCGGAGATTCGGGACATTGCAGAACACATAGTCTCCGACGCGGGTGATGCCCTCCCCGATCACAACGGAGCGAATCTCGCTCTGATAGTCCTTCCACGGGGTCTGGGCAATATCGAGGATGGTGAGCACCTCGCTCGAAATCGGATAGTCCGGAATCGCGCCGGTGCCGGTGATGGTCAGCGTGCCGTCGCGGCTGAGCGACCAGCGCAGGCCGCTGCCGGCTTCGGCTGTGTTTGCGCTGAAATTCATGATGACGCGGGCGATCTGCGCGCGGGTGGCGCTGCCCTTCGGCTGCAGCTCCGGTCCTCCGGACGTGCCGACGCCGGAGATGAGCTTCACGGAAACGGCCCATTCCATGGCGTCCTTTGCCCACGCAGCAACCACAGAGGCGTCCGGGAAGGATTGCAGAGACACGCCGGGCGCGATCTCGGTTTTCAAATAATCTCTGCAATAGCGATAAAAGATCGTGACCAGTTGTTCGCGCGTGATCGCGCCGTTCGGGTCAAAGCGATTGGCGCCGACACCGTTGACAATCCCGTTTTGGGCAGCCCAGGCGATGGCGTCCGCCGCCCAGTCTTGATTGCAGTCGACAAACGGCGCGCGCTGCGTGGCCTTCGGCTCTCCGTTCATGCGCCAGAGAATCGTGACGAGCTGGGCACGCGTGGTGGTCTCATCCGGCCGGAAATACCCCTCGCCCATGCCGTTCATATATCCCTTGTCGAGGCAGAAGCGGATGCCCTCATAGGCCCAGTGGTCCGCTGCGGGCATATCGAAAAAGCCGTAAAACGCGTCAGGCAGGGACGGAATCAGCACAAAATGCGCCTCTTCAAACGTGACGTTCCCGACGGGGCTGTATTCCATCGTGCGCAGCTGCGTCTCCGTGCCGGCGTATCGGATCTCCTTCAGCGCTGTGCAGTCGAGAAAGCAGTCGCGCTCTACGTGCTGGATCGCCGGCATGGTGACCTGCGCAAGCGCGGTGCAGCCACGGAAGGTGTATGTGCGCAGGGTCATGATCTTCTGAGGGATGCGAATGGATTGCAGCGAACGGCAGAAATCAAACGCGCCCGACCCAATCGTCTTGACCGAATCGGCAAGCGTGACCTCCTTCAGTCTGCCGCAGCCCCAGAAGGCGCTGTCTCCGATCGACTCGGCGTTCATCACGGAGACCGACTCCAACTGCGTGCACTCCCAAAAGGCGCCGCCGCCGATATTGCCGTATAGAACGGCGGATTTCATGCCCCATGTGGCAAATGCGTTTGCGTCTATGCGCGTGATGCCCTCCGAGACCACGAGCGTATCAATGAGCGGAAGGTCCGCGCTCTCGCTCGGATAGGTCACGTGCATCTGGTCCGAGCGGAGCACCCCCTCGCCCGTGACGGTGAAAACACCGTCGGCCGTGAGCGAAAAGGTGATGCCCTCGCCCCAGGTGCCAGAGGCGATGACGGAGGAACTCGCCAGCGGGGCTGCATCAGCCGCGGGAGACAGCAGCGCCTCCGCCATGCACAGGAGCAGAAGCACAGGGAGGATTCTTTTCATCAGCTTCCTCCTCTCAGCCCCACCAGCGCGGGGTATAGCGGTGCAGGAACGTGACGATCTGCGCGCGGCTGCAGGACTGATCGGGGCCGAAGAGCTCGGCGGAAACGCCGTTCGTCAGCCCGGTATCGACCGCCCAGTCGACCGCGAGCGCGTAATAGGCGTCTTTCGGAACATCCGAAAACTTCTTCACGGGATCGTTCGGTACCTCCTGCGCATGCTTGCGCCAGAAAAACGTGACGGTCTCCGCGCGCGTGACGGTTTTGTCGGGCGAAAAGGTATGGCCACTCGTGCCGTTGGTGATTCCATTCTCCACCGCCCAGAGCACCGCCTGATAGTAATAATCGGACTCGTGCACGTCCCGGAACGGATTGACCGCGTTCGTCATTTCGGGTGCGCCGCAGAAGCGCCACAGGAACGTGACGATCTGCGCGCGGGTGCAGGCGGCGTCAGGCGAGACGGTTGAGGCCGTGGTGCCGGAGGTAAACGACCGCTCGGCCGCCCACTGCACACTGTCGGAGTACCATGTGCCGGCCGGAACATCCGTGAAGCGCGGATGGAGATCCAGCGGCGTGTTGGTATGAAGATAGACATAGTAAAACGCGTCCAGATTCTTCGTGTTCTCCAGAAAACGCGCCTTTGTGCCGTCGCAGTAGACGTGCCAGACATGGGCATCGATCTGAAAGACGTCCCGCGCCATATTGTGAATGTCCTTCGAGAGAAACAGATCCGTCGGGCTGCAGCGGTAGAACGTGTGGGACTCCAGCTTTTCCACCGGGCCGAGGACCTTGATCACCTTTGCGCTGTCACAGCCCTCAAACGCGGCCTCTCCGAGCTTCGTGACGGAAGCGGGAACGATGATCTCCTTCATCTTTCCGCCGACAAAGGCGCGCGGACCGATCTCCTGCAGCCCGTTCGGCAGCGTGATCGTCTCCGCCGCATTCATGGAGAAAGCAGATCTGCCGATGGAGCGGAGCGTGGAGGGAAGCGTGATGCGCGTGACCTTTCGGTCATTCATAAAGGTATAGTCGCCGACGCGGGTGATGCCCTCGCCGATGACGATTGCGCGCAGCGCGGAATCATACTGCTGCCATGGAGCGGGCGCCTGCTCATCGATGTTTTCATCCATAATGAGCGATGCCTGCGTGTAATCCGGCATGGCGCCGCGGCCGGTGATGGTCAGCGTGCCGTCGCCGGAGAGCTCCCAGTGCAGGCCGTTTCCATACGTGCCGGACACAGCGGACGCGCCGAAGGGCAGCAGCGTGAGCGCCATGGCCAGTGCGAGCAGCGCGCTGAAAAGTCGTTTTTTCATTGTGCTCTCTCCTTTTCGTCAAAAACCGCCGGAATCGACAATGTCGCCGCCGACCTCCGGTACAGGAGGCAGGGTCGGCTCCGGAGCCAGCGTCTCGGGCGGTAAGCCCGGCGTCGGTTCCACGATTGGCTGCGAATCTTGATGCACAGGCTCCGGCGCGCTCTGTGCCTCCGCCTGCGGCGGAGCATACGGGGTCGGCGTAGGCTCGGGCGTCTCCGGGCGGATGGCCTTCTGCGTCAGAAATTCCCGCAGCTCATCTCCGTCTGTGAGCGGGGCGGGCTCCGGCTCCGGCAGCTGCATCGCCAGAGCGGGCCGATCCGTCAGAAACAGAACGCCGACGGCGAGGACAAGCGTGAGCGCGAGCGCCGCGCTGCGGCGCGTGAAGCGCCGGCATTGCAGAATGGCACGCACGCGCGCCTTGACGCCGGTCTCGCCAAAGGCGACGGGCGAGGCGAGCGCGCCGCGGCGCACGCTGCAGCGCAGCAGCGCATCGGAATAGGCGGCGCGGCCCTCACGGTCGAGCGCCGACGATACGCGCTCGTCGCACGCGAACTCCAAATCGCGGCAAAACAGCGCATAGGACAGCCACAGCAGCGGATGGAACCAATGCAGAAGCCAGCCCAGCGGCTTCCACCAGTGGTCGCGCCGGGCAATGTGCGCCCGCTCATGCGCGAGGACATACGCCGCCGAGGCCGGATCGATCGCGGAGGGCAGATAGATCTTCGGCCGGAGCACGCCGAGGACAAAGGGCGTCGCGATCGCGTCGCAGAGGCGGACGTTCTCCCCCTGCGGCAGAGAGACACGCACGCGGCGGCGCAGGCGCAGGTCGCTCCAGAGGCCCCAGAGCAGCATGGCCGCCATACCGGCCAGCCATATCCAGCCTAGCATAGAGCCATCAGACTCCTGCGGCACTGCCGACACTGCCGGCTGCACAGACTGCACGATCGTCTCCGGGCGCGGCACGAGGCTGAGACGCCACTCAATTGAGAGCGGGCAGAGCAGCCGCACGGCCACAAGCGCCCAAAGCAGCAGGATGATCCGCCGCGGCGAGCGCTTCATCAGCGCGCGCAGCGCCATTACCGCGAGCGAGAGCCACGCGGCGGAAACACTCATGCGCAGAAGACGGAAAAACACCTGTTCGAGCATGGTCATCCCTCCGCGCGGAAGCCGTCGATCATGCGGCGGATCTCCTCCGCCTCCTCAGCCGTAAGCGGCTTTTCGCTCGTGAAGGCCGCGAGAAACGCGGGCAGCGAGCCGGAAAACGCCTCCTGCACAAACTGCGTGCTCTGCTCGCGGTCATATTCCGCGCGCGTTTTGCGCACCGTGACCGTGCCGCCCTCATTTTGAAACAGGCCGCGCTCGCAATGCTTTTTGAGCACGGTGTAGGTCGTGGATTTCTTCCAGCCGAGCTCTGATGCACAAAGATGCACCAGCTCCGTCGAGGAGAGCGGCGCGTGCTCCCAGATGAGCTCGGCAAACCGCAGCTCAACCGGTCCCAGTCTCTTATCATTCATAATTATCTTTCCTCTCAAAGGTCTACCATCTATAAACCTCTTAAAGTCTACCATGTGTAGACCTCTGTGTCAAGCGGGAAATGCAGCCAATTCCCGCTTGCACAATACGGCAGATGATGATACCATGTAGGCATCTAAAAGAGGAGGAAACGGATATGAAGCTGTTGGAAGACCGCATTCTCTTAGACGGCGAGGTGCTCTCGGGCGGGATTCTGAAGGTCGGAAAGTTTCTCAACCAGCAGATGGACCCGCAGCTGTTCTATGAGATGGCGAAGGAATGGAAGCGGCTTTATGCCGACGCGGGCGTGAACAAGATTTTCACCATCGAGGCCAGCGGCATCGGCATCGCGGCGATCGCGGGGCTGGTGTTTGGCTGCCCCGTCGTCTTTGCCAAGAAGGGCAAATCGAAGAACGTCTCGGGCGAGGTATACACGACGGAGGTTTTCTCCTTTACCCACGGCACGACGAACACCGTGCTTGTGAGCAAGGCGTATCTGCAGCCGGGCGACCGGGTGCTCATCATCGACGACTTTCTCGCCAACGGCGCGGCGCTCGACGGGCTCATCGATCTCGTGCGGCAGTCCGGCGCGGAGCTTGCCGGCGCGGGCATTGCGATCGAGAAGGCATTTCAGCCCGGCGGAGAGCGCATCCGCGCGGCGGGCGTGCGCGTGGAGTCGCTCGCGAGAATCGCGGAAATGGGCGAGGATGGAAGCATCAAGTTTGCATAATCCATGCAGACAAGGCAATTCATTCCAATCCCTTGACAATAAAGACATAGAAACGGCGAAAAAGCACGTGATTTCCGGCTTTTTCGCCGTTGACTTTACGGAAATGTGATGGTAACTTATTAGCGTCAAAAATGGTTCTCTGTTTTTGACGCCATCCAAAGCGCGTTGATATAATGCAAAGAAAACGGTTTTGCAGTCTCTACCCGGCCGCCGAAATGGCCGGACTATCATGCGCGGACAGGCCAGCTGTCCGTATCATGATCCGGAGACGCAGACGCGCTCCGGGTTTTTCTTTTGTATCCCGCCGCATTAGTGGTGACGATAAAAAAATCTGTTATGAGGAGACACAAGAATGAAGAAATTCACCGCATTGCTTCTGGCTCTCGTCATGGTGTTCGCGCTCGCCGCCTGCGGCAGCAAGAACGAGGCTGCTCCTGCTGAGGGCAGCGCCGCCGCTGAGCCCGCTGAGGCCGCTTCCGATCTGAAGGTCGGCTTCATCTTCCTGCACGATGAGAACTCCACCTACGACAAGAACTTCATGGACGCCGCCAAGGCCGCCTGTGAGAAGCTGGGCGTCGCTTACGAGCTGCGCACCAACATCCCCGAGGGCCAGGAGTGCTATGAGACCGCCGCTGACCTCGCCGACAACGGCTGCAACCTGATCTTCGCCGACAGCTTCGGTCATGAGGACTTCATGATCCAGGCCGCGAAGGAGTATCCCGAGGTTCAGTTCTGCCACGCCACCGGCACCAAGGCGCACACCGAGGGTCTTGACAACTACCACAACGCGTTCGCTTCCATCTACGAAGGCCGCTTCCTCGCCGGCATCGCCGCCGGCATGAAGCTCAACGAGATGATCGAGAATGGCGACATCTCCGCCGACCAGGCGAAGATGGGCTACGTCGGCGCTTTCCCCTATGCGGAAGTGAAGTCCGGCTACACCTCCTTCTATCTCGGCGCCAAGAGCGTCTGCCCCAGCGTGACCATGGAGGTCACCTTCACCAACAGCTGGTATGACCAGACCCTCGAGAACGAGGGCGCCAACAAGCTCATCAAGAACGGCTGCGTGCTTCTCAGCCAGCATGCCGACTCCATGGGCGCTCCCTCCGCCTGCGAGCAGGCCGGCGTTCCCAACGTCAGCTACAACGGCTCCACCATCGAGGCCGGCCCGAACACCTTCATCGTGTCCAGCCGCATCAACTGGGAGCCCTACTTCGAGTACATCATCAACTGCGTCGCCAACGGTGAAGCCATCGACACCGACTGGACCGGCACCATCGCCACCGGCTCTGTGGAGCTGACCGAGGTGAACGAGGCCGTCGCCGCCGAGGGCACCCAGGCTGCCATCGACGAGGCCATTGCCAAGCTCGAGGCCGGCGAGCTGCACGTCTTTGACACCAAGACCTTCACCGTCGACGGTGCCGAGCTCACCAGCTACCTCGCCGACGTCGACGACATGGGCGACTTCCAGGGCGAGACCGAGGTTGTTTCCGACGGTTACTTCCACGAGTCTGAGTTCCGCTCCGCTCCGTACTTTGATCTCGACATCGACGGCATTGTGAACGTCGACGCGTAATTCATTCGTACATGACACAAGCTCCGGCCAATCCCCGGAGCTTGTGTTTTCCGAAGACATACTGCAAAGGACAGCGCACCGCGCGCGGCGCTTTGTCCCTTGCAGTATCACCGTTTTTTCAGAGGGAGTGAGGTTATTGGAGAAAAAGACCGCCGCAGTGAAAATGCGGAACATCACCAAGCGCTTCGGCAGCATCCTCGCCAACGACAAATGCTGGCTGGACATCTACCGGGGCGAGATTCTGGCGCTGCTGGGCGAAAACGGCAGCGGCAAAACGACGCTGATGAACATGCTCTCGGGCATCTACTTCCCCGACGAAGGGCAGATCACGATCGACGGCAAGGACGTCGTGATCCGCTCGCCCAAGGACGCGTTTGATCTCGGCATCGGCATGATTCACCAGCACTTCAAGCTCGTGGACGTGCTGACGGCGACGGAGAACATCGTGCTCGGTCTCGAGGGCAAGCTCGATCTCAAGGAGGCTGCGAAGAAGATCCGCGAGATCTGCGACACCTACGGCTTCGAGGTCGACCCCGACCAGAAGATCTACGACATGTCTGTTTCGCAGAAGCAGACCGTGGAGATCATCAAGGTGCTCTACCGCGGCGCGGACATCCTCATTCTCGACGAGCCGACCGCCGTGCTCACCCCGCAGGAGACGGACAAGCTCTTCGCGGTGCTGCGCAATATGCGAGACGACAACAAGGCCATCGTCATCATCACGCACAAGATGCACGAGGTGGAGGCTCTCTCCGACCGCGTGGCCGTGCTGCGCCACGGACAGTTCATCGGCGACATGCTCACCAAGGACACCGACGCGCAGGAGATGACCAACATGATGGTCGGCCGCCCGGTCGTGCTGAACATCGACCGGCCCGAGCCGAAGAACCCGAAGCCGCGCATCGAGGTCAAGGGTCTCACCGTGCGCAGCATGGACGGCATTCTGAAGCTCGACGACGTGTCCTTCACGGCCAACTCCGGCGAGATTCTCGGCATTGCGGGCATCTCCGGCTGCGGCCAGAAGGAGCTCTTAGAGGCCATCGCCGGTCTGCAGCCGACGGAGGCCGGCTCCATCACCTACATTGAGGACGACGGCACGCGCGAGGAGCTGCTCGGAAAGGACCCGCTCTCCATCGCGGAGATGGGCGTGACGCTCTCCTTCGTGCCGGAGGACCGTCTCGGCATGGGCCTCGTCGGCAACATGGACCTCTCGGACAACATGATGCTCCGCTCCTTTAGGCGCGGACGCGGCATCTTCACCGACCGCCGCAGCCCGAAGAAGCTCGCGGAGACCGTGGTGCAGGAGCTGGAGGTCAACACGCCGGGCGTTTCGACGCCGGTGCGCCGTCTCTCGGGCGGCAATGTGCAGAAGGTGCTCGTCGGCCGCGAAATCTCGGCGGCCCCGACCGTGCTCCTCACGGCCTACGCCGTGCGCGGACTCGACATCAACTCTTCTTATATGATTTACGATCTGATCAACCGGCAGAAGGCGGAGGGTGTTGCCGTCATCTACGTCGGTGAGGATCTGGACGTGCTGCTGGAGCTGGCCGACCGCATTCTCGTACTCTGCGGCGGCAAGGTGAGCGGCATCGTCCCCGGCCGCGGCGCGACGAAGCGCGACGTCGGCATGATGATGACCAAGATGGGAGGAAATCAGGCCAATGCATGAGAAAACCCCTCTCTTTCACATTTCCAAGCGCGGCGCGCTGCCGTGGTACCGGGCGTGGATGATCCGCGCAATCGGCATCATCGCGGCGCTGATCCTCTGCGCGCTCGTGACGACGGTGCTGACCGGCGTCAATCCCCTGCAGGTGTACGTGACGATCTTTAAGGGCTCGTTTGCATCCGCGAGACGCTTCTGGGATATGCTGCAGAAGCTCTCCATTCTCCTTTGCGTCTCCCTCGCGGTGACGCCCGCGTTCCGGATGCGCTTCTGGAACATCGGCGGCGAGGGCCAGGTGCTGATCGGCGGCCTCGCGACGGCGGCCTGCATGATTCTCCTCGGCGACAAGCTGCCGAACTGGGCGCTCATCTGCGTGATGATCCTCGCGAGCATCGTGGCGGGTGCCATCTGGGGCGGCATCCCCGCGATCTTCAAGGCCAAGTGGAACACGAACGAGACGCTCTTCACCCTCATGATGAACTACGTTGCCATCCAGCTCGTGCGCTACTTCTCCGTCGTGTGGGAATCCCCGAAGGGCTCCGGCACGATCGGCATGATCAACTCCGCCACGCAGGCCGGCTGGCTGCCGGAGGTCGGCAACAAGTATCTGCTAAAGGTGCTCGTCGTCGCGCTGCTGACGGTGGGCGTGTACATCTACCTCAACTACTCCAAGCACGGCTATGAGATCGCCGTCGTCGGCGAGAGCGAGCGCACCGCGCGCTACGTGGGCATCAAGGTTGAGAAGGTCATCGTGCGCACGATGCTCCTCTCCGGCGCAATCTGCGGCATCGCGGGTCTGCTGCTCGTGGGCGGCACCGACCACACCCTGACCGACACGATCGCGGGCGGCCGCGGCTTCACGGCGGTCATGGTCTCTTGGCTGGCGAAGTTTAACCCGATCTGGATGATTCTCACGAGCTTCCTGCTCGTCTTCCTCGACAAGGGCGCAAGCGAGATCAGCGCCATGTTCAGCCTGAACCAGAGCTTTTCCGATATTCTGACAGGCATCATCCTGTTCTTCATCATCGGGTGCGAATTCTTCATCAACTATCAGATTCAGTTTCGCAAGAGCGGAAAGGAGGAGAAGTAAGCATGTTTGACATTCTCTCCTTCCTCCCCCGCGCAGTGATGCAGGGCATTCCGCTGCTGCTCGGCTCCACGGGCGAGACGCTCACCGAAAAGAGCGGCAACCTGAACCTCGGCATCCCCGGCATCATGTACGTCGGCGGCATCTGCGGCGTCATCGGCTCGTTCCTCTATGAGCAGAAGGTCCCCGCGGCCGAGATGAACGGCTTTCTCGCCGTGCTCATCCCCGTCGTCTGCTGCCTCATCGGCAGCCTGCTGATGGGTCTCATCTACTGCTTTCTCACCGTGACGCTCCGCGCGAACCAGAACGTGACCGGTCTTGCGATGACGACCTTCGGCGTCGGCTTCGGCAACTTCTTCGGCGGCAGCCTCATCAAGCTCGTGGGCAGCGACGTGCCGAGCATCGTCCTGTCGAACACGAACCGCTACTTCGCCGCCTCCCTGCCCTTCGCCAAGGACATGGGCGCGGTCGGCAAGGTGTTTTTCAGCTACGGCTGGCTCGCCTACACGGCCGTGATCATCGCGCTCGTGGCAAGCTGGGTCCTCAACCGCACGCGCACGGGCCTGCACCTGCGCGCCGTGGGAGAAAACCCGCAGACGGCGGACGCCGCGGGCATCAACGTCGTGAAATACAAATACATGGCCACCTGCATCGGCTCGATGGTCGCGGGTCTCGGCGGACTCTACTACGTGATGGACTATGCCGCCGGCATCTGGTCGAACGACGCCTTCGGCGACCGCGGCTGGCTTGCGATCGCGCTCGTCATCTTCACGCTGTGGAAGCCGAACGTCGGCATCCTCTCGAGCTTCCTGTTCGGCGGACTGTACATCCTGCATCAGTACATCCCCTCCGGCATGAACCTCGCCGTGAAGGAGCTCTACAAGATGATCCCCTACGTGGTGACGATCATCGTGCTCATCATCACGAGCATGCGCAACAAGCGCGAAAATCAGCCTCCGGCCAGTCTGGGCCTGCCATACTTCCGCGAGGAACGATAAAAGCAAAGCAAAAACGCTCCGCCAGTCGGCGGGGCGTTTTTGCTTGAGACTGTCAAAGGGATACTCGCGCTCCATCGCGGCAGGCGTTGCCCGCCTTGGTCGGCGCGAGGACGCGTCATCAGCCGCGTCTCAGGGAGATGTTCCGCCGCACATGTCGCCGGAAAATCGATTGGATCGAATTCGCGCCTCCCGAGGTGCGAACTCTGTGAGACTTTTGGAAAACTGAAAATCCTTTGATTTTCGCGGTTTCTGTCCGTTTCCGTTGACACTTTTGCCAGTATTCTAATGTATATTTTGCCGTTCCAGACAAAAAGAGGGTTAGCGATAGATAACTTAGTTGACTTTTTAACAATGTGTTGATAAAATCCTACTGTATCACTTTGTGGTTTTTTGACACAGTTATGCAAATAAGGAAAGGGGACCAATACCACATGGCAAGAGAGATTCTGTTTGAACTCGGTAAAATGATCACCGACCGAATTCCGCAGAAATTCGGCATCAAGAAGATCACCGAGAACGATCCGGAATACATCATTCTGGACCGCTCCGTCCGTTCTGACGAGACGGCGGAAATCATGCTCAAGATGGGCAAGCGTCAGCCCAAGACCCTCGCCGAGATCGCGAAGATCACCGGCAAGGACCCCAAGCACGTGGAGGAGCTGCTCGAGGACGCCGCGATGCGCGGCGCGGTGGAGTATCACTGGGAGAATCCGCAGCACGAGAAGATGTACTATGTGCAGGTGTTCGTCCCCGGCATCGCCGAGATGACGAACATGGTGCCCTGGCAGATGGAGCAGTATCCGGAGCTGGGCCAGATGTTCAACGACATGACCTTCCTGCCCCTCGCGGGCAAGACCCATCTGATCCCTCCCGGCGGCGCCGGTGTGGGCATGCACGTCATCCCCGTCGAGAAGGCGATCGAAACCGAAAACCAGTCCCTCAGCATCGAGCACATCTCCCACTGGCTGGATAAGTATGACGGCAAGCTCTCCGTCGGCTACTGCTCCTGCCGCAACGCCCGCCGCATCACCGGCGAGGGCTCGGGCGAAATTCAGGACGACTGCTGCATCGGCCTCGGCGACTTCGCGATCTACCTCGTGGAGACCGGCAAGGGCCGCTACATCACCAAGGAAGAGGCGCTGGAGATCTGCCAGCGCGCGGAGGACAACGGCTACGTCCACCAGACCACGAACATCGACGGCAAGGACAAGATCTTCGGTCTCTGCAACTGCGATCTCGGCGTGTGCTTCGCGCTGCGCACGAGTCAGCTGTTCAATACCCAGAACCTCTCCGCCTCCGCCTATCGCGCGCACGTTGACAAAGAGAACTGCGTCGCCTGCGGCAAGTGCGTCGAGGTATGTCCCGCCGGCGCGCTGAAGCTCGGCCAGAAGCTCTGCACCAAGGACGGCCCCGTGGAATACCCGAAGGCCGAGCTCGCGAGCGA
>JAZPZZ010000055.1:0-8271 GCA_045544935.1 Oscillospiraceae bacterium | reverse complement strand
TGATGATCATGCGCATTTGATCGTTGAGCATCATGTCGCCGTAATCATACCGCGGCCGCCAGCCCTGCATCGGGGCGAAGAGCCCGCCGACGCCGGGGATGCGGATCACGCCGCCGTGGGTGTGCCCGCTGAGCACAAGGTCGATGTGCCAGCGCTGCCGCCCGTTGCTGAGCGCCACGGTGTCCGGCATGTGCGCAAGCAGGATCGCCGGATGCCGCGAGTGCTCCAGCCGGAACAGTACTTCGTATTCCGGTGAAGCATGGAACTCCTTGCTGCTTCGCCCGAACAGGTAGCCGTGCCCCATCGTGCCGCCGAAGCGGATGGTATTTCCGCCGAGCTCCACATCCGCCCAGCTTTCGTCAAAGACGATTGCGCCGGTTTCCCGGATCTCGTCGATCCAGCCTCTGCCGTATTGCGCGGTGTAGCTTGTCTCATGGTTGCCCATGGCAAAATAGACCGGTGCGATCTCCTGCATCCGCCGCGTGAGATCAATGACGTAGTCCTTGTCCGCCTCCGTAAATTCGGAGGGGAAGAGATCGCCCAGCAGCACGATCGCGTCCGGCGCCTGCGCCGCGGCCTTCTCATAGAGCGGCGCGTTGTCCTCGCCATAGACCTTGCCGTGAATGTCGGAGACGACCACCAGCCGGGCAGGGTTTTCGAGCCCGTCCAGCTGCACGTCATACCGCGTGACCTTGATATGGAAATTGCACACGACGGCGGAAACACCCGCCGCGATCAAAAGCAAAACCAGAAGCGCCGCGAGGATTCCGGCGCTTCTGGCGATGAATTTTTTGAGCTTTGCGTGGTTCAAATCGGTTTTCTCCAAACGAAGCGGTCCACAATGCCGGTGTAGCTCTGGATGAGCTTCACCACCTTGATCGAAACGTTCTCGTCCGTATAATCCCGCACCGGCAGACCGAAGTCTCCGTTGCGGTTCATCTCCACGGCGGTGTCCACAGCCTGCAGAACCTGCTCGGTCGTGATGCCGGCGAGGATGAAGTTGCCGCGGTCGAGCGCCTCGGGGCGCTCCGTGCTCGTGCGGATGCACACGGCGGGGAAGGGGTGCCCCACGGAGAGGAAGAAGCTCGACTCCTCCGGCAGCGTGCCGGAGTCAGACACGACCGCGAAGGCGTTCATCTGCAGGCAGTTGTAGTCGTGGAAGCCGAGCGGCTCGTGCTGAATCACACGCCGGTCAAACTGGAACCCCCGCGCCTCGATGAACTTGCGGCTCCTTGGATGACAGGAGTAGAGAATCGGCATTTCGTACTTCTCGGCCATCGCGTTGACCGCGTTCATGAGCGAGAAGAAGTTCGCCTCAGTGTCAATGTTCTCCTCCCGGTGCGCCGAGAGCAGGATGTACCTGCCCTTTTCGAGACCCAGCCGCGCGTGCACGTCGGAAGCCTCGATCTGCGCGAGATTCCGGTGCAGCACCTCCGCCATGGGAGAGCCGGTCACATAGGTGCGCTCCTTCGGAACGCCCGCGGCATTCAGATAGCGCCGCGCGTGCTCGGAGTAGCAGAGATTCACGTCCGCCGTCACGTCCACGATGCGGCGGTTCGTCTCCTCCGGCAGGCACTCGTCGAAGCAGCGGTTGCCCGCCTCCATGTGGAAAATCGGGATGTGCAGGCGCTTGGCCGCAATGACGGAGAGGCAGGAGTTCGTGTCTCCCAGCACGAGCACGGCGTCGGGCTTGACGGTGCGCATGAGCTTGTAGCTTGCCGCGATGATGTTGCCGATCGTCTCGCCGAGGTCGGCGCCCACGGCGTTCAGATAGTGATCCGGCGCGCGCAGGCCGAGATCCTCAAAGAAGACCTGGTTGAGCGTGTAGTCATAGTTCTGCCCCGTGTGCACGAGGATCTGGTCAAAATATTTGTCGCAGGCCTTGATCGTCTCGCTCAGGCGAATGATCTCCGGCCGCGTGCCGATGATGGTCATGAGCTTCAGCTTTGCCATGCTCACACCTCCTGGAAGAATGTATCGGGATGATTCGGGTCAAAGAGCTCGCTCGCCCACATGAGCGTCACGAGGTTTTCCGTCTCGGAGAGGTTGATGATGTTGTGCGTATAGCCGGGCAGCATGTGCACGGCCTGAATGTTCTCTCCGCTGACCTCAAACTCGAGAATCTCGTCCGTGCCGATCTTCCGCTCCTGAATGAGCGCGTGACCTGCCACGACGATGAAAAATTCCCATTTCGTGTGGTGCCAGTGCTGGCCCTTCGTGATGCCGGGCTTGGAGATGTTCACGGAGAACTGACCGCAGCCCGCGGTTTTCAGAAGCTCCGTGAAGCTGCCGCGCGCATCACAGTTCATCTTCAGGGGGAACGCCACCTTCTCCTTCGGCAGATAGCTGAGGAAGGTCGAATAGAGCTTTTTGGCAAAGCTGCCGTTCGGAATTTCGGGCATGAGCAGCGTCTCCGGCTGCGCGCGGAAGGACTCGATCAGATCCACAATCTCGCCGAGCGTCGCGCTGTGCGTCGTCGGGACAAAGCAGAAGTCGCCCTCGCGGTGCTCCCTGCCCTCGAGCGCGTCGAGCAGCTCCTGCACCACGTCGTCGATGTAAACGAGCGTGAGGCGGGTGCTCCGGTCGTTCACCTGAATCGGAAGATCGTTCGCGCGGTTGTGGCAGAAGGTGGCGACGGCGCTGTTGTAGTTTGGGCGGCACCACTTGCCGAATACGTTCGGAAAGCGGTAGATGAGCGTCTTCGCGCCGGTGCGCGCGCCGTAGTCGCGCATGAGCGCCTCGCCCGCGCGCTTGCTCTCGCCGTAGGGATTGTCGAGCGCGGCCTGCGTGGAGCTCGAGAGCATCACGGGGCAGCGGTTTTCCGCGAGCTCCAGCAGCGACAGGAGCGTCCCCGTAAAGTCGCGGTTGCCCTCCATAAATTCGCTCTGGTCCTTCGGACGGTTTACGCCTGCGAGGTGGAACACGAAGTCGGCCTCCGCGCAGTATTCCTTGAGCTCGGCCTCGGTCGTCTGCCGCGTGCAGCGAAGAATGTTTCCGATTTCCAGTCCGGGGCGCGTGCGGTCCTTGCCGTCGCGGATGTTTTTCAGCGCCTCAACGAGGTTTTTGCCCACAAAGCCGCCCGCGCCGGTGATGAGAATGTTCATGCGTTACTCCTTTGCCAGCTCCTCGCGGATGTAGGCGAGCGTCAGCAGCTTCTCTTTCACCTCGTCCACGTTCATGAGCGTGGTGTTGGAGCTGGTGAACTCCGAGAGCTTCGCACGCTCGGCGTCGCCGTCCTTGAAGTACTTGTCGTAGTTGAGATCGCGCTGATCGGCCGGAACGCGGTAGAAGTCGCCGAGGTCGATCGCGTGGGCGCACTCCTCGTTGGTGAGCAGTGTCTCATACATCTTCTCGCCGTGGCGGATTCCGATGACCTTCACCGGGATTTTGTCCTCCGGGTCAAAGAGCGCTTTCGTGGCGAGGGCCAGCGTCTCGATGGTGCAGGCCGGCGCCTTCTGCACGAGAATGTCGCCGCTCTCGCCGTGCTCAAAAGCGAAGAGCACGAGGTCGACGGCCTCCTCGAGACTCATCACGAAGCGGGTCATCGTCGGCTCCGTGATCGTGATCGGCTCGCCCTTGCGAATCTGGTCGATCCAGAGCGGCACGACGCTGCCGCGCGAACACAGGACGTTGCCGTAGCGCGTGCAGCAGATCTTCGTGTGCTTCGTCGTGCGCGCCTTCGCCACCGCGACCTTCTCCATCATGGCCTTGCTCGTGCCCATTGCGTTCACGGGGTAGGCGGCCTTGTCGGTCGAGAGGCAGATGACGCTGCGCACGCCGCACTCAATCGCGGCGGTGAGCATGTTGTCGGTTCCGAAGACATTCGTCTTCACGGCCTCGAGCGGGAAAAACTCGCAGCTCGGCACCTGCTTGAGCGCCGCCGCGTGGAAGATGTAGTCCACGCCGTACATGGCGTTTTTCAGGCTCTGCAGATCGCGCACGTCGCCGATGAAGAATTTCAGCTTCTCAGACGCCTCCGGATGGCTCGCCTGATATTCATGGCGCATGTCGTCCTGCTTCTTCTCATCGCGGGAGAAGATGCGGATCTCGCCGATGTCTGTCTCGAGAAAGCGGTTCAATACGGCGTTGCCAAACGAGCCGGTGCCGCCGGTGATGAGCAATGTTTTGCCGGAAAAAGCAGATTCGTTCATAGTATTCTTCCTTTGCAGTTTGTATTCAGATACAAATTACAATATAACACAGTTTTCCGCCTGTTGCAACGATCGGAAGACGGAAAAAAGACTGCTGAATCTATGCAGCAGCCCCCTTTTTGATGTACGCAGCAGAAAAGAGTGTCATCCTGAGCGAAACGAAGTGAAGTCGAAGGATCTTGGCAGCGCAGATGGATAGAACATGATCGTTCTGTTTTGCTCCTATGCCAAGATCCTTCGACTCCGCGCTGACGCGCTCCGCTCAGGATGACAAGATTCTGGCTGCGCATCATCAAAAAGAAAAGGGCGTGTTTCGCAACACGCCCTTTTCACAAGTCAATCCGAGTATTTCTCTTCCAGATCCGCCAGCGTCGGGTCTTTCAGATCCGCGTCGGTGAAGCCGTCGTCGGATTTCGGCTTTGTCTGGGTCTGGGTCTGCGGTTTGGCAGAGGCTTCTTCCTTGCCGTACTTCTCCTCGAGGTCCTTCAGCTCGGGATTGTCCACGAGGTCGTCGATATCGGCGTTGAGCACGGCCTCCATGTGCGCGGCTTCCTTGTTCTTCTGCTCCTTGACCTTCTTCCACCAGTGGAACAGCAGCGCGAGGATCGCGAGCACCGCCAGCGCGATGCCGACGTAGAACGTGCTCGAGCGCGTCACGGTCATGATTCGGTCCGCCGTGTGCTCAAACACCTCGGAGAAGTAGGCCTCCGCGCTGCCGGAGAGATAGTCGGGGGAGTCCTGATAGACGTAGCCCTCGAAGATCTCCAGCGCCTCGGCGTCCAGCACGGTCTTGGCGGCGTTGCCGGGGATGTAGTAGTAGCCAAAGCCGCTGCCGTCCGGGTCATAGACGATCATGAGCAGGTGCGCGTTGTCCGAAAACAGCTGCGTATAGAGCGCCTGCGCGTATTCCTCCAGCACCGCGTCGGAGGGGTAGGTGTCGCCGTCGATATCCTGCGTGATATACAGATAGGGCTGCACGCCGGTCTTTTCGTAGAAGTACTTCATGCCGGCCTGCAGTGTGCTGCTGCGGCGGATCAGTCCGGTCGTATCCTGATAGTATTCCGTGAGCTCCACGCTCCCGGCCGGGAGCGGCTCGCGGTTTACCGTCGAGGCGGTCACATCGCTTGCGGACGTGGGCATCATGACGGATACAAAGATCATCAGAAATGCGATCAGCAGAAACACCACCAGAATCATCGCCACCGAGCCGCTGAGACAGCCCGCGCCGCCCCCGCCGCCGGAGTGATGGTAGTTTCCGCCGCCGCCACCGCCGCTGGTGTAGATCACCGGACGAACGTAGGTGGGGTAGTGCGACGGGCGGTATCCGCTGCTGCCCGGACGGGTGTTGCTGGGCCTGTGGCTGCTGCCGCCGAAGCTTCCGCCCCAGCCGCCGCTGCTCCAGCCTCCGCCGAAGCTGCCTCCGCCTCCAAAGCTCCCGCCGGAGCCGCCGACACGGCCGCCTCCGCCGATGTGCCCACCGCCGCCGCCGGAAGCATGGCCTCCGCCGCCGACTCTTCCGCCGGCCATGGCTTAAAGTCCGAGCTCGGCCTTCATTCTGGCCAGCTCATCGTCGATCATGGTGTCGCTGGATTCGGAGTATTTCTCCTCGAGCGTGATCGTCGAGGGCTCGACCAGACCGTTGAGCTCGGCCTCGGCGTTGGCCTTGTCAAGCATCTGCTGGGCCTTCTGCTCCATCTTGTCAAAGGCGGCCAGAGAGCCCTTGGCGCTCTCCGCCTTCGCGGTGGACTGGTTGATGCGCTCCTGCGTCTTGGCAACGGCGACGGTCGCCTTGATGTTGCTGCGGCGCGCCTGCAGCGTGGCAACGTCCTGGCTCAGCTTCTCGTACATCTGGCGCATCTTGTCGGCGTTGTTCTTGGCGAGGGTGTAGTTGTTCGTCGCGGCGATGAGGCTCTTCTCCAGCTCCTGCTTGCGCTCGATGAGCTGGCGGGCGTCGCCCTCGTTGCCGGCCTTCAGGGCCTTCTTGGCGAGCTTCTCATACTTCTCGACCTCGTCCTGCGCGTCGTCCATCAGACGCTTGCAGCGGGCTTCCTCCGCCATGACAGAAGCGGTCTCTTCCTTGACGGCGGCGAGATCTTCCTTCGCCTTCATCAGATAGTGGTCGATCATCTTGGCGGGATCCTCTGCCTTCTCGAGCAGGGCGTTGATGTTCGCGGAAACGATGTCGCTGAAACGGGAAAGAATGCTCATGTTGATTTCCTCCTGTAAAAAAATTTTTGTTTGGTTCATATGACGCTTTTGCGGCAGGAATGTTCCGATGTGTCTGACATTCCACGCTCAGTATAGCACAATGGTCGTGGTTCGGCAATCTAATTTTTTGACTTTAGCGCGAAAAAGAAAACGGCTCCGGAACGAACCGGAGCCGTGGATTTTATTTTTTCTTCTTGCCGCCGAAGATGCTGCCCTTGCCCTCGGGCACGGTCTCGTTCATTGCGCGGGCATAGTCGCGCAGCGCTTCCTTCTGGGCATTGGTCATGCCGCGCGGCACATTCACCGCGATCGTCACGAACTGATCGCCGCGTCCGGACTTGCTCTGCAGATAGGGGATGCCCTTGCCGCGCAGACGGAAAACGCTGCCGGGCTGGGTTCCTTCGGGGATGGTGAGCTTTACCTTGCCGTCAATCGTCGGCACCTCGATCTCCGCGCCGAGCGCGGCCTGCGCGAACGTCACGGGCATCTCGAGCAGCACGGCGTTGCCGTCGCGCTCGAAGAGGGGATGGGGCTTGACCATCACGGTCACGAGCAGATCGCCCTGCGGGCCGCCGTCCTGGCCGGCGTTGCCCTGGCCGCGCAGCGAGATGGTCTGGCCGTCGTCGATGCCGGCGGGAATCTTCACGTTGATCTTCTGGTTCTTGCGCACAGCGCCTCTGCCGCCGCACTTGGGGCAGGGATTCTTCACGATCTTGCCGCGCCCGCCGCACTTCTTGCACGCGCCCATGGACTGGACCATGCCGAAGGGGGTGCGCTGCGTCGTGCGCACGGAGCCGGTGCCCTTGCAGTCGGGGCACTGCTCGGGGCTGGAGCCCTTGGCAGCGCCGCTGCCGCCGCAGTCGGGGCAGGGCTCCACGCGGCCGATGTTGATCTCCTTGTTGCAGCCGAAGGCTGCCTCCTCGAAGGACACCATCACTCTCGCGCGGATGCTCTCGCCCTTTCTCGGGCCGCCGCGCTGCGCGCCGCCGCCGAAAATGTCGCCGAAGCCGCCGCCGAAGAGATCGCCGAAGATATCCCCGAAGCCGCCGAACCCGCCGAAGCCCCCGAAGCCGGGGCCGCCGGCGCCGAAGCCGCCGTTGGGGTCAAACGCCGCGTGGCCGTACTGATCGTAGAGCTTGCGCTTCTGCTCGTCCGAGAGCACCTCGTAGGCCTCGTTGATCTCCTTGAACCGCGCCTCGCACTCCTTGTCGTTCGGGTGCAGGTCCGGGTGATTGGCCTTGGCGGCCTTGCGGAAGGCCTTCTTGATCTCGTCGTCCGAGGCGGACTTCTCTACGCCCAGCACCTCGTAGTAATCTCTTTTATTTTCTGCCATATGCGTTTCCTCACAAACTGGCGCACACGGTGGTGTGCGCCAGTGAAAGCGTTATTATTTGTCGTCATCGACCACGGTGTAGTCAGCGTCGTAGTACTGCTGACCGTTGTCATTGCCGCCGGGCTGGCCGCCCATGCTGCTGGGATCGAAGCCCGCGCCGGGCTGGCCCTGCGGGTTCGCCTGCTGATACATCTTCTCGCTGAGCTTGTAGAACGCCTGCGTCAGCTCCTCGGTCGCGGCCTTGATGGCGGCGGTGTCGGTGCCGGTGAGCGCGGTTTTCAGGCTCTGGAGCTTCGACTCGATCTCGCCCTTCTCGGCGGCGTCGACCTTGTCGCCCAGCTCCTCGAGGGTCTTCTCGGTCTGGTAGACCATCTGGTCGCCCTGGTTGCGGACGTCGACCTCTTCCTTGCGCTTGGCGTCCTCGGCGGCGAACTGCTCGGCCTCGCGGACGGCCTTGTCGATGTCTTCCTTCGACATGTTGGTGGAGGAGGTGATGGTGGTGTGCTGCTCCTTGCCGGTGCCGAGGTCCTTGGCGGAGACATTGACGATACCGTTTGCGTCGATGTCGAAGGTAACTTC
>JAZPZZ010000054.1:0-3429 GCA_045544935.1 Oscillospiraceae bacterium | reverse complement strand
CGCCGCGAATCAAATCCAATCGTTTTTTCCGGCGACATGCGCGGCGGAAAAACTCCCTCGGGCATCGTCAGAATGGGCTTGCTCCACGCCGCAGCCGCGCTAAGGCGCGCCTGCTCTGTATTTGCGCCCCCGTTCTTCCTCTCCAAATCAAAGCACCTGCTTTGATTTGGTAAGGAGCCGCAGCGTAATGAGCTTGCTTTCTCGTTTGCGAGGAAGCAAGGGATATGAAGCTTGTGGCGACGTCGCACGCCCCTCGCGCCGTCGTCAGAACGGGCTTGTTCCACACCGCAGCCGCGCGAAAGCGCGACGGCTCTGTATCCGCGCCCCCGTTCTTCCTCTCCAAATCATAGCAAGTGCTTTGATTTGGTAAGGAGCGGCAGTGGAATGAGCTTGCTTTCCCGCTCGCGGGGAAGCAAGGGATATGGAACTTGTCGCGACGCGGCGATGGAGCGCGAGTATTAAAATGAAAGGCCGCATATGCGGCCTTTCATTTTAGCTGAGCTTCGATGCGCGGAAGAGGAACGTCACCGCCTCCGCTCTTGTGCACGGCGCGTTCGGCACGAAGGTCGTGTTCGTCACGCCGGTGGTGACGCCGGAGAGCGTGGCCCATGCCACGGCGTCGAGATAATAGGCCCCGGCCTTGAGGTCGGTAAACGGCGTGACGCCCTTGGCCTTCGGCGCGCCGGCGAGGCGCCACAGGAACGTGACGACCTGCGCGCGCGTGAGCGTGCCGTTCGGCTGGAACTGGTTTTTGCCCATGCCGTCGGTGATCTTCTCCCCCACAGCCCAGGACACGGCGTCATAGAAATACTTGTTCGCCGCCACGTCCGAGAAGGTGCTCTTCTCCTTCGCCTTCGGCTGGCCCTCGGCGCGCCACAGGAACGTGACGAACTGGGCACGGGTGCACTGGGCCTTCGGGCTGAACCAGTCGGGCTCGGTGCCGTTGGTGATGTTCTTCTCCGCCGCCCAGACGACGCTCTCGGTGAACCACTTTCCGGCCGGCACGTCCCAGAAGCCGCTGGTGCAGTAGTCGCGCGCGGCGGCGAAGGGCTCGGCGTCATCGTCCCAGTCGCCGCTCGTAAAGCCCGCGTTCGTCGCGAGCAGGACAACCGAGTGGCGCCAGTCGAGATAATCCTCGTAGCTGTGCCATTCGCCCTGAATGATCGCGTCGCTCTCGTCGTAAAGGACGGGGTCGGCCTTGGCGTTCGGCGAAATGTCGCGCACCTCGCGCCAGGAGGCGGACTCTTCAATGTCCACGGCGCCGTTTTTCATCACGAAGCGCTTGAAGCCTCCGCTGATGGTGGCCTTGGTCTCGCCGGTCTCGACGGACTGCGTCTCCGCCGCGAGGATGGGCTTTCCGTTATATTCGCCGACGCTCGCGCTGCCGGTGTTGCCGCCGACGAGCACGACCAGCGGGGTGTTGAGCAGCCGCTCGGCCTTGCCGCCCTTGATCGTCCAGACCTCGAGCACGGCGTGGGCCGCGTCCTCCGGGCAGCGGACGAGGATCAGCTCGCGCGGCGCGGACGCGTCCAGATCGAAGAACATCGCCTCGCCGAAGTGCTCGGCGTCGGCGTCGTTTTTCATCGCGTCCTCCAGCACGGCCACATACGGCGTGAGGTCCTCCGCCGCGGCGAGCGCGCCGGCAGGCAGCAGAGCCGCGCACAGAACGAGCGCGAGCAGCAGGCACAGCAGTCGTTTTTTCATGGGTCTCTCCCCTTTTCTCGGCTTTCTGATTTCAGTTTATCACCGGCGCGGCTTCCTGTCACGCCTTTTTTGCGCGATGACAACCCACGTGTCACACTCACAGGGCGCAAACCGTTGATGTACCGTCGCGACTGTTCCGATTTGAATTCAAAAAGAGAGGAGCCTTTGCTCCTCCCCTTTTCTGTGTTTTCTTTACTCTTTGACTTCGGTGAAGTCGGCTTCGACGATATCGCCGTCGTCCTTCACGAGCTCGACCGTGCAGCCGAAGCCGAAGGTCGCCACGGCGGTGGCCACGAGCAGCAGCGGCGCATTGAGCGCGAGCACGCCGCCCACGACGCCGATCGTCAGCGGGACGTTCACGATGGTCTCGCCGTCCTTCTTGACGAGGATGCGGCGGATGTTGCCCTCATGGACGAGGTCCTTCAGGCGATCGAGAATTTCCTTGGTCTTTTCGTTCATGTTCGGTTCTCCTTTATTGTCAGTCTGGTTTTATTGCATGCCGGTGCTGCCGAAGCCGCCCGCGCCGCGGTCGGTCTCGGGGAGGGTCTCGGTCTCGTCAAAGTCCGCCGCGAGAAACGGCAGGATCACGAGCTGGGCGATCCGGTCGCCGGGCGCGACGATGCGCGGCTCGTCCGTGTCGTTATGGAGCGCGACGGAAATTTCCCCGCGGTAGTCCGCGTCCACGACGCCGACGCAGTTGGCCGGGCGCAGGCCCTGCTTCAGAGCGAGGCCGCTGCGCGCGAAGATGCCGCCGAAGTAGCCCGCCGGAATCGCGGCGGCAAGGCCCGTTCCGATCAGCGCGGTCGTGTGCGGCGCGATCGTCACCGTCTCGCCGGATGCGGGCGCGGCATAGAGATCATAGCCCGCGGCGAAGTCGGAGCCGCGGTGCGGCAGACGGGCGCTCTCGCGGAGCTTTTTCATCGGAATGTGCATGGTGTTCCTCCTGTAAAAAGACGAGGCGCGCGGAAAATGGTTCCTCTTCGATACAGCATACGCTAAATCGCGCGGTGTGTCAACCAAACGCGGACGGCGCTGGATTTTTGGCGCGGGTTATGCTATAATCACCCCTCGGAATGAAAAAGACGGAGGAAAAACCCATGAACGACTATATCATCGCAACCTCATCCACATCCGATCTGCCGCGCACCTATCTCGAATCGCACGGCGTCCCCTTTATCCCCTACACCTACACCGTGGGTGACCGCCTGTGCGAGGACGACTGCCGCGAGGAAACCCGCGCCGCCGTCTACGCCGGGATGCGAAACGGCGACCGGCTCAAGACCTCGATGATCAACGAGTTTGTCTACGAGGAGTTTTTCCGCGAGCTGATGGAGACCGGCAAGGACGTGCTCTTTCTCGACATGAGCCGCGAAATGTCCGTCTCCTTTGTCAACGCGAACAAGGCCGCCGAGGCCGTGCGGCCGGACTATCCGAACCAGCGGCTTTACATCATGGACACCTACTGCATCTCCGGCGGCCTCGGCACGCTGGTGGACAATCTCGTCGAGCGGCACGAGGCCGGCGCCACGTTCGACGAGGTCATCCAGTGGGGCGAGGAGAACAAGCTCAGGATCGCGCACCGCTTCACCGTGGACGATCTCAACTACCTCAAGGCCGGCGGCCGCGTGTCGAACTCGGCGGCGCTGGTGGGGGCGCCCCTCTCCATTAAGCCCGTGCTCTACGTGCCCGACCCCGGCACGCTCGCCGTGGCCAAGAAGGCCCCAG
>JAZPZZ010000053.1:0-4466 GCA_045544935.1 Oscillospiraceae bacterium | reverse complement strand
GGCTACGACCCGACTTCCAGTACAGCTGGGAGGATCTGAAGACGCTCGCGGCCGAGCCGACGCCGCCGGACGACACCGGCAAGGACGAGCTGCCCTTCGTGGACGTGAAGGACAAGCCGGACGCCTACTACTACGCGCCTGTGGCCTGGGCCTATGAGAGCGAGATCACCACCGGCGTGGACAATACGCACTTTGCGCCCGAGGGCGAATGCACCAGAGCGCAGGTCGTGACCTTCCTCTGGCGCGCGGAGGGCTGCCCGAAGGCAACGATCACCTCCGTTCCTTTCACGGACCTGAAGGAAGGCGCCTACTACTATGACGCAATCCTCTGGGCCTACGAGAACGAGATCACGCGCGGCACGAGCGCGACTGCCTTCTCCCCCAACGCCACCGTGACCCGCGGTCAGTTCGTGACCTTCCTCGCGCGCGCAGCCGAGGGCAAGGACATGGGCACCGCCAAAACCGCGTTCACCGACGTGCCCGAGACGGCGTTCTTCTCCGGCGCGGTGAACTGGGCCGTGGAAAACGGCATCACCAACGGACGGACCGCCACCACCTTCGCGCCGAACGCCAACTGCAAGCGCGGCGAGGTTGTGACCTTCCTGCATCGCTGCTATGTGGAGCCCCTTCCGGCTTCCGACGCGGCAAAGTAACACCCTATGATTCACTCTGCCGGGGAGTCCTCTCCCCGGCAGAACCCAAAAAGGAGCAATCCACAATGGCTGATAAACGCATCCCTTCCAGACGCTTTTCCGCGGCGGTACTCGCCGTCGTCCTGCTGCTGGGGCTGATGGTGCCCGCCGGCGCGGCGGAGTCTCTCGGCTCCTTCCAGGTGATGAAAAAGGCGACGTATGAGATCGCACCGGGCGTTTTGGAGACGGAGCTGACATTGAACACCGTCAAGGGAAACGCGCAGAATCTGGCGCACCTGCTGGAGATCGATCTGCGAGAGCCCTCCGTCACGGTAAAGGCTGCCGCGCCCGAAAAGACCGCGGACGGCGGCTGGGCGCTCGAGAAGCCGGAGGCGCAGGCCGCCGCCGTGGAGGCGGAGCTCGAGGGCGAGCACGTCGTCGGCGCGGTGAACGCGAATTACTTCGCCATGGCCGAAAAGTTCCCCCTCGGCGCAATCGTCGTGGACGGCGAGATCATTTCGAACACAAGCCCGAAGTGGTCCTATTTCGTCGTGCACGCGGACGGCTCTGCCGAAATTCTCGACGGCACGACTCCCATTCCCTCCGACGCCGTGCAGGCCGTCGCCGGCAATCAGCACATGGTCCGCGGCGGCAAGGCGCAGCCCCTGCTCGAATCCGAGCACGATGATTCGGTCTGGTCCGGCGGCGAATACCGCGCGCCCCGCGCCGCTCTCGGTCTGCGGCCAAACGGCACGCTCGTCCTCTTCGAGACCGACGGGCGGCAGGGCGCGACCTCCGTCGGCATGACCTACACGGAGATGGCCAGAACGATGGAGGCCCTCGGCTGCGCGGACGCGATTTTGCTCGACGGCGGCGGCTCCGCTGCCTTCTTCACGCGCAGAGAGGCCGACCCCTCCGTCACGCTGCGCAATACCCCCTCCGGCGGCTCCACGCGCGCCATCGCCTCCACGCTGCTCGTGATCTCCTCGGCCTATGTGCCGAAGATCGACGTCTCGAAGCTCTCCGTCTCCGGCGTCGGCCCGGTCTACATCCTGCGGGACAAGAGCGCCGGCGTGCGCCCGATGCCCGTGGTGAAAAACGGCGAGAAGACGCTGCAGCTCGACGGGACGGACGGCACGGTCTCGTGGGTCGGCGATCAGTCCTTCGGCGATGCAAAGATCGTGGTGCAGGGCTGCGGCGACTACGCCGGCACGCTGGAGATTCCCTATAAGCTCTGTCCGGACAAGGTGCCCGAGGCGAAGCTCGGCCGCATCAGCGCGACGACGGCAGTCGTCAGCTGGACGGCCGTGCAGGCGGCGGAGCAGTACGTCGTCTGTCAGTATGACTACGCGACGAAGACGCTGCGCGATCTCGCCGTCACGAACGGCGGCGAGACCTCCATTCAGCTGACCGGCCTCAAGCCGCTGACGAACTACACCCTCTGCGTGCGCGCACGCGCTTCGACGGCGAGCGGCACGATCGATTCCTACAACTACGACTGGCTCTATCTCAAGACGCTCTCCGAGCAGAGCACCGCCGAAAAGGTCACGGCCGTGCAGGCTGCGCTCTCTGATCTCGAGACGCTTGGCGCGCAGACCGTGGACGGCGAGAGTTTCCTCTTTCTCCCCGCGTTCGCCGATCTGACGAAGCTGCCGCTGCGCTTTACGGTGCAGGGCTCCTCCGACCAGCTGCATCTCAAAGGCAATCGCGGCAGCGTGACGCTCAAAAGCTATGCTGAGACCGTGGATCTCACGACGATTGCGGCGAAGGACGCCGATGGCGTCTATGAGCTCGACGTCATTCTCGGCGACTGCTCACCCATGACCGTGAAGATCATGCGCTCGTCCGTCCCGGCGCTCTTCCTGCACAGCGAGAAGGCCGCGCAGGGCCGGAGCTTCATCGACGCGAGCAAGGACCACAAGGCCAAGGGCACGATGCATCTGATCGCCGAGAGCGGCAAGGTCGTCTACGACGGCGCGCTCTCGCAGATCAAGGCCCGCGGCAACACGACCTTTGTCAACGCGCCGAAGAAGTCCTATCAGATCAAGCTCGAGAGCAAGACCGATCTGATCGGCATCGGCGAGAAGGGCAAAACGTGGGTGCTCCTCGCCGGCTACGGCGACGCGACGCAGCTGCACGACAAGACGCTCAAGGACCTCGCCGACCGGCTCGGCATGCCGTATGTGCCGAAGAACGACTGGGTCGACCTCTATTATGACGGCGAGTACCGCGGCACGTACCTGCTCGGCGAGAAGAACTCCGTCGGCAGCACGGGCGTGGACATCACCGATCTGGAGGACGCCTACGCCGCACTGAATGAGGGCTACGGCGACAACGCCTCTCTCACCCAGACCACCAACCGCTTCGGCCAGGAGGTGCAGTACACCGAGGGGCTCGCGGAGCCTGCGGACCTCACCGGCGGCTGGCTGCTGGAGCTGAACAACACGCAGTACGACGAGGCCAGCGGCTTCAAGACCGTACACGGCGTCGGCATGAACATCAAGAGCCCCGAGTTCGCCGGCAAGGCCGCCGCAACCTGGATCAGCGAATACTATCAGGAATTTGAAAACGCCGTCTACGCGCAGGACGCCGCGGGCAACTATACCGGCGTAAATCCCGACACCGGGAAGCACTATTACGACTATGTGGACCGCGACAGCCTCGTGCAGCTCTATCTGATTCAGGAGTTCTCCGGCAACGTGGACGCGTTCTACTCCTCCTTCTACTTCTACAAGGAGGCAGGCGAGATCATGTACGCCGGCCCCGTCTGGGATCTGGACAACACCTACGGCACCGGCTGGAAGGGCGTGATCCGCGCGGACAACCCCTTCATGAAAACGCGCTATCTGGCCGAAGCGCTCTCGAAGATTCCGGACTTCATGGCGGCAGTCGACGCCTACTATGCCGAGCACTTCCGCGCGGAAGCGGCAGCGCTCCTCGGCGGCAGCGGGATCATCGCAGGGCACGCGGCGCACATCGGCGGCAGCACCGCCATGAACTACCAGCTCTGGCCGCTCGTGCGCGTGAGCAATCCGAGCAACGAGCAGCATCTCTGGCCGGAGGGCACGGATTATCCCTACGTCATCAACGACATGCAGCGCTGGATCTGGGAAAAGCTCGCCGTCATGGACGCCGACCACCACTGCGACGGGCCGGCGATCTCGGAGCCGACGAACATCGCGCCGCCGTCGGACGACCCGGGCGATCATCCCTCACAGCCGCATGAGACGAGCGGCGGCGACACCCCGACCGATCAGAAGGACCCGAATCCGCCGTTCGACCCCGCCGCGGTGACGCTTCCCTATCGCGACGTGAAGGCGGACGCCTATTACCGCGACGCGGTGGCGTGGGCGCATGTAAACGGCGTGACCACCGGCATCTCGGCCGATCTCTTCGACCCCGAGGGCGGCTGTACCCGCGCGCAGATCGTCACGTTCCTCTGGCGCGCGAAGGGCTCTCCCGAGCCGCAGGGCAAGACCAACCCCTTCCAGGACGTGAAAGCGGACCAGTACTACACCAAGGCGGTCCTCTGGGCCGTGGAGCAGAAGATCACGAACGGCACGGCGGCGGACCGCTTCAGCCCGAACGACGTGTGCACCCGCGCGCAGGCCGTGACCTTCCTCTGGCGTCTGGAAGGCGCGCCGCAGATGGGCAGCGCGAACCCCTTTAAGGACGTGCCGAACGGCCAGTACTTCACGCAGGCGGTGCTCTGGGCCGTCAGCCGCGAGATCACCAACGGCATGACGCCCACGACCTTCGAGCCCGCGAGAACCTGTTCCCGCGCCCAGATCGTCACGTTCCTCTACCAAGTCGGAGGCCAAGCGGTCTTAGGAA
>JAZPZZ010000052.1:0-10614 GCA_045544935.1 Oscillospiraceae bacterium | reverse complement strand
ACCTTGTTCAGGAAGACGAGGATATAAGGAACGTTAACCTGACGGGCGAGCAGGAGGTGCTCACGGGTCTGAGCCATGGGGCCGTCGGAAGCAGCGATGACGAGGATGCCGCCGTCCATCTGAGCAGCGCCGGTGATCATGTTCTTGATATAGTCGGCGTGGCCCGGGCAGTCAACGTGCGCATAGTGGCGGCCCTGAATCTGCTGGCCGTCCTTGCCCACGCGGTCATAGGTCTGATACTCAACGTGCGCGGTGTTGATCGTGATACCACGAGCCTTCTCCTCGGGAGCCTTGTCGATCTGGTCGTAAGCGGTGAACTCAGCGGCCTCGGGATCGGCCAGGGCCAGCACCTTGGTGATGGCGGCGGTCAGAGTGGTCTTGCCATGGTCGATGTGACCAATGGTGCCGATGTTGACATGGGGCTTGGTTCTGTTAAATGCCTGCTTTGCCATTAGAATTTCCTCCTAGTAGAATTGGTTTTAAAAAATTCCTTTTTCTTTCGAGTTGCGGTTATATGCAAAGCACTTTCGTGCCAATTGCGTCAGTTGCTCGCGTGGATGATCTTCTCCTGCAGAGACTTCGGCAGCTCGATGAAGTGGCTGGGCTCCATGCTGTAGGTGGCGCGGCCCTGGGTCTTGCTGCGAAGATCCGTGGCATAGCCGAACATGGAGCTGAGGGGAACGTCCGCCGTGACGATGGCGGCGCCGTTGCGGATGTCCGAACCGGAGATCTGGCCGCGGCGGGCGTTGATATCGCCCATCACGTCGCCCATATAGCTTTCCGGCGCGGTGACAACGACCTTCATGATCGGCTCGAGCAGGGTGGGACCGGCCTTCTGGCAGGCCTCCTTGAACGCCATGCTGCCGCAGATCTTGAACGCCAGCTCGGAGGAGTCAACCTCGTGGAAGGAGCCGTCGACCAGCGTGACCTTGACGTCCACGACCTGATAGCCGGCGAGCACGCCCGCCTGCATCGCGCCCTGAATGCCCTGATCGACACTGGGGATATACTCCTTCGGAATCGCGCCGCCGGTGATCTGGTTGACGAACTCATAACCCTTGCCGGGCTCGTTCGGTTCGACCGTGAGCTTGACGTGCGCGAACTGACCCTTACCGCCGGACTGACGCACATAGCGCGTGTCGACGTTAGCGGCGCGGGTGATGGTCTCTTTATAGGAGACCTGGGGCTTACCGACGTTCGCCTCGACGCGGAACTCGCGCAGCAGACGGTCCACGATGATTTCCAGGTGGAGCTCGCCCATGCCGGCGATGATCGTCTGGCCCGTTTCCTCATCGGTATAGGCTTTGAAGGTGGGGTCTTCCTCTGCAAGCTTCTGCAGAGCGACGTCCATCTTCTCCTGACCGGCTTTGGTCTTGGGCTCAATGGCGACGCGGATGACCGGCTCCGGGAACTCCATCGACTCGAGGACGATAGGGTCGCGCTCATCACAGAGCGTGTCGCCGGTGGTGGTGTTCTTCAGGCCGACAGCCGCGGCGATATCGCCGGAATAGACGGCGGGAATATCTTCGCGGTGGTTGGCGTGCATCTGGAGGATGCGGCCGAGACGCTCACGCTGTCCCTTGGTGGAGTTCAGGACGGTCTTGCCCGCTTCGAGCGTGCCGGAATAGACACGGAAGAAGGCCAGACGGCCGACATAGGGGTCGGTCATGATCTTGAACGCCAACGCGGAGAACGGCGCATTGTCGTCCGCCTCGCGGTGGAGCTCCTCGTCCGTCTTCGGATGCGTGCCGCCGATGGCGGGGATATCCAGCGGAGAGGGCATGAAATCGACGATCGCGTCGAGCAGCTTCTGCACACCCTTATTTTTATAAGAGGTGCCGCACACGACGGGGACCATCTCCACCGCGCAGGTGGCCTTGCGGATGGCAGCGCGGATCTTATCGGTGGGGATCTCCTCACCCATGAGATAGAGCTCGGTGATCTCATCGTCAAAAACGGAGACCGCGTCGAGCATTTTCTCGCGGTATTCCTCCGCGAGCGCGCGCATATCCTCGGGGATCTCTTCAACGCGCATGTCCTTGCCAAGGTCGTCGTAGTACACGTCCGCCTTCATCTCGATCAGGTCGATGATGCCGCGGAAGTCCGACTCAGAGCCGATGGGCAGCTGAATGGGGACGGCGTTGCACTGCAGACGATCGTGGATCATGTCCAGCACGTTGTAGAAGTCGGCGCCCATGATGTCCATTTTGTTGATATAGATCATGCGGGGAACGCCGTAGTGATCCGCCTGTCTCCAGACGGTTTCGGACTGAGGCTCAACGCCGCCCTTTGCGCACAGAACCGTCACGCAGCCGTCGAGCACGCGCAGAGAGCGCTCAACCTCGACCGTGAAGTCGACGTGGCCCGGGGTGTCGATGATGTTGATGCGGGTGCCGTTCCAGAAGCACGTGGTCGCGGCGGACGTGATCGTGATGCCGCGCTCCTGCTCCTGTGCCATCCAGTCCATGGTGGCAGTGCCTTCATGGGTCTCACCGATCTTGTAATTCACGCCCGTGTAGAACAGGATGCGTTCCGTGGTCGTGGTCTTACCGGCGTCGATGTGCGCCATGATGCCAATGTTGCGGGTATTTTCCAGGGAATATTGTCTGGGCATATGCTTTCTTGCTCCTATTTTTCTCAGCGCATCTCCCAAAGCGGAGATAGCACGCTTTCAAGCAGCGAGCAGATTACCAACGGAAGTGGGCGAAAGCCTTGTTGGACTCGGCCATCTTGTGGGTATCCTCGCGCTTTTTGACGGCGGGGCCGGTATTGTTGCAGGCGTCCATGATCTCGCCGGCGGGGCGCTCTATCATGGTCTTCTCACTGCGCTTGCGGGCATAACCCGTCAGCCAGCGGAGACCCAGCGTCTGACGACGCTCGGGGCGAACCTCCATAGGAACCTGATAGGTAGCACCGCCAACACGGCGGGCCTTGACTTCCAGGCTGGGCATGATGTTGTTCATGGCCTCGGTGAAAGCGTCCAGGGGCTCCTTACCGCTCTTTTCCTTGATGATGCTGAAGGCATCGTAAACAACCTTCTGCGCAACACCCTTCTTGCCGTCCAGCATGACAGAGTTGATGAGCTTGGTCACCAGCACGCTGTTGTACATAGGATCGGGCAGAATTTCTCTTTTGGGAACGTTACCTCTGCGTGGCACTTTACTTCCCTCCTTCATTATAAAATGATTTCACAGGTACTCGAAGGCGTCGATGCGCCTCCGCTGCGCCCTGATGCAACGAACCCATATATCTATATGAGTTAACAACAGGGCAAAAATTGCCGTTGGGATCTTACTTCTTACCGGCCTTCGGCTTCTTGGCGCCGTACTTGCTGCGGGCCTGCATTCTGCCGGCAACGCCCTGGGTATCCAGAGTGCCGCGAATGATGTGGTAACGCACACCGGGAAGGTCCTTGACACGACCGCCGCGGATCATAACGACGCTATGCTCCTGCAGATTGTGTCCGATACCCGGAATGTAAGCAGTTACCTCATAACCGTTGGTCAGGCGCACACGGGCGATCTTACGAAGAGCAGAGTTCGGCTTCTTCGGGGTGGACGTACGCACCGCGGTGCAGACGCCGCGCTTCTGGGGCGCGCTCAGATCGGTCTCACGATTCTTCAGCGTGTTCAGACCCTTCTGCAGCGCGGGAGAAGTGGACTTGTAGGTCACCTGCTTTCTTCCCTTACGCACCAGCTGGTTAAATGTCGGCATGGTTTTCCTCCTTTCCTCAAAAACTTAAGAATTTATTTATACGAATCGCAGAAATTCGCGATTCGGATAAACCGTGGTTTTGCCCAAGAAACGTTTGAAATTTCAACGTTTTTTGTGCTTTTTGCGGGGTTTCAATCGTATTTTGCATTTCGACCCACGCAAATTCAGATTTTAGCATACTGCACAAGTTTCGTCAAGCATAATTATGGATTATTTTTTTCGATTTTAGTCTTCTGCGGGAGGTTGAGCAGCACGACCGCGGAGAGGACCAGCACGACGCCGAGGGCGGCGAGGAGACTCATCGTCTCATGGTAGACGAGGATGCCGATGAGCGTGGCCACCACTGGCTCGACGGAGGCGAGGATCGAGGCTCTGCCCGTCTCCAGCCCGGAGAGGCCGTAGGTATAAAACAGGTACGGCAGGTAGCACGTGACCGCTCCAGCGAGCAGGCACAGGCCGGCGTTGCTCCAGGACGCCGCGAAGGCGGCGAAGGTGTCCTGCCAGCCGAAAAGGAGCGCCGCGCCGAGGGCGGCGAGGAGGCAGGAATAAAAGTTGATCGTGGAGCTGGAATAGCCCCGATTGAGAGCAAAGCGGGCGAAGATGCTGTAGAGCGCATAGCCGACGCCGGAGCCAAGGCCGAAAACGACGCCCTGCGCCGTGAGGCGCGCTCCCCCGCCGCCGACGCCGGAGACGAGCACACACCCGAGAAACGCGAGCGCGAGCGCCGCGAGCTTGAGGGGCGTGATGCGCTCCTTGAAGAACACCGCGGAGAGCAGCATGACGATCGTCGGCGCGGTATAGAGCAGAATCGCAGCCGCCGAGAGGCTCATGAGATTGATGGCGTGGAAATAACACCACGTGAAGAACAGCAGCGCGCAGACACCGCTGCCGAAAAAGCACCAGAAGTCCCGCGGCTTCACGCGGAAAGCGGCGCGGTTCGTGAGGAAAATCGTGACGGCAAAGCAGAGCGCCGCCATGGCGCAGCGCACCAGAATCGCGCCATCGGCATCGATGCCGATCGTCGCAAGCGTGCGCGTGAAAAAGCCCATTGTGCCCCAGAGGCAGCCCGCGGCGAGCACGGCCAATACATGTTTTTTCATAAAATCACCAAATAGTTATTTTAAATGCTGCAGGGCAAAAAGTCAATGAATGAAGAAATTAGGAATTAGGAATGAGGAATTATCTCTAATCCCACTTCATTCCTAATTCCTAATTTCTAATTTGTTTTATTTTGTCTTGTCCATCCGATTGACCAGATACTGCGCTGCAACACCTGTGAACAGGCCGGTGGCGATGCCGCTGATGAGCAGGATCGGGAGATAGGTCACGATGGCGGGCGTGCCGGTGACGACGATGGCGACAAGAATCTGACCAATGTTATGAAACACGGCGCCGATGACAGAGGCCACCCAGATCTGCTTTCTTGTGAGCACCCGCCGGAGCAGGAGCATGACGCACCAGCAAAGCAGGCCGCCCGCGAGGGAGTACATGAGGCTCATGACGCCGGAAAACAGGCTGCCGAGCAGGATGCGGGCCACGAGAATCATCAGCGCGGGTCCGGGACCGAGGGAAAACATGGCCCAGACCGTGACGATGTTGGCAAGGCCGAGCTTGACGCCGGGGATCGGCACAGGCGCAGGGATCTGCGCCTCAGCCACGTGGATGGCGAGGGCGATCGCCGTTAAGAGCGCCATGAGGCTCAGCTGCTTTGTACTCCACTTCATCCGACCACCCCGTCAATCTCCGCGTCGCCGATCTTGGCGGGTACGTCGTCCAGGCTGATGACGAGCTTGTTCGGCAGACAGACGATCGGCATGCCGCCCTCGCTCGTGAGCCAGCCCATCTGCACGCAGATCTGGTCGGGGCACTCGGCATGGGAGACGCGGATGCGGCCCGGCTCCACCTGAATGGTGTTCGTGCCGATCTGTCCTTCCACGGTGAAGATCTCGGGCTCCGTAACTTGATTTAAGTCGATGGAGCGGATACACTCGCCGTCGAGATAGATGTTCGCGACGGCGGCGCCGGAATGGTGAAAGTGCAGCCAGAGCGCCGCCGCGGCGGAGAGCACCGCGATGGCGGCGATGAGGATGATCCAGAAGGAGGTCTTCTTCATTTCGTCACCACCGTGAGATCGTGATCAGCCCATTCGTCCGCCGCGGCAAAGCGGTCGGCAATGCCCTCGGAGAGAACGATGGAGCTGTCTTCCAGCACGAGGAGATAGTCAAAATCACCGTGCGTGCGCCAGTAGGTCTCCGCGCCGTCGCGGCCGAGGATGAAGAGCGCCGTGCTGAGCGCGTCGCAGCGCGTGCCGGAGTCGGAGATGATCGTCGCGGAGATGACGCCGTTTTTCGCGGGCTTGCCGGTGGAAGGGTCGATGATGTGCCAGTAGACTTCCCCGTCGCGCTCGAAATAGCGCTCATAGCCGCCGGAGGTAACGACGGCCTCATCGCGCACCTCAACGACACCGACATAGCCCTCGCCGAGCGGGTTCTGGATGGCGATGCGCCAGGCGCTGCCGTCGGGCTTGCTGCCGAGCGTCTGCACATTGCCGCCGAGGGAGATCATGCCGGAGGTGACGCCGTGATCGCGGAAGATCTGCATGATCTGGTCGCCCGTATAGCCCTTGGCGACGCTGCCGAGGTCGATCTCCATATTGGCGGGGACGGTGACGGTGTTTCCGTCGCACTGCACCTTGGCGTAATCGACGCGCGAGAGGAGATCCTGCAGCTCGTCCTCCTTCGGCACGCGGTAATCCTGCGTGGTGAAGCCCCAGGCCTTGAGCACGGGATAGACGGACACGTCGAGCGCGCCGTGCGTGAGCATACAGAAGCGCAGCGCATCAGAAAGGAGCGCCGCGGTATCGTCCGACACCTCGACGCTCTTGCCATAGGCGTGGTTGACGGCGTCGATGTCGCTGCCCTCGATCGTGACCGAAAACGCCTGCTCGAGCGCGGTGATCCGGTTGACCGCCGCGACGACGGCCTTTTCTGCGTTCGCGCCGTAGGCCGTGACGTCCATGACCGTGTCCATGGCAAAGACGGAGCGCGAGGCGCTCTCGTCCGCCTTCCCTGCGCTGCCGGAGCAGGCGGAGAGCAGGAGCGTCATGAGCGCGAGGAGCAGGGCGAAAACTTGTTTAAAAAACCGCATGGGTGAATGGATCCTTCCGTAAAAAACTGACTATATATTATAGTGCTTCGCACACAATTCGTCAACCAGCCGAGAACCTGCGGGCGGATGATCCGCCCCTGCGTCGGTGCGGAGCAGCTCAGAAAAACCGGCAGAGGCCAAGGGCGGCACCGAGGGCGAAGAAGGCGGCGGCTTTTAAGACAGCGCCGAGCCACGGGCTGCGCAGGAGCATGCGGTCCCAGCGGGAGAGGTTGCCGTGCGGGCAGCTGTTGGCGCAGCGGTCGCAGGCAATGCACTCGCCCTTTCGTAGATTGTCTTCGTCCATGCGGATGGAGACCGGGCACTGCCGCTTGCAGAGCTGGCAGCCGCTCGGGCAGCGGTCGGCCGCGCGGCGCAGCTGCGCAAACGGCAGAATCGGCAGAAGCGAGAACACCGCGCCCATCGGGCAGAGAAACTGGCAGAAGAAGCGCTCCTGCAGCGCCATACTGATGACGATCAGCACCAGCAGCGCGACGGCGACACCCATGGGCGGAAGACGAAGGGCCGTGAGCATGGAGAACGCCTCCCACGGGCTCCAGACGCCGAGCCTGCTATAGAGATTCAGCGCACAGAGCACAACGATGGCGGTGAGGACGAGATACTTGATCTTTTGTCCCCACGGAAGAGAGCGCTCCGGCAGGCGGAACTGTTTTTTGCGGCGGAAGAGCTTTTTATGCACGAGGCCGGAGAGCCACCAGACGAAGTCGCCCAGCGCACCGAAGGAGCAGACCCAGCCGCAGAAGAAGCGGCCGAAGAGCATCGTGAAGAGGCATAGAACGGCAAGCGCCATCGTAAAGCCCGTCCACGAGAGAGGCTGGCCCGTGCCGACGGCCGAAAAGATCGCCTTGACGCCATTGAAGCCCGCGACGAATGCGCCGGGCATGGCGACAAAGAAGATCAGTTGAATGGCGGCGCGGAAAAGAGCGTTTCGCCTGGCGAGACGGCGGAGATTGGTCGATTTTCCTTCCATCACTTCACCGCCTGTTCCAAAGCCGCGTCCACGGCGTCGAGCAGGCCGATGGACGAGAGCGTCGCGCCGGTGACGGCGTCGAGATCGGTGGTTTGCTTTTGCAGGATTTTGTCGCGGAGCGTCTCGGCCTGCGAGAAATAGGCCGCGTCCTCACCGGTGCTGGAGAGGACTTTGATCTCCGTGATCTCATTTTCATCGACCGTGACGGCGACCTTGATGACGCCGCCGAAGCCCTGCGCGCTGCCCTCATACGTACCGGGGACGTAGCGCTCGGAGACGGCGTTCATCTTCTGCTGCACCTCGCGATTGTGCGCCTCGGCGAGGGCAATCTCCTGCTCGCGCTCGGCGACGGCGGCGGCGCGCTGCAGCGCGACCTGCTGATAGCCATAGAACAGGCCGACGAGCAGCACAAGGCAGAGGAGTTTGACAAAAAACGTCGGGTGCTTCATCGCTCGCCTCCGATCTTCGCGTCACGCAGCGCCTCGGAAACGAGGCGGCAAATGGTTTTGGAGGTATAGGTCGCGCCGGAGACGCCGTCGATGCGCTCGGCGGATTGGGCATCGACAATCTGGGCGGGGACGCCCTTTTGCTTCGTCGTGCCGTTGACGGCGCGGTCGATGAAGTAATCGTTATCCTCCGGATAATCGGACTCGTCCTCCCCGATCTCGAGCGAGACCTTGCGGATCAAGCCGTCCTCGACCGTGACGGTGACGATGACCTCATAGCGGAAGTTGTCGATCTCCTCGCACCAGCCTCTGGCGGTATAGACGCCGTCGCGGTAAAGCTTCGGCGCGGAAGTCGGCTCCGGCGTGGGCGCGGGGGTCAGCTCCGGCGTGGGCACGGGCGTCGGCTCCGGCGTCGGGGTGACGGTCGGCACGGCGGTGGGCGTCGGAGTCGGCGTCGATGTTGGGGTCGGTTTCGGCTCCGCTGCGGCCTGCTCGAGGGCGGACTGCGCAGCGGCCAGAATGCCGCGGGAGGAGAACGTGGCGCCGGAGACGGCGTCCACATTCGGCGTGCCGGCAGAGAGGACGCGGGAAATGACAGCCCTGGCGCGGGAGAAATACGGCTCGGTCTCCCCCGGCGCGCTCGTGATCTGCAGGTCAGCGATCTTGCCGTCCCGAATCGTGACGGCAACGGAGATCGCGCCGCCGAAGCCCTGCGCGGAGCCGGTATAGGTGCCGTCCTTGTAGGCCGCAGGCGCAGCGAAGCTCGCGACGGTTGCGCGGCGCCCGGCGGTGGGGTCAGCGTGCCTGGCCTCGGCCTCCTCGCGCTGAGCGGAGCGGTCAACCTTCTCGGTTGGCTCCGGCGCGGGCGTCGGCACATACTCCAGCAGCTCCGGCACGGCGGCGAGCACCGGCTGTGTGCGCGGGAGGGTATAGAAAATGAGAGCCGCCGCCAGCAGCGCCGGCAGCAGAAACAGCGCGCGGCGCCACGGTCTGGGCGGGCTCGATTGGTCTTTCATAGGGCAATTTTCTCCTGTCTCAAAATCCCAAAACAGGACAGACGCCAAAGCGCCTGCCCTGTTATGCGGTTTGGGCTCGGTTTATGCGACGGTGCCGAACGGGATGGTCACGCTGGAATCGCCGTAATTGTCGCTCACGAAGGAGACGACATAGTTCTTCCCTTCCACGGCGGGCGTGGTGAGGACGACCTTGCCGTCCTGCACGGCGACATTCTCGGCGAAGGTCGTTGCGGTCTGGCCGCGGCCGACCTGATCGCGCACGGTGGCCTTGACGTTCTGCGCATCGGCGGGGATGCCGGCGACGGCGATGGTATTGGCGTCGACAAAGGACGCGGTGATCTCGGCAGGCTTGAGCTTGAGGGTGTCGCTGACGTCGCAGGTGAGCACCTCATACTCGCCCTCTGCGTTCGTGATGTAATACGTGATGTTCGTGATCGTCTTGCCGGAGAGACCATTGCCGTCGAGCTGGTCCCAGTTCCAGCCGAGCTCGATGACACGCCAGATCTCATAGACATGGCGCAGCGCGTACTGCGTGCCGTTCGCGGTGATGACAACGCCGTTGACCGTGATGCCGCTCTGCGGCAGCTCGCTGCAGGTGACCTTATAGGTGATATCGGTGTGGTGGCCGCCGTAGGTGAGCTCGGTGGTCATGGTGACCTTCTTCGCCTCGGCGTTCACGGCGGAGAAGACGAGCTTGCCGTCGGCGCCTTTGGTGAGGGTCTTATAGGCATTGGGAGCCTCAGAGAGCTTGTAATAGGCGTAGTCCTCGTTCTCAAAGAGGGCGTCCTTGCCGGTGAAGGTGCTCTCGGTGGTCTGGCCGCGGTTCGTGACGGAGATGGTCACGCTGTCGGCGTCGGTGACCTCCTTGAGGCCCGAGAGCAGGGTGCGGTCGGCGACATAGACGGGATAGACGACGCCGCTGATGTCCGTACCCCCGGAATCCTTGTGGTAGGAGCCGCCGGCGAGGCCTGCGGTGCGGGTCTTATTGAGCGTGGCGGAGGTGACGGCGTCCACGTCCGTGGTGCCCTCGGCCTCATAGAAATCGGCATAGGGGATGTTCATGAGCACATAGCCGGGCTCGGCCAGATGATAATAGCGATAGAGGAACGTGACGGCCTGGCCGCGGGTGCAGGGGTCGTTCGGACCAAAGGTCGTGGCCGTCTTGCCGGTGGTGATGCCGTTTTCGACCGCCCAGAGCATGGCGTCTTCATACCACGCGCCATTGACCGTGTCGGTGAAGGGATTCTTCACATCGGAGACGGCGGGCTTGCCCTCGGCGCGGTAGAGGAACGTGACAATCTGC
>JAZPZZ010000051.1:0-2018 GCA_045544935.1 Oscillospiraceae bacterium | reverse complement strand
CGCCGGAAAGAAGGGTGCTTTCTTCAATGGAAAAAGGCGATCTGTACAATCTGACAGCTTTCAATATGTGTGCGCACAACGGTACTCACGTGGATGCGCCATTTCATTTTATCAAAGGTGGAAAAACTATTGATGCCGTAGGTCTTGAAGCCTTTGTTGGGCCGGCTTCTGTTACGGAGCATCACGGGATTGTCTCCGGCCATGACGCAATGGAGATATATGAAAAATCGAGAGATCGTGACCCGGAAGCTGCAAAACGACTTCTGATCAAGGGAGACGCTGTGGTTTCTTCGGAAGCAGCAAAGGTCTTGGCTTCCAAAGGAATCCTACTGTTAGGAAATGAATCGCAGACTGTCGGCCCGGAAGATGCGCCGATGGAAGTACATTTGATCTTGCTGGGTGCTGGCATTGTATTGCTTGAAGGCATTCGATTGGCAGCGGTTAAGGAAGGCAGATTTTTTTTAAGCGCAGCGCCGTTGAATCTATCCGGGGCGGATGGCTCTCCGTGCAGAGCTTTTTTGATCGCTGACGATAGATAAATTCCAGTTTGTCGAGATACACACCGCTTTGCTGTCGCTTCATACCGGCATTTTCAGCTTCGGTTAAGGTTCGTTTTTAACGTGGGTTAAGCTTCCTTTGGTATGCTCTCCTCAGAATCAAACGAGTGAGGAGGCATTTCAACATGAAATTACAATCCAAAAAGATCGCGGCGCTGGTTTTGTCCGCGTCCATGCTGGCGGCGCTGTCCGCCTGCGGCATCTCGGCCAAGCAGACAACCGACCCCGCGGCGGAGACCGAAACGGTTCTGGAAACGCTGGCATATGAGACGGTCGAGAGCGCCGATACGCAGGCACAGACCTCGGACTCCGAACTGTTCACGGAGCGCGACATGAATCAGACGCCGGATCTCTCCGACGCGGAGGAGATCACGCTGACGGACGGCGAGACCTGCACGATCACGGAGGCGGGCACCTATCTTATCACCGGAACGGCGGAAAACGCGCAGATCATCGTGGACGCGGCGGAGGACGCGAAGGTGCAGCTGGTGCTCGACGGTCTGACTGTGACGAATGACGCGCAGCCGGTTCTCTACATTAAGAGCGCGGACAAGGTCTTTGTGACCACCACGGACAGCGAGAACACGCTCAGCGTCACCGGCGCCTTCACCGCCGACGGCGAGACGAACACAGACGCCGTCATTTTCTCCAAAGAGGATCTGGTACTGAACGGCACCGGAACGCTGACCATCTCCTCCACGGACAACGGCGTCTCCTGCAAGGATGATCTCAAGATCACCGGCGGAACCTACGTCATTTCCTGCGCGTCCGACGCGCTGGAGGCCAATGACTCCATCTCCATCGCGGACGGCAGCTTCACGATCACAGCCGGAAAGGACGGCCTGCACTGCGAGAACGACGAGGATCAGACGCTCGGCGGCATCTGCATTCTCGGCGGCAGCTTACAAATCGAAGCGGGCTCCGACGGCATTCAGGGCACCACGCTGACGCAGATCGACGGCGGCAAGCTGCAGATCAGCGCCGCGGAGGGCATTGAGAGCACCTACGTTCAGATCAACGGCGGCGACGTCAGCATTTACGCCACGGACGACGGCATCAACGCCTCGCAGAAGTCCACGGCCTGCGATGTCTGCATCGAGATCACGGGCGGCAGCCTCTCCGTCACGATGGCGCAGGGTGACACCGACGCGATCGACTCCAACGGCTCCATTCTGGTCTCCGGCGGCACGGTCGAGATCAGCGCGCAGTTCGCTTTTGACTATGTGACGACGGCCAGCCACACCGGCGGCACCATCACCGTCAACGGCGAGACCGTCGATGAAATCACCGAGTCCATGATGATGGGCGGCTTCGGCGGCATGGGCGTTCAGGGTCAGATGGGACGCATGGGCGGCGGCCGCGGGTTCTGAGGCTTCCGCGCCGCAAAAAGAGCACCCTGCCGAGAGGCGGGGTGCTTTTGCGTGCGTTCTGCGCGGGGCGCCGAGGACGCCGACCCCTACG
>JAZPZZ010000050.1:0-2535 GCA_045544935.1 Oscillospiraceae bacterium | reverse complement strand
CTTTGAGACGCCGGATCAGGGCGACGTGCTCTTTCTCGGTGAGCGCATCAACGATCTGCCGGCGCACAAGCGCAACGTCAATACCGTTTTTCAGCGCTATGCCCTCTTCCCCCACCTGAACGTGTTCGACAACGTGGCCTTCCCTCTCAAGGAGAAGAAGGTTCCGCGCGAGGAGATCGAGCAGAAGGTCACGGAGATGCTCAAGCTCGTGAAGCTCGCCGGCTTTGAAAAGCGCAGTGTGACGAACCTCTCCGGCGGCCAGCAGGCCCGCGTCGCCATTGCGCGCGCTCTCATAAGCCGTCCGCAGGTGCTCCTGCTCGACGAGCCGCTCGGCGCGCTCGACCTCAAGCTCCGTAAGGATATGCAGCAGGAGCTCAAGAGCATCCAGAAGGCCACCGGCATCACCTTCATCTTCGTCACGCACGACCAGGAGGAAGCGCTCAGCATGTCCGACACGATCGTCGTCATGTCCGACGGCCGCATCCAGCAGATCGGCACCCCGACGGATATTTATAACGAGCCGAAGAACGCCTTCGTCGCGGACTTCATCGGCGAGAGCAACATCGTCGACGGCGTCATGCGCGAGGACTTCAAGGTCACCTTCTCCGGCCACACCTTCGAGTGCGTAGACAAGGGCTTTGAGAAAAACGAGCCGGTCGACGTCGTAGTGCGCCCCGAGGACGTGGACATCGTCCCGCTCGAAAAGGGCATGCTGCAGGGTCTCATCACGAGCGTGACCTTCATGGGCGTGCACTATGAGATCATCGTGGACATCAACGGCTTCAAATGGATGATTCAGACGACGGATTACGCCGCCGAGGGCGAGAAGGTCGGCATCTTCATCGAGCCGGACGCGATTCATATCATGAAAAAGTCCGAGTACTCCGGCATGTTCGGCGACTACTCCTCCTACAGCATGGAAATGGACGAGCTGAGCGTCGTGGAAAGCGAGGACGAGGAATGAAAGGTCACAGAAACTCCGTGACCCGGATGGCCCTCGCCCCCTATTCGGTCTGGGCGCTGTTGTTCATTCTGGTCCCGCTGATCTTCGTGGCGTATTACGCGTTCACGGATAACAACATGCATTTCACCTTCGATAACATCACAAAGTTCTTCACCGCCAAGAGCACCGTCACGGGCGACAACGGCGAGACGCTGCAGGTACGCACTTACATGGTGATTTTCTGGCGCTCTGTGAAGCTCGCGGTGATCTCCACGATCGTCTGCCTGCTGATGGGCTACCCCATCGCCTACATCATCGCCCGCGCACAGCCGAAGGTGCAGAAAACCATCATCACGCTCATCATGATCCCGATGTGGATGAACTTCCTTATCCGCACCTACGCCTGGATGACAATCCTGCAGGACACGGGTCTTCTGAATAACTTCCTCGCAAGCCTCCATCTCGGAAGGATGCATATCATCGGCACGGAGAGTGCCGTCGTGATCGGCATGGTCTACGACTATCTCCCCTATATGATTCTGCCGATCTATTCCATCATGGCCAAGCTCGATACGCGTCTGCTCGAGGCGGCGCACGATCTCGGCTGCAACAACGTCTCCACGCTGCGCCGCGTGGTCTTCCCGCTGAGTCTGCCGGGCGTGGTCTCCGGCGTGACGATGGTGCTCATTCCCTCGATCAGTACGTTCTACATCTCTCAAAAGCTCGGCAACGGCAAGTTCTTCCTCATCGGCGACGCGATCGAAGGCCAGTATGTGGCAAACAATCTCCACTTTGCTGCGGCCATCGCGTTCATTCTGATGGTCATTTTGCTCATCGCCATGGCGCTCATGAAGCGCTATACCGACAACCGCGTGGCAGGAGGTGTGTGAGATGAAAATGAAACCTGCCGCAAAGATCTATACCGCGCTCATCTTCCTGTTCCTCTTCGCGCCGATCGCGATTCTGCTCGTGTTCAGCTTCAACGCCACGAAGAGTCTGAGCGTGTTTTCCGATTTCTCGGTCAAGTGGTACCGGGAGCTGTTTAAGGACGAGGAGACGCTGCGCGCCCTGCAGAACACGCTGGTGCTCGCCGTGACCGCCTCGATCATCTCCACCGTCATGGGCACCGCCGCCGCCGTGGGCATCCATCGCCTGCGCCGGAGATATCTCAAGACCGCCTTTGACACCGTGACGAACATCCCGATGATGAATCCCGATATCATCACCGGCATCTCTCTGATGCTCATGTTCGTCTTTGTTGGCCGTCTCTTCGGGCTGAGTACAAGTCTCAGCTTCTGGACGATGCTCATCGCGCACATCACCTTCTGCCTTCCCTACGTCATTTTGCAGGTGCTGCCGAAGCTGCAGCAGATGGACCCCTCCCTGCCGGAGGCCGCGATGGATCTCGGCTGCACGCCGCTGCGCGCGTTCTTCCGCGTGGAGGTGCCGGAGATTCTGCCCGGCATCATCACGGGTCTGATGATGGCCTTCACCCTCTCGCTCGATGATTTTGTCATCAGCTACTTCACGCAGGGCAACGGCTTCCAGACGCTGCCGATCCGCATTTACAACATGACCAAGAAGACCGTCAC
>JAZPZZ010000049.1:0-6150 GCA_045544935.1 Oscillospiraceae bacterium | reverse complement strand
CTTGCTTCCCCGCGAGCGGGAAAGCAAGCTCATTCCACTGCCGCTCCTTACCAAATCAAAGCAATGACTTTGATTTGGTAAGGAAGAACGGGGGCGCGGATACAGAGCCGCCGCGCATGTCGCTGAAAAAACGATTCGAATTCATTCGCGCTTTGCGCGAACTCTGCGAGGCTGGGGGCTTAGCTTCTCCCTTTGTTAAAACGTTCCAAACACGCAACGCTCCGTTCCTTGTGGAACGGAGCGTTTTTGTACATTTTGTCGAAAAGGCGACGGAAACAACCGGATATTTCAGGAATTTTGAGCAATATACAGGCATAAACGCTCTATTATATCTATTTCTTAATAAAAATCAAGCTTTTTTTCGCAAAAAACCCTTACAAAATGAAAAAAAGTGTGCTACAATATTATCAATTATAATACAGGATATTGGACGTCGGAACTACTGAGGGAGGAGAAAGAATGTACGAGATCGGGGATCTCATTGTTTATGCCGGAGAGGGCGTCTGCCGCGTGGAGGAAATTGGGGTTCCTCCCATGAAGGGCATCAACAAGCAGCGCCAGTATTATACGCTCAAGCCGCTTTACCGGGAGGGCATGGTCTATGCCCCGGTGGATACGCAGGTGTTCATGCGCCCGGTCATCACGCGTGAGGACGCCGATGCGCTCATCGACCGCATTCCGGAGATCGAGCCGGTGGTCTATGAGAACAGCAACCTGCGGTTTCTCAATGAGTACTATCAGGCGCAGCTGCAGAACTACAACTGCGAGGGCCTCATCAAGCTCATTCGCAGCACCCATGCCAAGCGTCAGGTCATGATCGGCCGCGGCAAGAAGCTCGGCCTCGTGGACGAGCGCTATATGAAGCGCGCGAAGGACATGCTCCACGGTGAATTCGCCGTTGCACTGGGGATCGAGCGCAACGAAGTGCCGGGCTATATCGAAGCCAAGCTCGGCGCGCTCCAGCCCGCGTGAAAAAGAAAGAAAAGAAATGAAAAGAGGCTGTTGCAGCAGTCTCTTTTTTTTTCCATGCGCAGTAAAAAAGCATGTCATCCTGAGCGAAACGAAGTGGAGCCGAAGGATCTTGGCAGGGCAGTTAGATAGAAACAGAGCGTTCTGTATTGCTGCTATGCCAAGATCCTACGACTTCGCGCTGTCGCGCTCCGCTCAGGATGACAATCGTTTGGAATCGTATGACTAAATTATAAAAAAGCGTGCAGTAGGCTGCACGCCCTTTTCGTATGAGTCACACCAGATAGACAATCACCGCAATGATCGTGCTGGTCAGACCGATCAGCGCCTCATAGGGGATGAGCTTCATGCGCTGGCTGATGCCCATGTTCACGGCGCCGCCGGTCGCGTGGAAGAACGAGCCGTGCGGCAGCGAGTCGAGCACCGTGGCGCCCGCGTGGACCATCGCGGCCGCGCTCAGCGCGGGCACACCCGCCTCCAGCAGCGCGCCGGAGAAGGTCTGCGAGGCGACCGTCGCGCCCGCCGTGGTGGAGGCGGTGGCCGCCGCCATCAGCACGCCGCTGAGCGGCGCCAGGACGAAGGCCGGCATGTGCATCGCTTCGAGGAGATTAATGACGTCCGTCTGCAGGTTGGAGGCCTTGATGATGCCGGCGACGGTGCCGGTGCCGATCAGCAGGATGGAGACGCCGATCACCTTCGAGAGACCGAACTCCATAAACTCGATCGTGTGCTTCGCCTGACCGGTCACGAGGATCGTGATCAGGCCGCCGACGGGCAGGGCGATCAGCGGGTCGATCGCGATGCCGGCGATCGGGCGCAGGCCGAGCAGGATGATCACGACGAGCGGGCCGAGGATGGACAGGAAGAAGTTTGGCAGCTGGCCGCGGCCGGAGGACTCGGCGTCCGCCTCCGTGATGCGCTCGCCGGTTTTCTTCTTCGCGAGCAGGCTCGCGAGGATGATCGTCACCACGAGCGCGCAGAGCGCGGGGAGGATGTTTTTCATCATCAGACTCGTGAGATCCACGCCGAAGGCCTCGCTCGCGGCGATGGTGTTCGGGTTGGGGGAGATGATGTTGCCGGCCTTGCCGCCGCCGATCATGGCAAGCAGGACGCCGGGCTTCGAAAGGCCCGCCTTGTTGCCGATCGCGAGGGCGATCGGGGCCACGGTGATGACGGAAATGTCGATGAATACGCCCACGGCGCAGATGATCATCGTCGCGATCGAGATCGCGGCCACGGCGCGCTTCTCGCCGAGCTTGCTCACGATCGTCTCCGCGATCTTCTCCGCCGCGCCGGTTTTGATCAGCGCGCCCGCGAGGATGCCGCTCGTGAGGATGCGCAGCACGCTGCTCATCATCGAGCCCGCGCCGGAAACCATGGTGGAGACGGTGCCGCCCAGCCCGCCGCCGCCGACGAGACCGCCGATCAGCGCGCCGAGAATGAGGCTGTAGGCCGGGTGCACCTTGCGGATGATGAGCACGATGGCGATCGCGAGACCGAGCAGCGCGCCGAGGGTGGTAAAGGTAATGTCCATTATTTCTCTCTCTTTCTCTGCGGCTTACTTGCCGCAGGCACGGATCAGGCGGAAGACCTGCTCCACGGTGTTTGCCATGTTGTGCGCCGCGTTGTCGTGGTCCATCGCGTCCTGCAGCGTCACCACGCTGCGCAGAATCGGGAAGAAGGCGTCAATGCCCTTGGCGTTGCAGGCCGTGGCGTCCTCCGTCACGCTGCCGGAGAAGGCAATCACAGTCTTGCCGTGGCGCTTGGCGATCTTGGCCACGCCGCTCGGCGCCTTGCCCATTACGGTCTGCTCATCGAGCCGGCCCTCGCCGGTGATCACGATATCTGCGTCCTTCACATAGTCCTCCAGATGCGTCTCGTCGAGCACGATGCGCGTGCCGCTGTTGAGCCGCCCGCCGAGGAAGGTCAGGAGGGCAAAGCCCAGTCCGCCCGCGGCGCCCGTGCCGGGGATCTCGGCGTCCGCCTCGGGGAAGGTCTCCTTCGCGAGCGCGGCGTAGTCGCCGAGCCACTGGTCCATCTGCAGGATGGCCGCGGGCGTCGCGCCCTTCTGGGGCCCGTAGATCGCGCTCGCGCCGTTCGAGCCGCAGAGCGGATTCGTCACGTCGCAGGCGATGCGGAAGGTGCAGTCGGCGAGCTCCGGAATCACGTGCTCGGTCGTGATGCTTCTCAGCTCCTGCAGACCCTTCGCGCCGAAGGCGACCTGCGTTCCGGCGTCATTGAGGAGTCCGAAGCCGAGCGCCTGCAGCATGCCGATGCCGCCGTCGTTCGTGGCGCTGCCGCCGATGCCCACGATGAATGTGCGGCAGCCCTTCGCGATCGCGTCGCGGATCACCTCGCCCACGCCGTAGGTCGTGGTGTTCATCGGGTCGCGCTCCGCCTCCGGCACGAGCGTGATGCCCGCCGCGCCGGACATCTCCACGATCGCGAGATTTTCGCTCGGCACGCGGCCGTAGGCGCACTCCACGGGCTTTCCGAGCGGGCCGGTTACGGTCACGTGCTCCATCATGCCGCCCATGCCGTAGGTCAGCGCCTCCACGGTGCCCTCGCCGCCGTCCGCCAGCGGACGCACGACGACCTCCGCCTCCGGCATCGCGCGCAGGATGCCCTCGCGGATCGCTTCGCCCGCCTCGAGCGAGGTGAGACTGCCCTTCAGGGAATCAATCGCTACAACAACCTTCATCTTTTTGCTCCTTTCCTGTGTTTCACGTCTGTTTTCGTCTTCCTGCCTGTAGTTTATCAAAACGAGACGCGCCGGAATATATTACAGATACCATAAAAGATTGAAATGATACGATATATATGGTATAAAGAACAAAAAAGGAGGCAAGGACATGGCGGAACGCATCCCAAAGCGCACCGCGCGCCAGATCGTCGAGGCGGTGCAGGACGTCTGCGGGTATGATATTAACTTCATCAACCCCGACGGCCGCATCTTCGAGAGCACGAATGCCGCGCGCGTCGGCAGCTTCCACGAGGCGGCGCGCGAGGCTGCCAAAACCGGCCGGACCATCGAGGTCACGGCGGCGGACGCCTATTTCGGCGCGCAGCCGGGCGTGAACATTCCGCTCAGCCATGCGGGCGAGGTTGTCGCCGTCATCGGCATCACGGGCGACCCGGAGGCGGTGCGCCGCTTCGGCGTCCTCGCGCAGAAGATCACGGCGCTCATCCTGCGCGAAAACGAGCTCGAGCGCCAGAGCAGCAGCGAGCGTGCTCAGACGGACCACATTGTCCGCGCCCTCGCCCTCGGCGAGCACATCAACTATGACTATTACTGCGAGTTCATGGCGGCCCGCGGCGTCGCCCTCTCGGGCGAGCACACGGCGGTGCTCCTGCGCACGCACGCGCACGAGGAGAATTTCACCGCGCTCAAAAGCGACGTGACACAGACGCTCCGGCGGGAGCGCGTCGCGCTCTTTTCCTTCGTCTATCCACACGAGTTCATTCTCCTGCCCGAGACGGCGCAGCTGCCGAGCCTCCTGCGCGCGCTCGAGACGGTGAGCGCCGCGCACCCCGGCGCGCTGCGCATTGCCGTCGGCACGCAGGAAACGCTCAGCCGGCAGGCGCGGTCGTATGAAGCCGCGCGCATCGCCCTGCGCGCCATGCAGCCGGGGCAGACGCTCGCGCGGTTTGAGGAGCTCGATCTCGAGATCCTCCTCGGCGCCGTGCCGGAGGAGGCGAAGACGCGCTTTTTGGAACGCGCGGCACAAAACCTGCAGGAGAAGGACCGCGCGATCCTCCGCGCCTATTTCGGCGCGGGCATGCGCCTCAAGCAGGCGAGCGAGGCGCTCTATCTCCATAAAAACACCCTGCAGTATCAGCTCGACCGCATCCACCGCGCTACGGGCTATAACCCCCGCGAGTTCGCCGACGCCGTCGTGCTCTATCTCGCCCTGCAGCTCTGAAGCCGCCTTGCGCGGACCGGAGAATTGTGATACATTGGAAAAAATACACAGGAGGAAAGAAGCATGAGAGAACTCAAATCCACCTGCCGGCTCGCGGTCATTCAGGCCGAGCCGAAGCTGTTTGATAAGGACGCCGGACTCCAGCAGACGCTCGTCTTCATCCGCCGCGCCGCGGCGCAGGGCGCGGAACTGATCGTCTTCCCGGAGCTCTTCATCCCGGGCTATCCGTTCGGCATGAATTTCGGCTTTTCCACCGGCAAGCGCACGCCGGAGGGCCGGGCCGACTGGAAGCGCTATTATGACGCCTCCATCCTCGTCCCAGGTCCGGAGACGGAGACCATCGGCGCCGCCGCGAAGGAGGCAGGCGCGTGGGTCAGCATCGGCGTCTCCGAGCGCGATGCGGTCACCGGTACGCTCTATAACAGCAATCTCATCTTTTCGCCCGGGGGCGAAGTCGTCTCCGCCCACCGCAAGCTCAAGCCCACCGGCAGCGAGCGCGTCGTCTGGGGCGACGCCGACCGCGGCTTCTTCCCCATGGCCGAAACGCCGTGGGGCCCCGTAGCGAGCCTCATCTGCTGGGAGAGCTATATGCCGCTGGCCCGCGTCGCGCTCTATCAGAAGGGCCTCACGATCTACCTCTCCCCCAACACGAACGACAACCCCGAGTGGCAGGACACGATCCGCCACATCGCTATCGAGGGCAAGTGCTTTTTCGTCAACGCGGACATGCTCATCACGAAGGCGAGCTATCCGAAGGATCTGAAGACCTACGAGCGCGACGTCTCGATTCTGCCGGAGCAGATCTGCCGCGGCGGCAGCTGCATCGTCGACCCCTACGGGCACTATCTCACCGAGCCCGTCTGGGACGACGAGGCCATCATCCTCGCCGATCTCGATATGACGCAGGTCTGCGCCAGCCGCATGGAGCACGACCCCTGCGGTCACTATTCCAGACCCGACGTGCTGGATTTGCGCGTGAAAGAGGAATGACGCACCGTAGGTGCCGACGCCCGCGCAGAGCAGACTTCCATCAACCGCCGCCGTCCGGCGCAATCGCAATTGGTAAACAACGCCGTAGGGCGGGTCGCGTGCGCCCGCCGATAACCCGGCGTCCGGCGCAATCGCAAGCGAAAACCAAGCGCCGTAGGGCGGCCACATGTGGGCCGCCGCATTCTGCGCCAAGGTGACGGCGGGGCACAGGTCCCCGCCCTACCGCTCCGAATCGCCGCGGGCGGAGTTCATCCGCCCGCGGAACCAG
>JAZPZZ010000048.1:0-5346 GCA_045544935.1 Oscillospiraceae bacterium | reverse complement strand
GCAGCACCAACCGCCGCGAGTATGGCCATGGTGCCCTGTCCGAGCGCGCTCTGGAGGCCGTGCTGCCCTCCATTGAGGAGTTCCCCTATGCCATCCGCGTCGTCAGCGAGGTCGTTTCCTCCAACGGTTCCACCTCTCAGGGCTCCATCTGCGGCAGCACTCTCGCCCTCATGGACGCCGGCGTGCCGCTCAAGGCGCCCGTCGCGGGCATCAGCTGCGGCCTGATCCAGGACGGCGATGACTTCACCACCTTCATCGACATTCAGGGCGTCGAGGACTTCCACGGCGAGATGGACTTCAAGGTCGCCGGCACCAAGGACGGCATCACCGCCATCCAGATGGACCTCAAGAACGACGGTCTGAAGCACGAGATCGTGAAGAACGCCTTCGAGATCACCCGTGAGGCGCGCCTGCAGATCCTCGATGAGATCATGCTCAAGGCCATCCCCGAGCCGCGCAAGGAGCTCGCCAAGTCCGCCCCGAAGATGATCCAGATGAAGATCAACCCCGATAAGATCCGCGAGGTCATCGGCTCCGGCGGCAAGGTCATCCAGAAGATCACGGCCGACACCGGCTGCAAGATCGATATCGACGACGACGGCTCTATCTTCATCGCCTCCGAGGACATCGAGGCCTGCCGCACCGCGCGCGGGATCATCGAGAACATCGTCTTCGAGCCCGAAGTCGGCGCGCTGTACTACGGCAAGGTCACGAACCTCCGCAGCGAGTTCGGCGCCTGGGTCGAGCTGGCCCCCGGCAAGGACGGCCTCGTCAAGATCAAGGACCTCGAGTTCAAGCGCACCGAGAAGGTTGAGGACGTGCTCAACATCGGCGACATGACCTGGGTCAAGGTCATGAACGTGGACGACCGCGGCCGCGTGGACCTCTCCCGCAAGGACGCCATGCGCGAGAAGGGACTTCTGTAAAACACAAAAAGAGAGCCTGCCAAAATGGCAGACTCTCTTTTTGAATACTCGCGCTCCATCGCGCGGGGCTTAGGCCCCGCTTGGTCGGCGCGAGGGCTCGCGTGACGCTTCGCCTTAGGGAGTTGTTGCCGCGGCAAACCCACGGCAAAAACGAATGAATCGAATTCGCGCAATGCGCGAACTCTACGAGGTTGGTGGACACATTCCATTTGCCTGCCTCGCAGAGTTTGCCCGACAGGGCAAATCAATTCAAATTGTTTTTCCAGCGACATGTGCGGTGGAAAAACTCCTTTGGGCGAGCGCGACGCTCGCCCCTCGCTTCGACCAAACGGGGCAGAGCCCCGTGCGATAAAAGCGAGTATATCAAAAGAGAGCCTGTAAAGCAGGCTCTCTTTTGCGTTTTACTTCCACGGGAATCCGACGAGGCCGATGATATAGAGCGCGATGATCGCGATCGGCACGACGAACTGGAAGATGGGCTTCATCCAGTTTTTCACCTTCAGGCCCTTGCCGGCGTTGGCTTCGGCCACGAAGTTGTCCCAGCCCCAGCCGAACTTGAAGCAGCAGAAGACCGCGAAGATCAGCGCGCCGAGCGGCAGCAGGTTGGTGCTCACGATGAAGTCCCAGAAGTCCAGCCAGGCGGTGCCGTCCGCGAAGGGCTGGAAGTGAAATACGCTGTAGCCCAGCGCGGTCGTGAGCGCAAGCACGAAGATGCCGGCGCCGCAGGCGAGGCAGCCCTTCGGGCGGCTCCAGCCGGTCAGCTCACGCACGCAGGCGAGGATGTTTTCAAACACGGCCAGCTCCGTGGAGAACGCGGCAAAGACCATGAACAGGAAGAACAGCGAGCCCCAGAAGCGTCCGCCCGCCATGTTGTTGAACACGGTGGCCATCGTGTTGAAGAGGAGCGCCGGGCCGGCGTTGACCTCGAGATTGTAAGTAAAGCAGGCCGGGAACATGATCAGACCCGCCACGATCGCGACGAAGGTGTCGAGGATGATGACGTTCACGCTCTCGCCGAGGAGGCTGCGCTCTTTGCCGATGTAGCTTCCGAAGATCGCCATCGAGCCGATGCCGAGGCTCAGCGTGAAGAACGCCTGATTCATCGCGCCGACGATGACCGAGCCGTTGATCTTCGAGAAATCGGGCACGAGATAGAACTTCAGGCCGTCCTTCGCGCCGGAGAGCGTAAAGCTGTGGATTGCGAGCACGATCATGAGGACGAACAGCGCCGTCATCAGATATTTCGTCACGCGCTCGAGGCCGCCCTGCAGGTTGAAGGAAAGCACGCCGAAGCCCAGCACGACCGCGATCAGCAGATAGATCACGTTCACGCCCGGATTCGTGATCATCTCCACGAAGCCGAGGTTCGCGCTCTGGCCGAGCAGGAACTTCACGAAGTAGTACATCATCCAGCCGGTGACGACGGTGTAGAACGCCATCAGCGCGATGTTGCCGAGCAGGGCAAAGTAGCCGTGGATGTGCCATTTCTGACCGGGCTTCTCCAGCTTCTGATACATGCGCACGGGGCTGGCCTGCGAGGCGCGGCCCATGGCGAACTCCATCGTCATCGCGGGCAGGCCCAGCAGCAGCAGGCAGATCACATAGACCAGCACGAAGCCGCCGCCGCCGTACTGACCCGTCATCCACGGGAACTTCCAGACGTTGCCGCAGCCGATCGCGCAGCCCGCGCTCAGCATGATGAAACCGAGACGGCTTCCCAGTCTCTCTCTGTTCTCATTCATATGTTTCTGACTCCTCTCTCTTTAAATGCGCAGTGATTTAAAGGAATATAAAAATCAGTATACCAAGAATTGTCCGAAATTACAATCTTTTTTTGTTCGGAGATGAAATACGCCTCTTCAGAGGTTCCCCGTCGCGTACATCAGCGCCGTCAGCGCCGCCATCGGCGCCGTCTCGCAGCGCAGGATGCGCGGCCCCATCGCGCACACGTCGCAGCCGACCTGCCGCGCCAGCTCCGCCTCAAACGGTTCAAAGCCGCCCTCCGGTCCGGTAATCAGCGCCGCGGTCCTGGCCTCCGGTTTTGCCTCGATGGCCTCCTTCATCGTCACACGCTCGCCCGTCTCATAGAGGAAGAGGCGCAGATCGCATTTCACGGCTTCGTTCAGCGCCGCGCCGAAGTCCTCCAGATAGTAGACCTTCGGGATCGCGCCGCGGCCGGACTGCATCGCTGCCTCGAGCGCGATGCGCCGCCAGCGTTCGAGCTTCTTGTCCATGTTGCTGGCCTTTGCCACGCATCTGGTGCAGGAGAAGAAGTAGATGTCCGCCGCGCCGAGCTCCGTGCATTTCTGCACGAGGAACTCCGCGCGCTCGCCCTTGGGAAGGCCCGCGAGCACGATCGTGCGCACGCTCGGCTCTGCCACGCTCGGCCGCGTCTCGAAGATCTCGACCTCGCTCTCCTGATCGCCCACGCGCACGATCTGTCCCACATAGTCGGTGCCCTCGCCGTCGCTGAGGATGATCTCCTCGCCCGGCCGCATGCGCAGGACCTTGATGTGCTCGGCGTCCCGGCCGCGGATCACCGCTCTGCCGCCCGCCAGATTTGTCGCTGCCACAAAAAACTTCGCCATAAGGCACCTCCGGTTCGTTGATGCGGTTATTGTACCGTAACAGCGGCAAAAACGCAAGAACACGGTCCAAAAACGGAAATCGCGTCCAAAACGATTGACTTTTTCGCGGGAATCGATTATAAATTAGGTATCGCTAACGAATCGAGGATTTCTCTATGACATTAAAGGAGCTTGGCGTCGGCCAGACCGGCGTCATCACCGCCGTCGGCGGTGAAGGCGCGCTGCGCCAGCATTTTCTGGATATGGGCGTCCTGCCCGGCACGGAGGTCACGGTGGAGAAGCTCGCCCCCATGGGCGACCCGATGGAGCTGCGCCTCCACGGCTATATGCTCACGCTGCGCCTCGCCGACGCGGACCGGATTGAGGTCATGCCCGGCCCGAAGGCTGCGCCCGACCACGTCTGGGAGCCGATGAAGCACGGCGAGGAGCACCCCGGCCTCGGCGAGGAGGGCAAGTTCCACCCCAAGGGCAGCGGCGACCCGCTCCCGGACGATACGGTACTCACCTTCGCCCTCGTCGGCAATCAAAACTGCGGCAAGACCACGCTGTTTAACCAGCTCACCGGCGCCAATCAGCACGTCGGCAATTTCCCCGGCGTCACGATCGACCGCAAAACCGGCGTCATCCGCGGCTATCCGAACACCCTCGTCACGGATCTTCCCGGCATTTATTCCATGTCGCCCTACAGCAGCGAGGAGCTCGTCTCGCGCGATTTCGTGCTGAATGAAAAGCCCCACGCGATCATCAACATCGTGGACGCCACGAACATCGAGCGCAATCTCTATCTCACCATGCAGCTTCTGGAGATGAACGTGCCCATGGTCGTCGCGCTCAACATGATGGACGAGGTCACGGGCAACGGCGGCTCGATCGATATCAACGAGATGGAGATGCAGCTCGGCGTCCCCGTCGTGCCGATCTCAGCGGCGAAGAATCAGGGCGTGGACGAGCTCATCCGCCACGCCGTGCACGTCGCGCACTATCAGGAAAAGCCCCTTCGGCAGGACTTCTGCGATGAAAACGACCACGACGGCGCGGTCCACCGCTGCCTCCACGCGGTCATCCATCTGATCGCTGACCACGCCGAGCGCTATGACCTCCCCGTGCGCTTTGCCGCCTCCAAGCTCATCGAGGGCGACGACCGCGTGCTGCGGCAGCTGCAGCTCGATCAAAACGAGCAGGAGATGCTCGAGCATATCATTCTCCAGATGGAGACCGAACGCAAGCTCGACCGCAGCGCCTCGATCGCCGACATGCGCTTCGACTTCATCGGCCGCGTCTGCACCTCCACGGTGCAGAAGCCGCATGAGAGCCGCGAGCGGCTCCGCTCCCAGCGCATCGACCGGATCCTCACCGGCAAATATACCGCCATCCCCGCCTTCGTCGCCATCATGGGCGCCGTCTTCTGGCTCACGTTCAACGTCATCGGCGCGTGGCTGCAGGGCCTGCTGGAGGAGGGCGTCGGCGCGCTCTCCGTCTGGGTCGACGGCGTGCTCACCGCCGCGAACGTCAACAGCGTCATCCACGATCTCATCATCGACGGCATCTTCGAGGGCGTCGGCAGCGTGCTGAGCTTCCTGCCGATTATCGTCACGCTCTTTTTCTTCCTCTCGCTGCTGGAGGACAGCGGCTATATCGCCCGCGTCGCCTTCTTCATGGACAAGCTCCTGCGCAAGATCGGCCTCTCCGGCCGCAGCATCGTGCCGATGCTCATCGGCTTCGGCTGCACGGTGCCCGCCGTCATGGCCACGCGCACGCTGCCCAGCGAGCGCGACCGCAAGATGACCATCCTGCTAAGTCGGAGGCCAAGCGGGCTTAGGAAGACAACAAAG
>JAZPZZ010000047.1:0-3390 GCA_045544935.1 Oscillospiraceae bacterium | reverse complement strand
TTGTGTCCGCCGGCAGAGCCCTTGAGCCGGATGCGGACCGACCCGACCGGGAGCGACACCTCGTCCGACACGACGAGCACGTGCTCCGGCGGAATCTTATAAAACCGCGCGGCCTGCCCGACCGCCTCGCCCGAGAGGTTCATGAAGGTCTGCGGCTTCATGAGCAGGACCTTCTCTCCCCCGATCTCGGCCGTGGCCGTGAGCGCGCGAAAGCGCAGCCGGTCAATGCGCACGTTCAGGAGCTTTTCCATCGCGTCCGCCGTGAGAAAGCCGGCGTTATGCCGCGTGAAGGCATAGCGCGGTCCGGGATTGCCGAGAAAGACGATGAGCCACTGCGCACCGCCGCGGCTGGAGAAAAGCATCTTACTCAAACAGAGAGGAAATGCTGACTTCCTCATAGATACGCGTGATGGCCTCGGCAAAGACGGGCGCGACGGAGAGATACTTGATCTTGCCGGTCGCGGGCTGATCCTTCGGATACGGAATCGTATCGAGGAGGAGGAGCTCGTCGATGACGCTGCTCTCGAGACGCTCGATCGCGGGGCCGGAGAGGACGCCGTGCGTGGCGCAGGCGATGACCTTCTTTGCGCCGCCGACCTCGACCGCCGCCTTGGCCGCGCCGCAGAGGGAGCCCGCGGTGTCCACGAGGTCGTCGAGCAGGATGCAGGTCTTGCCGGAGACGTCGCCGATGAGGTTCATGACCTCGGACTGGTTGGCCTTCTCGCGGCGCTTATCGACGATGGCGAGGCCGAGGCCCATCTTCATGGCGAAGGTGCGCGCGCGGGCGACAGAGCCGACGTCCGGGGAGAGGACGACCATGTCCTCATTGCCGTAGCCGTACTGGCGCAGATAGTGCTGCGCGAAGAGCGGCGCGCCGAAGAGATTGTCCACGGGAATGTCAAAGAAGCCCTGAATCTGCGCGGCGTGCAGATCCATCGTGAGCACACGGTCGGCGCCGGCCTTGGTGATCAGATTGGCCACGAGCTTGGCGGAGATCGGATCTCTGGCCTTGGCCTTGCGGTCCTGGCGGGCATAGCCGAAATACGGGATGACGGCGGTGATGCGGCCGGCGGAAGCGCGGCGCAGCGCGTCGATCATGACAAGCAGCTCCATGAGGCTGTCGTTCACGGGCTTGCAGGTGGACTGGACGATGAACACATCGAGACCGCGGACGGGCTCGGTGATGCTGATGGCGCATTCGCCGTCGGCAAAGCTGGAGACGGTGCTGCAGCCCATGCTCACGCCGAGATTCTTGCAGATCAGATCCGCGAGCGCGGGGTTCGAGTTTCCGGTGAATACCTTGATGCCTTTTCCGTGTGCAATCATAGTTTCTCTTTCTCCTCTTAAAATAAAGATCGTGGCTTGTGAGACCTATTGATACAGATACATTATAACAGCATTTTGTCTGCTTGGAAAGAGGCGGGGTTGAAGATTCTCAGCAAATTTTTTCGAGAAAGTTGTACAATTTGCACGTTCCGTTTTGGACAGTTGGCACAAAAAAACAAAGAAAAAACCCGCCTCTCACACAGAGAAGCGGGACGGTGCTGTTTATTTAACTCCAGTCCGGATAAGAATCCTCAAATCAAATGCTGACAGTTTCCGACGATTCCGCGCCGAAGCCGAGGGCAACGGCGTGCTTTGCCGCGGCCTGCATCTGATCGGGCAGCTCCATCTTTTCCGCGCAGAGCAGATCCAGTGCGGCAGGGTCTGCGGAGGCGTAGGCCTGATCGAGCAGGACGATGTGGGCATGGGGCTTCGCGTCGCAGAGCGCCTTGGCATACTCCGCGAGACGCTCGAGCACGGTCTCGTCCGAAATGTCGAAATTCGGGCGGATGGCGTTCACCGGACAGGCGCGCATGCAGCGGCTGCAGCCGGAGCACTTGGGCGGGAAGATGCTGGCCTTGCGCGTTTCGGCATCGAGTCTGGCGCCTCCGTGCTCGCAGACGGCGGCGCACTTGCCGCAGCCGATGCAGAGATCCTGCTCCACGACGGGCTTGCCGGAGGTCTGCACCTCGGTCTTCCCCGCTCTCGCGGCGCAGCCGAGGCCAAGGTCATACAGCACGCCGCGAAAGCCGCGCTCACTGACCGCCGGGCGCGTAATGGTGAGGATGAGATCGGCGTCCATGACGGCACGGCCGAACTTCGCCGAGCGCAGGCGCTTGCCGCCGCGCACGGGGATGAGATCATAGTCCGTGCCCTTGACGCCGTCGGCCAGCACGCACGGCGCGCCGCTGACATAGCCGTTCATGGCGGCGGCGTTTAAGGACTGGAGCGCATCGCCGAAGGGGACGCTGCAGTCGGTGAGAAACGGGCTCGCCCCGCGCTGCGCCAGCGCCAGAAACAGCGGCTGCACAACGGCGGGACATGGCTGCAGGAAGTCGACCTTGATGGCGACGGCCATGTCCTTTTCGATCTTGAGACCGAGCACGTCAATCAGGCGCGGGAAGGTATCAAACTCCGGCTGGGCTGCCGCAAAGATCTTGGCTGATTCCATGGTCGCTTCCTCCTCAGTTCAAAAGCTTTTCGATGGCGCGGTTGAGCTCCTCGATCGACTGCATATCGCCGGACTGCACCGCGTCGGTGAGACAGTGGTCCACGTGGTCGCGCAGGATGATCTTGGAGGTGTTGTTGAGCGCCGAGCGCACGGCCGCGAGCTGCACGAGCACCTCGGTGCAGTCGCGCCCCTCCTCCACCATGCGGCGGACCGACTCCAGATGGCCGATCGCGCGGCTGAGCCGGTTTAAGACCGCCTTGGTCTGCGTATGGCTGTGGGTATGGGTATGACCGTCGCCGTGGGTATGGGTATACTCCGTGCCGTCGGCGCGGACGTGGGTGTGCGGATGGTCGTAGTCGTGGATGTGGTCAGACATGCTGCTCCCCTCCCCGGGATTTACAGATCGTCAAAGTCGATCAGCTCGTAGGTCTCCGAGCCGTCCTCGGCCTTGTGGATGCGCAGGCCGTGGCTGCCGTCGATGTTGAACATGTCGCCGCCCCAGTCGTAGTTGTTATAGATCTGGAACCACTCGGCGAGCGAGGCGAGCGCCTTCTGATCGGTGGGGTTTTCCAGCACGGCATCGACCAGATCGTCAAACTCTTCAAAGATTTTGCTCATACCTTATTCCTCCGTAAAGCTTCGCAGAATTTGCGCTCGCAAGCGCAAAGAAAATGCAATCATTTTTCCTGCCGAACTTGTTTGGCTGGAAAAAAGCTTCTCACGAGATGGAGATTTTTCAGATCGCAAGTCGCACTTGCGACCGAAAAATCGGAATTCGTGTATCCTCTCTCGATGAAAAGCCCAGCGAAGCGGGTTTTCATCGAAACGCGGAGCGTTTTACACGTTGAATCTGAATAATGAAGTCGGAGGCCAAGCGGTCTTAGGAAGACAACAAT
>JAZPZZ010000046.1:0-6433 GCA_045544935.1 Oscillospiraceae bacterium | reverse complement strand
TATATCTACAGCATCATCGCCAGTGACAATCCCATGATGTACCGCCACATAAGCCATTCCCACAAATGCCTCTAAGCATATCTCATCCACAGTTTTTCCGTCTTTAATAAAATGAAAAGGTGCGTCTATATGCGTGCCGTTGTGTGCACACATATTAAATAACGTCAAATTGTATACGTCGCCTTTATCCATTGATTTAAGCATCTTTTTCTCTGGTGTTGGGTCGTCAGGATACACCTGACAACTGAAAACTTCTTGGGAAATATCGTAGATTTTCATTGCTCAATTCTCCACCGCAAATTCTTGTTTATCGGCTTGATTATACCACAAAAAAATATGACGGTTCAACCTAATGCGAAACCCTCTCTTGCCTTGGTAGACAAAAGAGGGTTTTGACCTGGTGCGAGAGAGGAGACTTGAACCCGCCGTGCGCGGCGGGGCCACCTCGGGTTGAAACGTGCCCCCGGCACGTTTCCAAGAGCCCTCGGGAGTTCAAGTCCCACAGGCATAAAAAAAGAGCACCCCATCCTGTTGGATGAGCTGTTCTTTTTGGTGCGAGAGAGGAGACTTGAACTCCCACGTCGGTTGACACACGCCCCTCAAACGTGCCTGTCTACCTATTCCAGCACTCTCGCATATCTGCGCTCTCTCAAGCGCAGAAGTAATTATAACAGAAAGATTCTAAAAGTCAAGGGCCTTTTTGAATTTTTTCGGTTACAGTTTGGAGGCGGCGTCCGGGTCAAGATAGACCGTGACGTCCGTGTGCAGCTGCAGGAAGGACGCCGGGATGAAGGTCTCGGGTCTGCCCTCGATGGTTTTCTGCGCGGCGTTGGCTTTCTCCTCGCCAACTGCAATCAAAAGAATGCGCTTGGCTGCGAGGAGCGTGGAGATGCCCATCGTGACGCCGTGCGTCGGCGTCTCATCCAGAGAACCGAACTGCTCAGACGCGTGCTTGCGCGTGACGTCCGCAAGCTTCATCGTGAAGGTTGCGGAGCCGAATTCCGCGCCGGGCTCACAGAAGGCCACGTGACCGCGCTCACCGATTCCGAGCAGGACAAGCTCCAGACCGCCGGCAGCACGAATGGCGGCGTCATAATCCTCCCCCTCCGCCGGAACGTGCACGGCGGCGAAGGGCGTTTTCTCATAAAGCGATGCATTCAGCGCCGCGGCCTGTGAATACTCCCCCGCCGCGGCCTCTCCGACGTATTCGCAGGCATTGAACGCCTGCGCTTTGGAAAAGTCCGCGCCGGAGGCGGCAATGGCCTCAAGCGCGCCCACTGGCACATCCACGGCCGTAAAGGCGAAAGCGCCGGTCGGATTCTTTTCCACGGCGGAAGCAAACTCCGCTGCAATCTTCGCATAAAGTTCCTCTGGAGTGCCGATCATTTTACGCATTTAAATTTCCACCTCTCCGTCAAATACAAATGTCGCTGGACCGGTCATATACAGCAGATCGGTCTCTCTGTCCCATTCAATGTGCAGTGAGCCGCCGCGCAGGAGCAGATCGGCCTCATTGGCGCACAGCCCCAGCTTCGCCGTGACGGCAAGCGCCGCGCTCGCGCCGGTGCCGCAGGCGAAGGTCTCTCCGCTGCCCCGCTCCCAGACGCGCATTTTCAGCGTATGCTCATCGATGATCTGAATAAACTCTGTGTTGACCCGCGCGGGGAAAACCGGGTGATTTTCAAACGCAGGGCCGATGCGCTCGAAGTCCAGCGCATAGGGATCGTCCACGTATGTGACGCAATGGGGGTTGCCGACGCTGACGGCGGAAACATTCCATGTTTCACCCAGAACGGTAATGTCCTGCTGCAGAAACGTATCGCCCTCACCTACGACCGGCACGGCTTCGGGGCGAAAGCCCGGCTTTCCCATGCAGACTCGGACAGTCTGTACCGCGCCGTCGCGCACGTCAAGCCAGAGTGTTTTGACGCCGGTTTGCGAAGAGATGGTGATAACCTTCTTATCGGTCAAGCCTCGGTCATAGACATATTTGCCAACACAACGAATCGCATTGCCGCACATGCCGGAACGAGAACCGTCGGCATTATACATATCCATATCAAAATCCGCCGTTTCGGACGGGCTGATGAGGACCAGGCCGTCTCCGCCGACGCCGAAATGGCGGTCCGACAAACGGACGGACACCGCGGACGGGTCCGGCACAGACTCTGCAAAGCAGTTGACATAGATATAGTCATTGCCGCAGCCCTGCATTTTTGTAAACTTCATGGCTAACCTCCGGAAAAAAGCGGGATACTAAGCGGGAAGGAAGTGATGAAATGTGGGTAACGCTCCTGCGCACGCTGGCCGTCTATGCGCTGCTGCTGCTCGCGATGCGTCTGCTCGGCAAGCGGCAATTGGGAGAGCTTGAGCTCTCCGAGCTCGTGGTGACCGTGCTGGTGGCGGACATTGCCGTGCGCCCGATCGTGGAAGAAACCGCACCATTTATGAGGAGTCTCGCGCCGCTGGCAGTTCTCTTCGGAAGCGAATATCTGATCTCTGTGATGAGCCTGCGCAGCGTGAAGCTGCGGCAAATCCTCTTCGGCAAGCCAAGCGTGCTCATTGAGCACGGCCGCATCAACCAGACGGAGATGCAGCGCAATCGCTTTACGCTCGACGAACTGATGCAGGAGCTTCGCAACCAAGGCGTGCAGGATATCCACGCCGTGGACTACGCTGTGCTGGAGACGAGCGGCGTGCTGAATCTGCTGCTGAAAGCCTCCGAACAGCCTGTGACGCCCTCGCAGCTGGGGTTGACGCTGACAGAGCCTGGATACGCCACCATTCTCATCAACAACGGACGAACACTCTCAGAGAACTTGAGAAAGGTCGGCCGGGACGAGCGATGGCTGCGAAAGGAGCTGAACGCGCGCGGCATCCGCAGCGCACAGGACGTCTATTATCTGCAGCTCAACGACGCGGGAGAAATCTCCCTGCAGGAGAAGGATTAGGAGCGGTTGTTGAGGAGCTTCGTCAGCTCCTGCATGAAGGTATCAATATCCTTAAACTGACGATAGACGGAGGCGAAGCGCACATACGCGACTTCGTCCACGTTTTTCAGGCGGCGCATGACCATCTCGCCCACTTCCTCTGTGGTCACCTCGCGGTCGAGCGCGCCCTGCAGCTCCTGCTCGATCTCATCGGCAATCTGCTCAAGCACAGGCAGGGGAATTTTCCGCTTGTCGCAGGCGCGGACCATACCGTTGATGAGCTTCGCCTTATCGAAGGTCTGGCGCGACCCGTCGCGCTTGATGACGACGAGCGGCAAACTTTCAATCGTCTCATATGTGGTGAAGCGCTTTTTGCAGGCCAGGCACTCGCGGCGACGGCGAATGCTGGTGCTCTCGTCCGCCGGGCGAGAGTCGATGACCTTGCTCTCCAGATAACCGCAAAACGGGCATTTCATGGTTTGTAATCCTCCCCTGTTCCTGTGTTATGTAAATCTTGAAATCATTATAACACAGGCTTCCCCGCATTGCACGATAAAATTTCAATTTTTTCGGCTTATTTTTGCAGGATGTTTTCTTCCCGCACTTTTCAAGTTTTTCAGATTATGGTATTCTGAAACATAAAGGAGTGATTGCAATGCAGCAGCCGAACGCCGTCGCCGTGCCATGGAACGAATGGCCGCGGCATGAAGTATTTCAGTTTTTTTCCGGCATGTCGAACCCGTTTTTCGGCGTGACGTTCACGACCGACGTGACCAAGGTCAAGACCTACACCATGGAGCGCGGAATTTCCTTCTATTACGCGCTCGTTTATCTCTGCACGAAAGCCTTTGACGCGGTGGAGGCGTTTCATTATACGCTTCGGGACGGGGCGCTTTACCGACTGGAAACCCGCTGGCCCAGTTTCACGGATCTGAAGCCCGGCAGCGAGCAGTTTCACATCGTCACGATGCCGGCGGAAGGCACGATCGACGATTTTTGCCGCGAAGCAAGGGCACGGAGCATGGCGCAGGACGTTTTCATTCGCATGGACATGGAGGGCGACGGGCTGTTTTTCTGCTCGTGCCTGCCGTGGCTGCCGCTGACAGCGCTGACGAACGAGCGGGATTTCAACGCTGATGACGCCATTCCGCGTCTGGCCTGGGGACAGTACACTGAGCAGGACGGGCGGTATACCCTGGGCATTTCTCTGGAAGCGAACCACCGACTGATCGACGGTCTGCACGTCGGACAGTTTTATCGGGCTCTTTGTGAACTGATAGACAAACTGACGTAATTTCGTCGATTTATCTTGCAACTTCCGTTCGTCCGTGCTATGATGAAATCAACCTGAAAATAACAATACAGGAGGTATATTCGCATGGGTAAGTTTGCAGTGAAAACCGTGAAAACCGGAATCAAGTTCAATCTCAAGGCCAACAACGGCGAGATCATCGCCACCTCGGAGGTCTACAACTCCAAAGCGGCCTGCCTCAACGGCATTGAGAGCGTGCGCAAGAATGCCCCCATCGCTCCGATCGAGGATCAGACGGTGGAAGGCTTCGCCGTGGAGAAGAATCCCAAGTTCGAAGTGTACATGGACAATGCGGGCGAATATCGCTTCCGTCTGAAGGCCCGCAACGGTGAGATCATCGCCGTCGGCGAAGGCTATAAGGCCAAGGCCAGCTGCAAGAACGGCATTGAGTCCATCAAGAAGAACGCACCCGACGCGGAGATCGTTGAGGAAGAGTAATCCAAACAAATCAAAAGCTCCCAAGGTTCTGCCTTGGGAGCTTTTCTTATTGCAGGTTCAGTTTCCTGGCGAGCATGAAGTGCGTGATCGCGTAGTACACTGCGGAGAACACCGCTTCGAACGCGACATAGCGCCAAACCAGACCGTTTCCGATGGTCATCATCGCATCCGACTCCATGACCGATTCGAGCGTTCCGGCAAGCGAGGAGAGCGAGCCGGAGAGCAGGACCACGGAGAGCGTCTGCATTACGATATAGAACACAAAGAAGGCGATGACCGCACCGAGCGTTTTATGGCTGCGGAAGCTCTGTCCGACGGACATGGCCGCATAGAACATAAGACAGCCGCAGATGCCCGCGAAGGCCAGAAACAGCACGCTGCCCAGCACAAGCCGCTTCCCCGCCGCCGTCTGCAAGGCGGAAATGTCCCCGAAGGCGAAGATATCGAGCATGTCGGAATTGTGCGAGACAATCACCGTGGACACCCAGAAGATCAGCGCCGAGCAGACGAACCAGAAGATTGCGGTCAGGAGCTTGGAGAAGATCAGCTCGGCGGTGTTCACCGGCAGCGTGAACATGAGATAGCCCTCGTCGGTCATGTAGTTTCTGTGAAAGCGGACGATCATGAGCACAAAGCTCATCACAACGACCGCCGCCATCGTCAGCACGAACAGGACGGAAGCCAGCTGCGTGAAGATATAGAGGAAATGGCTCTCCACGCGTCCGTTCTGCAGCGCAACGCTGAAGCGGCTGAACAACGCCAGCAGAATCGCCGCCGCGTAGACCGGCAGCATCAAGCGCGCTGTGGCGCGAAAATCCTGTTTTAAGAGCTTCAGGAACATCTGAACACCTCCCGGAATACCGCGTCGACACTCTTGCCTTCCTCGGCGCGAATCTCGTCGACGCTCTTATGAAGCGCAATGTGGCCGTAATTGAGGAAGACCACGTCGTCCAGCACATTCTCCACATCGGAGATGAGATGTGTGGAAATGATGACCGCCGCCTCAGGATCGTAATTACTGATGATGGTATGCAGAATATAATCGCGCGTCGCGGGGTCCACGCCGCCGATCGGCTCATCGAGCAGATAGAGCTTGGCGCGGCGGCTCATGACGAGAATGAGCTGCACCTTCTCGCGCATGCCCTTGGACATTTCCTTGATGCGCATCTTCGGCTGAATGTTCATGTGCTGCAGCATCTCTTCCGCGCGCTTGCGGTCGAAGTCCGCATAGAAATCCTCAAAGAGGTCCAGCAGCTGCTCGGCGCGCATCCAATCGGCAAAATAGGTGCGCTCCGGCAGATAGGAGACGATGCTCTTCGTCGCCTTCGAGGGCTTTTTTCCATCAATGAGAATCTCACCGCTGTCCGGCTGCAGGAGCCCGTTCGCGAGCTTCAACAGCGTGGTCTTTCCGGAGCCGTTCGGGCCGAGCAGACCCACGATCCCGCCGGGCTGCACCGCGAGATCGATATGATCCAGAGCAGGCTGCGAGCTGTAGCGCTTCGTCAGCTGCCTGCATTCCAAAATTGCCATAGTTAATCCGTCCTTTCCGTTTTACCGCTTTCCGCGAGCATCTGAAGCGCCTCGCTCTGGTTAAAGCCGAGCAGACGCATGCTGACCCAGAAGGTCTGGATCGCCGCAGACGCCAGGCGGCGCTTGACCGCCTCAATGCGCAGCGCATCCTCCGTGACCATGCGGCCGGCCGTGCGCTGCGTGAGCACCAGGCCTTCCCGCTCAAGCTCGGCAAAGGCGCGCT
>JAZPZZ010000045.1:0-5477 GCA_045544935.1 Oscillospiraceae bacterium | reverse complement strand
TTGGAGCTGCTGGGCAGATTCGAACTGCCGACCTCATCCTTACCAAGGATGCGCTCTACCTACTGAGCTACAGCAGCAGACAAATCCCGCAGAGCAAAACGCTCCGCGGGAATGGCGACCGAGAAGGGACTTGAACCCTCGACCTCTAGCGTGACAGGCTAGCGTTCTAACCGACTGAACTACTCGGCCATTAACTCCGCGCTGTCGTCCAGCGCTTGACTAATATACCACACGGTTTTTACAAAGTCAAGCACTTTTTTTGCATATTTTTATCGCGCCAAAAGATCCTCGATTCGGCGCATGCCGTGGTGGATTGTGATGACGACGACGCGGTCGTCCGGCTGGATGGAATCGCTGCCGCCGGGGATGAAGCACTCGCTGCCGCGGATGACAGCGGCGACGAGGACAGACGGCTTGAGCTTCAGGTCCTTGAGCGGGACGCCGACAACCGGCGAGGCTGCGCGCACAACGAAGCCCAGCGCCTCTGCCCTGCCGTCCGCGACGAGACGGAGGGTCTCGACGCCGGAGACGTCGGCGCTGTTGCGCATGGCGCGGATGTACTCCGTGATGCGCGAGGCCGTGACCGCGGCGGGCTGGATCGTGGTGGTAACGCCGTACTGCTCGGCGAGCTGGACGTAGTTTTCCTCATTGAGCTTGGTGACAACCTTCGGCACCTGCTCGGACGTGGCGAGCGAGGAGAGGACGAGATTCATCGCGTCCGAATCCGTGAGCGCGACGAGAGCGTCCGTATCGAGCAGGCCTTCCTCGCGCAGGAGGTTCGGCTGCGCAGCGTCGCCCCAGATGACCGTGGCCTCGGGCAGCGCGTCCTTGAGCGCGATGCAGCGCTTTTCGTTCTGCTCGACGATGATGGTGCGGATGCGCATTTTGGTCAGCTCCATCGTGAGCCGCTCGGCGATGCGGCTGCCGCCGATGAGCATGACGCCCTGCACCTCGTGCGTGAACTCGCCGATGCGCTTGAAGAGCGCGTGCAGCTCATGCGGGCTGCCGACGAGGGAGAGATCGTCCCCGGCCTCGATGGTATAATCGCCGTTCGGGATATGGAGCTTGCCGCTGCGCTCGAGCGTCGTGACCAGAACGCCGGCGCTGAAGCCGGAGCGGAAATCCTGCAGCTGCACGCCGCAGAGCTTGCTCTTCGCTCCGACGTGGTACTCCACGAGCTCGGCGAGGCCGTTGGCAAAGGGCTCCACCTTCGTGGCGACCGGAAAGCGAAGGATGCGCGAGATCTCCTTGGCGGCGGTGCGCTCGGGGTTAATCGAGAGGCTGAGGCCCATCTCATCGCGCAGGAGGACCATGTCCTGATAATACTCCTCCTCGCGGACGCGGGCAATCGTATGACGCGCGCCGAGCTTGCGGCCGACGGCGCAGCTGATGAGATTTGTCTCATCCGACATGGTGGCGGCGATGAGGAGGTCCGCCGTCGCGGCGCCGGCCTCGCGCAGCAGGTCGATCGTGGCCCGGCCCTCGAGGACGATGACGTCCAGCGACGTGGAGATAAACTCCGCGCGGCGGGAATCGGGCTCGATGACCGTGATATCGTGGTTTTCCAGCAGCAGCTGTCTGGCGATGGCATAGCCGAGCCGGCCGCCGCCGACGATGATGATTTTCATAGCAATCCGTCCTTTGACGAAAAATTCAGCTTTTATATTAACACACAACGGCGCGTTCGGAAAGTGCGCGGCGCATATTTTTTCGATCGAAGCGCAGAATAAGGACACCAAATGGAACGGAGGCTGCGCAATGAAACGTATGCTGCTGATCGCCGTCTGCGCGCTGACGCTGGCGACGGGCATCACTCCGGCTCTGGCCGGAGCGGAGAAGAACGATCTGGCTCACGCGCCGGAGGCGGAAAACCTGCAGATCGAGACCTACCGCAACACGTCCGTGGGCGGTACGCTCAAGGCCGTCGACCCCGAGGGCGAGGCCGTGACCTTCACGCTCACGACCGAGCCGATGAAGGGCACAGTGGAGCTAAATGAGGACGGCACCTTCACCTACACGCCGAACGAGAACAAGAAGGGCAGGGACTACTTCGGCTACAAGGCCACGGACACTGAGGGCAACACCTCGCAGGAGGCGACGGTGATCATCCGCATCAAAAAGCAGAAGACCGGAGTCGTCTACGACGACATGAACGGCCGCGCCGAGGGGCGCGACGCGGTGCTGCTGGCGGAAAAGGGCGTGTTCATCGGCCAATGCGTCGCGGGGCACTGGCTGTTTGACCCGGAGCGCACGGTGGACCGGGACGAATTTCTCGCGATGTGCCTGGCAGCGCAGGGCGAGCCGACGCTGCAGGGCGTGATGACCACGGGCTTCGGCGACGACGAGGCGATCGAGGTCTGGGCGAAGAGCTATGTGTCCACCGCGCGGATGCACGGTGCGGTGCAGGGCTATTCGGACGGAAGGCGGATGGTCTTTGACGCAGGCCGCCCGATCACGCACGCGGAGGCCGCCGTGGTGCTCAACCGGATGCTCCAGCCGGAGGAGGTCAGCTTCACGACCTCGGAGGCCGTGCCCGTCTGGGCGGAGCAGGCCGTGGCGAATCTGACGGACTGCGGGCTGATGGCGGCCGATCTGCGCAGCGGCGAGCCGCTGACGAGAGCGGAATGTGCGAATATGCTCGCGGACGTGATGGAGCAGCTGGGATAAAAGAAAAAGGCACACCAGAAGGTGTGCCTTTCGTCATTTCATGAGTCCGTCCTTCACAATCCAGATGAAGTCCTGCACGTTCGTGACCATCGTGGTGGCGGCGAGGCTGCCGCGGTCGAGGAGCTTATTGACGACAAACTCGTCTGCGTCCACGGCGTAGAGGTAGACCGGCCGGATCGTCCCGTCCGGAAGGACGCGGAAGGACGGCGTCATGTTGCCGGCGGCGATCGTGTGCAGCATGGTAGCAAGGCAGATGACCGTGGTGGCCTTTCGGATCACGCCGCGCATGGCGTTCTGTGCGGCATAGACGTCCCCGATGACCTCCGGGAGCGGGCCGTCATCGCGAATGGAGCCGGTGAGGACATAGGGAATGTTCTGCTCCACGCAGGCGCAGAGGATGCCGTCGTGCAGATCGTACTCCTTCACGAAGGCCGGAATGGAGCCGCAGCGGCGGACGCGGTTGCAGATATCGAGGTGGTTGTAGTGCCCGTTCGGGACGGACTGCTGCGTATAGATATCCTGGCCGAGGGCGGTTTTCAGAAGCGCGCCCTCGAGATCGTGCGTGGCGAGGGCGTTGCCGGCGAGAAGACCGTGGCAGTAGCCCGCGCGGATGAGCGCGGACATGGCGCTTCTCGCGTCGGCGTCGAAGGCAAAGGCCGGGCCCATGACCCAGACGATGTTGCCGTGCTCGCGCTCGTGGCGCAGCAGCTGGATGAGGCGGTCATAGTCGCGGGCATAGGACGTCTCGCGGCTGCGGCCCTGCCGGAAGACGAACTGGTCAATGAGGTCGGCGTCAGCGGCGTCAAAGCCGTGGGCGTGGAGATAGATTCCCTCCTCTCCCCGCTCGGTGCGGCCGAGAACGACGCGGTCGCCGGCGCGGAGGTTGCGGTTTTCCACGACGTCGAGCCGTCCGTCCGGACGGAGGACGACGCTGGAATCCATGCGGCTCTCCTCGGCGAGGCGCCACGCGCCGTCAATCTTGAAATACTCCGGGTACATGGAGGTGCTGTGGTAGCCCTCCGGGGCGACGCCGTCCATCGGCGCGGGCGCGGTGACGGCGTCGGGTGCGTTCTGGAGCGCCGTGAAGTCCGGCGCGCGGTATTCGGGCAATTGAAAGGCCATTTTGATCTTCCTTTCCGGTTTACATAATTATATCGATTCACGAAGCAGCGGCATGCTCATGCATCTTGGACCGCCGCGGCCGCGGGCGAGCTCGGAGCTCGGCATTTCAAAGACCTCGACGCCGTTTTGGCGCAGAATGTCGTTCGTGACGTGGTTGCGGTTATAGACGATGACCCTGCCCGGCGCGACGCAGAGTGTGTTGGCCCCGTCGTTCCACTGCTCGCGGGCGGAGCTGATGCTGCTCTGGCCGCCGCAGCGGATGAGCGTGACGTGCTCGAGCGAGAGCGTCTGCTCCAGCACGGTCTCGAGCCGCTCGGTGCGCTCGGCGACCTTGAGCGCGCCGCCCTTCCCTTTCGTGAGGGCGAAGATGCGCAGGGAGCGCAGGATCTCGGGATGGACGGAGAATTTGTCGAAGTCCAGCTGCGTAAAGACCGTATCGAGGTGCATGAAGGCGCGGACGCTCGGGATATCAAGGACGAGGATCGTCTCGACCGTGCTCTGACTGGACTCGAACAGGTTCCGCGCCAGCCGCTCGATGCCCTCCGGACTGGTGCGCTGGCTGAGGCCGATGGCGAGCACCTTTTCGGAGAGGTTCAGAATGTCGCCGCCCTCGATGGGAAACGGCTCGCCGCGGTCGTACCAGAGGGGCGTGCCGGCAAAGTCGGGGTGATGGCGCAGAATCAGATCGGCATAGATCGTCTCGCGCCGGCGCGTGGCGGAGAACATGCGGTGCACGCTCGCGCCGCAGCCGATGGAGGCAAAGGGGTCGCGCGTGAAATAGAGGTTCGGGATCGGGTCTAAGACGAAGTGGCGGCTCTCACGCGTCAGGCGCGTGAGCGGGCCTTCCTCGAGTCTGCCCTCCAGCTCTTCGGCCGTGAGGCCGCTCATCGTGCGGCGGATGAGCGTGAGATCATCTTCGATCTCCATGAGCTCGGAGAAAAGCGCCTTGAAATGCGCCTGCGCCATGGCGCCGCCTTCGCGCAGGAAGCGGCGGACGAAGCTCTCGCGCAGATCGGGCCGGAGGCGCAGCGTCTCGGCGGCGCAATCCTCGAGATAGACGACCTCGGTCCCCTGCGAGCGGAGGATGGAGGCAAACGTATCGTGCTCCTGCTGCGCGAGGGCGAGATACGGGATATCGTCAAACAGCAGGCGCTCGAGTTCCTGCGGCACCAGATGCTCCAGTTCGCGGCCCGGACGGTGCAGCAGCACACGGCGCAGCGGGCCGATCTCGCTGAGGACACAGATTGGCATATACTCACCTCCCAAGTCTATTCTACCTGCTTTTTGTACATTTTCAACCCCGAATGCGCAAAAAGGAGGCAGCCAATGAATGGCCGCCCCACAGATTACAGAAGTCCGTGTTTCTTACGATAGGTAAAAGAAGAAGGGTGCGTGCGTCCGAAGAGCACGTAGATGATGATCGCGAGGACGTTGAAGACGCCCATGGCGACGAACATGCGCTCATAGCCCATGGCGGAGATGAGAGAGCCCGCGATGCCGCCGCCGAGGCCGATGCCGATATCGTAGGCGCAGAGGAAGGTGGAGTTGGCGCTGCCGCGGCGCTCCGGCGGGGCGATGGCAACGGCCATGGACTGCAGCGCGGGCTCAAGACCGCCGAAGCCGTAGCCCGAGAGGGCGGCGGCGAGGAAATAGGTGATTTGATTCGGGAAAAGCCCGAGGAGCAGAAG
>JAZPZZ010000044.1:0-2370 GCA_045544935.1 Oscillospiraceae bacterium | reverse complement strand
CGGCCAGACCGGCGCGGCGATGCAGGAGATGCTCGACCAGGCCAACATCACCGCCAACAAGAACACGATCCCCTTCGACCCGCTTGGCGTCAAGGTGACCTCCGGCATGCGCTTCGGCACGCCGGCCGTCACGACCCGCGGCATGAAGGAGGCGGAGATGCTTCAGATCGGCGAGATGATCTCGCGCGTGATCCACGGCGGCGAGGAGGCCGTTCCGGCGGTCCGCGAGCAGACGCTCGCGCTCTGCGCGCGCTTCCCGCTGTATCCGGAGCTGTGATCGGGCTCTCTGCGTATGATACGAAAAAGCGGGCGGTTTTTCCGCCCGCTTTTTGAAAAACAGGCAAAAAGCAGAAACTATTTCTTGACTTCCCGCACCTTTAATGGTAAACTTGCAAAGTCCGCGCCCGTGTTCTGCGCTTCGGGGTTTGCCGCGAAATCCGCGGTGTCCTTTCCTCCCGATGCTCCGGCACTGGGTATAGCGATAATAAGAAAGGAGTTTTTCCCATGATCACCAAGGAAAAGAAAACCAACGTCATCAACGCCAACGCCACGCACGAGAACGACACCGGCTCGCCCGAGGTTCAGGTCGCCATCTGGACCGAGCGTATCCGTGAACTGACCGAGCACCTCAAGGCTCATCCCAACGACGACCACAGCCGTCTGGGCATGTACCAGCTCGTCGGTAAGCGCCGCCGCATGCTCGACTACCTCGCCAAGAAGGACATCGAGCGCTATCGTGCCATCATTGCAAAGCTGAACATCCGCAAGTAAGTTTCGGATTTTCGGCCTTCCCCCGCATTGCTGAAGGTTATGAAGGTTTTAACGTGGAGACAATTGAATATTGTCTCCGCGTTTTTTTAATCTTCCCCTGCCCACGAGCCTCTCTTTTTAGTATTTGAAGGAGAGCAGCGCGCCGCTGTTTTGCTTCAAGTGCTAAACGGTGAGGCTCCAGGAAACAAGAGAAAAGGAGTATGACCCATGATCATCACCAACAAGCAGTTCCCCAACTACAAAAAGTATGAAATGACCTTTGAGGGCCGCCCGCTCTCGATGGAAGTCGGCAAGATGGCCGAGCTGTGCAACGCCGCCGTTCTGGTCCGCTACGGCGAGACCACCGTGCTCGTCACCTGCACCGCCTCCGCCCGCCCGAAGGACGGCATCGACTACTTCCCGCTGTCCGTCGACTTCAACGAGAAGCTCTATGCCGTCGGCCGCATCCCCGGCAGCTTCATGCGCCGTGAGGGCAAGCCCAGCCTCAACGCCGTTCTCGCCTCCCGTCTGATCGACCGTCCGATGCGCCCCCTCTTCCCGAGCGATCTGCGCAACGACGTCGTCATCGCCTGCGAGGTGCTGAGCGTTGACCGCGACTGCAGCCCCGAGATCACCGCCATGATCGGCGCCTCCGCCGCCGTGAGCATCTCCGATGTTCCGTTCAACGGCCCCATCGCCGGCATCGTCCTCGGCTGGGACGGCGAGAAGTTCCTCTTCAACCCCACCCAGGAAGAGCGCAAGACCAACCGCATGATCACCACCATCGCCGCCACGCACAAGAAGATCGTCATGATCGAGTCCGAGGCCGATCAGGTCCCCGACGACGTCATGTACGAGGGCATCGTGCAGGCGCACGAGCATCTGCAGCCCGTGCTCGACCTCATCGACAAGATGGTCGCCGAGATCGGCAAGCCGAAGTTCGAGTATGAGCACGCCTCCTTCGACGAGGAGCTGTTCGACACGCTCTGCGCCAACGAGATGGAAGGCATGGAGCACTGCATGGACACGGACGACAAGAACGTCCGTGAAGAGCGCGTGAACGAGTGGATCACCGCCGTGCAGGAAAAGTACGAAGAGGAGCATCCGGACATGATGCAGTTCATGGACGAGATCCTCTATAAGATGCAGAAGAAGATCGTCAAGAAGTGGCTGCTCGCCGGTCACCGCGTCGACGGCCGCAAGATGAACGAGATCCGTCCCCTCGCGAGCGAGGTCGGCGTGATCCCGAACGTCCACGGCTCCGGCCTCTTCACCCGCGGTCAGACGCAGGTGCTCAGCATCGCGACCCTCGCGACCCTCTCCATGGCCCAGAAGCTCGATACGATCTGGGAAGAGGAAGAGAAGCGCTTCATGCATCACTACAACATGCCCTCCTACTCCGTGGGCGAAGCCCGTGCCAGCCGCAGCACCAACCGCCGCGAGTATGGCCACGGCGCCCTCGTCGAGAAGGCGCTGCAGTCCGTCATCCCCGAGATCGAGGACTTCCCCTATGCCATCCGCGTGGTGTCCGAGGTCCTTTCCTCCAACGGCTCCACCTCTCAGGGCTCCATCTGCGGCAGCACTCTCGCCCTCATGGACGCCGGCGTGCCGCTCAAGGCG
>JAZPZZ010000043.1:0-24667 GCA_045544935.1 Oscillospiraceae bacterium | reverse complement strand
GAAGTTCTCCGTCTCGCGTATCATCGGCTCGCCTCCGGGCTACGTCGGCTATGACGAGGCCGGTCAGCTGACCGAGAAGATCCGCCGCCGGCCCTACTCCGTCGTCCTCTTCGACGAGATTGAGAAAGCGCATCCGGACGTGATGAACATCCTCCTGCAGATTCTCGACGACGGCCGCATCACGGACGCGCAGGGCCGCACCGTGAACTTTGAAAACACCGTCATCATCATGACGACGAACGCCGGCAGCAACACCAAGACCGGCGCGGTCGGCTTCGGCATGAGCGCAAACGACCAGACGAAGGAGCGCGTGATGAAGGCGCTGAACGACTTCCTGCGCCCCGAATTCATCAACCGCGTGGACGAGATTGTCTACTTCAATAAGCTCACGGAAGAAAACTTCCGCGGCATCGCCGCGCTCATGCTCGCCGAGCTGCGCGACACGATGGCCGCGCGCGGCATGGCGCTCACGTGGGACGAGGACGTCATCTCCGCGCTCGTGAAAAAGAGCTTCAGCGAGACCTACGGCGCGCGCAGCCTGCGCCGCACGATCCAGAAGGACATTGAGGACGCCGTGGCCGAGGCCGTCGTGACCCGCCGCGCAAAGAGCGCCGCCGTCACGCTCACGGCGCCGAACGGCGAGATTGAGATCAGTCTCAACTGAGAAAGGAGTCTCCATGAACCGCCAGGACCGCTATCGCGGCTGCCTCGTCGGCGGCGGCGCGGGCGACGCGCTCGGCTACGCCGTGGAGTTTTTCGGCGAGGAAGCCATCTTCGGCCGCTACGGCCCGGAGGGCATCCGCGCCTTCCGGCTCATCGACGGCGTCGCCCAAATTTCGGACGACACGCAGATGACGCTCTTCACCGCCGCGGGGCTGCTGATCCCGGAGGGCGACAAGGTGCGCAACGTCTGGGAGTGCTACCGGGAGTGGTATGTGACGCAGTTTCACGTCTTCGGCGCCGCGGGAGAGAACGTCTCCGGCCTGATGGACGTGGAGGCGCTCTGGTCGCCGCGCGCGCCGGGGCGGACCTGCCTCGCCGCGATCTCCGGCGGCAGCCCCGGGAGCCCCTCGCACCCGATCAACCACTCCAAGGGCTGCGGCGGCGTGATGCGCGCCGCGCCCGCCGGACTCATCAGCCCGGACAATCCGATGAACGCCGCCATTTACGGCGCGGAGATCGCGGCGCTGACGCACAGCCACGATCTCGGCTGGCTGCCCGGCGCGATGCTGGGCCACATGGTCGCCCAGCTCGTCTCCGTCGAGAGCCTCCCGATCGAGGAGGCCGCGCGCAGCGCGCTCTTTGCGCTCAGCTATGAATACACCCAGGCTCCGGATCTGCGCGCCTTCTGCGATCTGATGGAGGACGCGATCGCGCTGGCCCGCTCGGACACGCCCGATCTTGACGCGATCCACGCCCTCGGCGAGGGCTGGGTCGGCGACGAGGCGCTGGCCATCGCGCTCTTCTGTGCGATCCGGTATGAGAACGATTTTGCCGCCGGCATCATCGCCGCCGTGAACCACAAGGGCGACAGCGATTCCACCGGCGCCATCGCGGGAAACCTCCTCGGCGCGAAGCTGGGCTATGAGGCGATCCCCGAAGAATACAAAGAACAATTGGAGCTGCGCGAGCTGCTCCTCACCACAGCCGACAGGCTCTGTGTGCAGACAGGAGGAACATTGGCATGAACAAGAACCGCATTGAAGTCATTCAGGGCGATATCACAAAGTCCGAGGTGGACGCGATCGTGAACGCCGCGAACACGTCGCTGCTCGGCGGCGGCGGGGTCGACGGCGCGATCCATATGGCGGCGGGCTCCGCCCTGCTCGCCGAATGCCGCACCTTAAACGGCTGCCCCACGGGCGAAGCGAAGATCACGCGCGGCTACCGCCTGCCGGCAAAGCACGTCATTCACACGCCCGGCCCGCGCTGGCGCGACGGCGCGCACGGCGAGCCGGAGCTGCTGGCGAATTGCTACCGCAACTGCCTGCGCGTCGCGGCGGAAAACCACTGCGCGACGGTGGATTTCCCGAGCATCAGCACGGGCGTTTACCACTTCCCGCTCGAGCAGGCGGCCGAGATCGCCATCCGCACCATCGCCGAGACCCTCGAGCACTACAGCTCCATCCGCCGCGTGCGCATGGTCTGCTTTGACGCGAGAACCCAGAAGGCTTACGAAAAGGCGCTCGAGGCGCTCTGAGGAGGCACCATGATGGACAGAGAGAGAATCGACGGCATCACCCTGCGGTATAACGCCCCCGTGACGCTCACGTTCGCGCTTTTGAGCCTGCTCGCGCTCGCACTCAATGAGCTCACCGACGGCTGGACGACGCAGAACCTCTTTTGCTTTTATAAGTCCTCGTTTTCGGACTATCTGACCTACCCGCGCGCGGTGCTGCACGTGCTCGGCAACACGAGTCTCACGACCTGCACGGGCAACATCATCGTCATGCTCGTTGTCGGCCCCGCGGCCGAGGAGCGCTTCGGCAGCGCGAAGGTCTTCTTCGCCGTGCTGCTCACGGCGATCGCTGGTGCGCTGATCATGTGGTTCCTGTTTCCGGAGTCCACGATCATGGGCGCGAGCGGCGTGCTGTTCTGCATGATGCTGCTCACGTCCTTTGCGAGCATGCGCGGCGGCGCGATCCCGATCACGCTGATCCTCGTGATCATCCTCTATCTCGGCAGCGAAATTCTGCAGGCCGTCACCGGCACGGCGGGCCTCCAGGAGCTGACGCACATCGCCGGCGGCGTGGTGGGTCTGGTGCTGGGCTTCGCCTACAGCCGCGGCGCGGGAGAATGAGAGCGCTTCTCATCAGCCGCTGCCTGCTGGGCGACGCCTGCCGCTATGACGGGGCGTCCAGGCCGCTCCCGTCAGAAACACTCGCGGCGCTGCGGGCGCAGTATGACCTGATTCCGGTCTGCCCGGAGGTGCTCGGCGGCCTTCCGACCCCGCGCACGCCCTCCGAGCGGCAGGGCAGACGCGTCGTGATGAAAACCGGCGCGGACGTCACGGCGGAATACCGCCGCGGCGCGGAGGCGGCGCTGCAAATCGCGCGGGAGCACCACGTCTGCGCGGCCCTTTTGAAGGAGCGCAGCCCCTCCTGCGGCCGGGGCGAAATATACGACGGCACCTTCACCGGCACGCTGACGGAAGGAAACGGCGTGACGGCGGAACTATTGCTGGAAAACGGATTCACCGTTTACGGCGAATCCGAGATCAAGAAACTATGCGAATGAGGAATTAGGAATTAGGAATGAGGAATTATGGCGCAAACCATTCCTCATTCCTAATTGTTCCGGAGGAACTTATGCGATACGAAGCAGGAAAATGTGATATCGCCGTCATCGGCGCGGGGCATGCCGGGATTGAGGCGGCGCTGGCCGCCGCGCGGCTCGGGCTGGACACGGTGTGCTTCACCGTGAATCTCGACGCCGTGGGCAACATGCCCTGCAACCCCGCCATCGGCGGCACGGGCAAGGGCCACCTCGTGCGCGAGCTGGACGCGCTCGGCGGCGAGATGGCGAAGGCTGCGGACAAAGCCTGCATTCAGTACCGGATGCTCAACCGCGGCAAGGGCCCGGCGGTGCACTCCCTGCGCGCGCAGGCCGACCGGCGGCGCTATCAGGCCGTGATGAAGCACACGCTCGAAACGCAGGAACACCTCCGCGTGAAGCAGGCCGAGGTCGTCTCCGTGGAGACCGAGGACGGCCGCGTCGCCGCCGTCGTGACGGCGACGGGGGCGGTCTGGCGCTGCCGCGCCGCGATTTTGGCCACCGGCACGTATCTGCGCGGGCGCACGATCGTGGGCGAGGTGCTGCGCGACGAGGGACCCGACGGCCTCGCCGCGGCGGGGCCGCTCGCGGATTGCTGCCGCGCGCTGGGGCTGAGCATGCGCCGCTTCAAGACCGGCACGCCGCCGCGCATCTTAAAGCGCACGGTGGACTTCTCCAAAATGGAGATGCAGCCCGGCGACGAGGGGATCGAGGCCTTCTCCTTCTCCACGACCGCGCCGGTGGAAAACCGCGCGGTCTGCTGGCTGACCTACACGAACGCGCGCACACACGAGATCATCCGCGCGAATCTCGACCGCAGCCCGATCTACTCCCACGTGATCGAGGGCGTCGGCCCGCGCTATTGCCCCAGCATCGAGACGAAGATCATGACCTCCCCGGACAAGGAGCGCCACCAGCTCTTTTTGGAGCCGATGGGCCTCGAGACGGAGGAGCTCTATCTGCAGGGCTTTTCCTCGTCGCTGCCCGAGGAGGTGCAGGTGCAGATGCTGCACACGATCCCCGGCCTCGAGCGGGCGGAGATGACCCGCTGCGCCTACGCGATCGAATATGACTGCGTGGACCCGACGGAGCTCTGGCCGACGCTCGAGACGAAAAAAATCCCCGGCCTCTACGGCGCAGGGCAGTTCAACGGCTCCTCCGGCTATGAGGAGGCGGCGGTGCAGGGCCTCGTGGCGGGCGTGAACGCCGCGCGAAAGCTGCGGGGCGAGGAGCCCATGATTCTCCGCCGCTCGGACGGGTATATCGGAACACTGATCGACGATCTCGTGACGAAGGGGACGAACGAGCCCTACCGCATCATGACCTCGCGCTCGGAATACCGCCTGCTGCACCGGCAGGACAACGCCGACGAGCGTCTCGCCGCGATCGGGCGGGAGATCGGCCTCGTGAGTGAGGAGCAGTACGCCGCGGTGCAGGAGAAATACCGGCAGGTGGCCGCCGAGATGGCGCGGCTGGAGAAAACGCACGTCGCACCGAGCGAAGACTTAAACGCCATGCTCGTTTCGCGCGGCACGGCGGCGGCGAAGACCGGCGTCTCGCTCGCGGACCTGCTGCGCCGCCCGCAGATCGGCTATGCCGATCTCGCGCCGTTTGATGAAGCGCGCCCCGACCTAAATCGCGCCGTGACCGAGCAGGCGGAGATCCGCCTCAAGTACGCGGGGTACATCGACCGCCAGCTGCGGCAGGTGGAGGAGTTTCAGCGCCTCGAGGCGCGTCCGCTCCCGGACGGGCTGGACTTTGAGAACATCGCGTGCCTGCGTCTGGAGGCGCGGCAGAAGCTGCAGGCCATCCGGCCGAAAAACCTCGGCCAGGCCAGCCGGATCTCCGGCGTGAGCCCGGCGGACGTGGCGGCGCTGATGGTATTCTTAAAAATGGATCATGATACAAATTAGGAATGAGGAATTAGGAATTAGGAATGAATGTGCGTTTCGCGCCATTTCAATTTCGTCGGCGTAAGCCGACACCTCAACTCCTAACTCCTAATTCCTAATTCCTCATTCGGAGGTTTTTATGGCACACGTAATATTGGGTCTCTCCGGCGGCGTGGACAGCGCCGTTTGCGCCGCGCTCTTAAAGCGCGCGGGACACACCGTGACGGGACTTTATCTGGAAAACGGCATCTCCGACACCGGCGCGCGCGACGCCGCCGCCGTGGCGGAGACGCTCGGCGTGGCGCTCGACGTGGTCGATATCCGCGCAGAGCTCGAACAGCGCGTCTGCGCGCCGTTCGAGGCGGCCTACCGCGCCGGACGCACGCCGAACCCCTGCATCCTCTGCAACCCGACCGTGAAGTTCAAGGCGCTGCTGCAGCACGCAGACCTCCTCGGCGCGGAATTCGTCGCCACCGGGCACTATGCGCGCACGGCGGACGGCGGGCTTTACAAAGGGCATCCCTCGAACGACCAGAGCTACATGCTCTGCCGGCTCACGCGCGAGCAGGTCTCGCGCCTGCTGCTGCCGCTCGGAGCATATGAAAAGACGCAGGTGCGCGCCATGGCGGCCGACTTCGGCATCCCCGTGGCGAAAAAGCCGGACAGCATGGAGATCTGCTTCATTCCGGACAAGGACTATGCCGGCTGGATGGCGCGGCGCGCGCCGCTGCCGGGGCCGGGCGACTTCGTGCTCCATGGCGAGGTGATCGGGCAGCACGACGGCATCTGCCATTACACCGTCGGCCAGCGCCGCCCGGGGCTGGTGAACGAGCGGAAGGTATACATCTCCGGCATTGACGCGAAGACGAACACAATCCGGCTCGATTACTGGGACGCGCTCTTTCAGACCGAGGTCGCGGCGGAGCAGTTTAACTGGCTGATCGATCCGCCCGCGGGAGACCTCCGCGCGAGCGTGCGCGTGCGGCACACGAAGTGGGAAAACCCGCCCTGCACCGCGCGCGTTGAGGGCGATTTGGTGCGCATCACCTGCGATGAGCCCGTCCGCGCACCGGCACCGGGCCAGAGCGCCGTACTGTACGACAACGACCGCGTCCTCGGCGGAGGATTTATAAAAAACCCGATCGTTTGAACCGATCGGGTTTTTTAGAGCCCGTCAAAGAACACGGTTCTTTGTCGGTCGAAGGGATGCTCGCGCTCCATCGCGGCAGGCGCTGCCCGCCTTGGTCGGCGCGAGGGGGCGGCATCAGCCGCGCCTCAGGGAGATTTTCCGCCGCACATGTCGCCGGAAAATCAATTGAAATCCATTCGCGGCTTTAAGAGCCGCGAACTCTGCGAGGCCTTTTATTTTGTCAGCAACAGGCGCTTGAACACTTCCACGCCGTACAGCAGCGCTTCCTCATCGAAGTCGAACTGCTGGGCGTGGAGCGGGGCGCCGCCCTTGCCGCCCTGAATGCCGAGGAAGAAGAACACGCCCGGCACCTCGCGCTGGTACTCCGCGAAGTCCTCCGCCGCCATGGCGGGCTCGACGAGCACGGCGTCGTCCATCGAATCGAGCACGGTGTAGAGCTGCTCGACCATCGGCCGCGGATTGGTGACGCAGGGATAATAGACCATGCGCTCGATCTCAATTTTCGCGTCCGTCGCCACCTCGAGGCCGTGGATCATGGCCTTCACCTTGCGCACGAGCGACTGGAACAGCTCGTCCGAGAACGTGCGGAGCGTGCCGCTGATGCGAACCTCCTCGGCGATCACGTTGTGCGCCGTGCCGCCCTCGATACGGCCGAGCGTCAACAGCGCGTCCTGATGCGGGTCGACGCTGCGGGTGATGACCGTCTGCAGCATGGTGATGAGCTCCGCCGAGACGACAACGGCGTCGATGCCCATCTGCGGCGTGGAGGCGTGGGCGCTGCGGCCGTGGACGGTGATCTGGAAATCGCTCGTCTGCGCCATCTGATAGCCCCAGCGGACGCCGATTTTGCCCTTCGGCACGGTCGGCCAGAGGTGCAGGCCGTAGATGCGGTCGACCTTCGGATTTTCGAGCGCCCCGTCGCCGATCATGCGGCGCGCGCCGCCCCAGCCCTCCTCGCCGGGCTGGAAGAGCAGGACCACGTTGACCTTCACCTTCCTCCGGTTCGACGCGAGCCACTGCGCGAGCAGGAGCAGCACGGTCATATGCCCGTCATGGCCGCAGCCGTGCATCCTGCCGGGGTGGCAGGAGGCGTAATCCCGCCCCTCCGGCTCCGGATTCGGCAGCGCGTCCATGTCGGCGCGAAAGGCGATCGTCTCCGCCGCGCCCGGCGCGAGGAAAACGGCCTTCACGCCCGTGACGGCGAGCTTTTCGAGCCGGTCGGGCTTGCACTCCTCGAGCGCCTGCCAGACGAGCTTCTGCGTTTCATACAGCTGGAAGCCGAGCTCCGGGACGCGGTGCAGTTCCCGCCGCAGGCGCACGGCCTCCGGCAGCAGGGCTTCGATATCGCGGCTTAGTTTCATAAATCTCTCTCCTCAGAGGGTGTCACAATACGTGCGCACGTCGAACGGCTCCGGCGCGCTGTCCGCGCGCAGATAGAGCGGGTGGTGCGGATGGCCCTTCTTGCTGCGCTTTCCGAAGGTAAGCCACTCGGCGCCCGCCGCCTCACCCTCGGCGATCATATCGAGCAGGGCGCGCTTGAGATAGGGCCGCTTTTCGATGATCGTGCCCCACGCGGCCCAGACGGCGGGGCGGCGAGACTCTCCATAGAGCCCGAGCACATAGCGGAAGGCCGCCATGTTCTCGCGGTGGAGCGGTTCGTTGAACTCAACATCCATCGCGTTCGGGTCCGTCGCCCGCTGGGCATAGACGTTGAACATGATGAAGCTGTCATAGCCGTTATTCTTCGCGATGCGCTCCACGCTCTTGAGCGTATTGTCCAGGTCGCCCGGCTGCGCGGTGGAGGGGTTGATGCCGATGCAGATGAGCGGATTCTCCCCGCGCGTGCCGAGGATGTAACGGTATTCGGTATAAAACGACGGGACGTAGAGCCACGCATCGCGGTCATAATCGCGGGGCGTCTCGTCGCGCAGAGCGTCGTCGAACGAGAGCAGCACCACCTCCTGCGATGCGGAAGACGGGATATGCATTGGAAAACCTCCCTGATAGTTAGGAGTGAGGAGTTAGGAGTGAGGAGTTAGGAGTGAGGAGTTGACAGATGGTTTCTGCGCAGGAACCGATTTGTCATCCTGAGCTTGTCGAAGGATCTTGGCAGCGCTGCAAAAGAGAACATCCCGCGTTTGTCCAACTGCTCTGCCAAGATTCTTCGACTACGCACTTCGTGCTTCGCTCAGAATGACAAACTCGGACAACTCCTCACTCCTAACTCCTAACTTGTTCAGACTACCTTATTCCGCAAAGATTGTCAAATCTTCCATTGACTTTAGTGCACTACTGTGCTACTATACAGAAGCATTGGAAATCTCAAGGAGGAATGACGCATGGCTTTGCCGCAAAACGCGCAGATCGACGCGCTGTTCGAGGCCATTTTGAAGCTGGAGGACCGCGAGGACTGCCGGTTGTTTTTGGAGGATCTCTGCACGATCAAGGAGATCCGCGCGCTCGCGCAGCGGCTGGAGATCGCCCGACGGCTCGACCGGGGCGACAGCTATGTCTCCACCGTGGAGCACACGGGCGCGAGCAGCGCCACTGTGAGCCGCGTGAACCGCTGCCTCGAATACGGCCCGGGCGGCTATCGCCTGATGCTGGGGCGCCTGCCCGCGCTGGAGGAGGACTGACCATGGCCGATTCCGTTCCTCAGAAGCTGCAGGCGCTCTACGCCGGCTGCGGCTACCAGCCGTTTCGCGTGAAGAAATTCGAGCGCTATGAGCTCTACAGCGAAAACCGCCGCTTTCTCACGACGGAGAAGGTGCTGACCTTCACGAACACGGACGGGCGGCTCATGGCCATGAAGCCGGACGTGACGCTCTCCATCGTGCAGGATACGCAGCCGGAGGGGCTGCGCAAGGTGTTCTACCGCGAGAACGTCTACCGCGAGCAGCGGCCCGGCGAGGGCTTTCGCGAAATTCCGCAGACGGGGCTGGAGTGCATCGGCGCGCTCGATCACGTCGCGGTGGGCGAGGTCGTCTCGCTGGCGGCGAAGAGTCTGAAAGTCATCTCGGACGAAGCCGTTCTGACCGTATCGCACATCGGGGTGATCTCCGGCATTCTGGAGGCGGCCGATCTCGACGAGGCGGCGCGGAAGGCCATCTTCGCCGCCGTGGGCGCGAAGAACGCGCCGGCGATGAAGGCGCTCTGCGAGGAGAAAACCGCCGCCCTGCTCGCGGCCCTCGCCGCGCTCTACGGCCCGCTCGACGAGACGCTCAAGAAGGCCGAGGCGCTGGAGCTTCCGGCGCAGAGCCGCTCGGCGCTGAATGCGCTCCGCGCGCTCTCCGAGCAGCTCGCGCCTTACGGGGACCTGCCGGTTTATCTCGATTTTTCCGTCGTGAACGACGTGGAATATTATCATGATCTCGTGTTTCGCGGGTACGTCGCGGGCGCGCCGGGCTGCGTGCTCTCCGGCGGGCGGTACGACCGCCTGCTGCGGCGGATGGGAAAGTCCGGCGGGGCGATCGGCTTCGCCGTGTACCTCGACCGGCTCGAGGCCGTGGGGCGTCCGCGCGCGGAATTTGACGCGGACACGCTCATCTGCTACGCATCCAACGCCGACGCGCCGCTCGCGGTGCGGACGGCGGAGCAGCTCCGCGCCAGGGGCGAGACCGTGCGCGTGGAATCCGCGCCGCCGCAGGGCCTGCGCTTTCGCAGAATTCTGCGCGCAGAGAAAGGAGCGGTGACAGAATGCTGAACGTCGCTCTTCCGAAGGGCCGTCTCGGCGAGAAGGCCTATGATCTCATGGCCCGCGCGGGCTACAGCTGCCCGGAGCTGCTCGCCGGCGGGCGGAAGCTCACCTTTGAAAATGAGGCCGCCGGCGTGCGCTACTTCTGGGTCAAGCCCTCGGACGTGCCAATCTACGTCGAGCGCGGCGCGGCGGACGTGGGCATCGCGGGAAAGGACATCCTCCTCGAATACGCGCCGGAGGTCTATGAGCTCATGGACCTCGGCATCGGGAAATGCCGCATGTGCGTCGCGGGCTTTCAGGACTTTCGCGACGAGGGCGACCGCGACCTGCGCGTGGCGACGAAGTTTCCGCGCATCGCCAAGGCGCACTACGCCGAGAAGGGCCGCGACATTACGATCATCAAGCTGAACGGCTCCATTGAGATCGCGCCGCTGCTCGGTCTCTCGGACGTGATCGTCGATATCGTGGAGACCGGCAAGACCCTTCTGGAAAACGGGCTCGCCCCGCTCGAGACCGTGGCGGACATCTCCGCCCGCTTCATCGCGAACACGGCGAGCTATGCCTTTCACTATGACGAGATCCGCACCATGTGCGAACACATTGGAGAGATACTATGATCCGAATCTTTCAATACGGCGAGGTGCCGAACGAAACGCTCTTTATCCGCAGCCCCCTCATCCAGGATGTCTCCGGCGTGGTCAGGGAAATTCTCGCAGACGTGCAGGCGCACGGCGACGAGGCGCTCTATCGGCTGACGGAACAATTCGACGGCGCGAAGCTGAGCTCCCTGCTCGTCTCTGACGAGGAGATTGAAGAAGCTTACCATGAGGTGAGCGAGGAGTACCGCAGGGTCCTCCGTCTCGCGCACGACAACATCGCGGAATATCACCGCCAGCAGATTCGCCCCGGCTTTTCGATCACACGGCCGGACGGCGTGGTGCTCGGGCAGAAGGTGACGCCGATCGCGCGCGTCGGCCTCTATGTGCCGAACGGCACGGCGGCCTATCCCTCGAGCCTGCTGATGAACTGCGTTCCGGCAAAGCTCGCGGGCTGCGGCATGCTCGTCATCACGACGCCGCCGGGCCCGGACGGCAGGGTCGACCCCGCCATTCTGGCCGCCGCGAAGATCGCGGGCGTGGACCGGATTTACAAAATCGGCGGGGCGCAGGCCGTGGCCGCGCTGGCCTTCGGCACCGAGAGCGTGCCGAAGGTGGACAAGATCGTCGGCCCCGGCAACCCCTACGTGGCCGAGGCGAAAAAGCAGGTCTTCGGCGCCGTCGCGATCGACACGATCGCGGGGCCGAGCGAGGTGCTCATCGTGGCGGACGGCACGAACGACCCCATGGTGCTCGCGGCCGACATGCTCGCGCAGGCGGAGCACGACGTGATGGCGACGAGCGTCCTCGTGACGGATTCGCCCGCGCTCGGCAGCGCCGTGGCAGCGGAGCTTGAGCGGCAGCTGAAGACTCTCCCGCGCGAGGAGATCGCCCGCGCGAGCATTGAAAATAACGGCAAGATCGTCATCTGCCGCGACCTCAGGGACGCCTTTGCCTGCGCCAATGAGATCGCGCCGGAGCATCTGGAGATCGCCGTGGACGACCCCTTCTCGTGGCTCGGCATGGTCGAGAACGCGGGCTCGATCTTCCTCGGCAAGCACGCGCCGGAGGCGCTCGGCGACTATCTCGCGGGGCCGAACCACACGCTCCCGACCACCGGCACGGCGAAGTTCGGCAGCCCCCTCTCGGTGGACGACTTCGTGAAAAAGAGCCAGTACACCTACTACTCCAAAGAGGCCCTCCGGAATGTGAAGGACGCGATCACGCTCTTCGCGGAGGAGGAAGGACTCCATGGGCATGCGAGAAGCGTGGAAATCCGATTTGAATGAGTGAACGCTATGAGCAAGTTTTTCAGCAGTAAATATACCTCCCTTGAGGCTTATACCCCCGGTGAGCAGCCGCGCGATCAGCAGTATGTGAAGCTGAACACGAACGAGAGTCCCTTTCCCCCGTCGCCGAACGTGGTGCGCGCAGCCCAGGCGGAGGCGAAGCGCCTGCAGCTCTACTCCGACCCGGAGAGCACGGAATTAACGCGCGCCGTGGCGGAATATCTCGGCGTGGAGCCGGAGAACGTCCTCATGACGAACGGCTCGGACGAGATTTTGAACTTCGCCTTTATGGCGTGGGGCGATCGCGACCACCCCTTCATCTTTCCGGACATCACCTACGGGTTTTACCCCGTGTTCGCGGCGGTGAACCGCGTGCCCTACCGCGAGGTGCCGCTGCAGGCGGATTTTTCGATCCGCGCGAAGGACTTCTGCGGCGTGAGCGGAAACGTCGTGCTCGCGAATCCCAACGCGCCGACGGGAACGCTCCTCTCGGTCGCGGAGATCGAGGAGATCGTGAAGACGAACCCGGAGCACGTGGTCGTGATCGACGAGGCGTACATTGACTTCGGCGGCGAGAGCTGCATTCCGCTCATCAAAAAATACGACAACCTCCTCGTGACGCAGACGTTCTCCAAATCCCGCTCGCTCGCGGGCGCCAGACTCGGCTTCGGCGTCGGCGCCGCGAGTCTGATTCAGGACCTCAACACCCTCAAATATTCCACGAATCCCTACAACGTGAACCGCATGACCGCGGCCTGCGGACTTGCGGCGATAAGGGATGACGTGTATTATCAAACCAACGCCGCCGCCATTCGGGCCAACCGCGCCTACACCGCGCTCTCCCTGCGGCAGCGGGGCTTCACCGTGACGGAGTCGATGGCAAACTTCCTCTTCATCCGCGCGCCGGAGTGCTCGGGCGAGGCGCTCTACCGCGGCCTTCGTGAGCGCGGCGTGCTCATCCGCCATTGGCCCAAGGCCCGCATCCGCGACTGGTGCCGCGTCACGATCGGCACAAAGGCGCAGATGGACCAGTTTTTAGAGGCCATTGACGACATGATGAAAGTATAATAGAACGCATCTCCCAAAGGAGGACGACGATATGAGAACCGCAACGATCAACCGAACCACCGCAGAGACCGATATCTCCCTGCGTCTGAATCTCGACGGCCTCGGCGCCCAGCAGATCGATACCGGCGTGGGGTTTCTGGACCACATGCTGAATCTCTTTGCCGCGCACGGGCGCTTTGATCTCACCGTCACCTGCCGCGGCGATACGAACGTGGATGACCACCACAGCGTGGAGGACGTCGGCATCGCGCTCGGCATGGCGATCAAATCCGCCCTCGGCGAAAAGCGCGGCATCCGGCGCTACGGGAGCATGCTCCTGCCGATGGACGAGGCGCTCGTGCTCTGCGCGCTCGATCTCTCGGGCCGCGCCTGCCTGCGCTATGGGCTCGAAATTCCGACCGAGAAGGTCGGCACGTTCGACACCGAGCTCGTGGAGGAGTTTTTCCATGCTCTCTGCCGTGAGGCGGGGCTGACGCTGCACTTAAAGCAGCTCGACGGCACGAACTCGCACCACATTATCGAGGCCGCCTTCAAGGCCTTTGCGCGCGCGCTGCGCGCGGCGGTTTCCATCGACCCGGCCGCGGCGGACGCCGTGCCGAGCACCAAAGGAGTTTTGGCGTGATTGCAATTGTTGATTATGGCGTAGGGAACCTCTTTTCCCTCAAAAGCTCGCTGAAGATGATCGGCGCGGAGGCCGTCGTGACGGGCGACGCCGCGGCGATCCGCGCGGCGGACCGGATCATCCTCCCCGGCGTCGGCGCCTTTGCCGACGCGGCGGCGAAGCTGCGCGCGTCGGGGCTCGACGAGGTCGTGATCACGGAGGCCAAGGCGGGAAAGCCGCTCTTAGGCATCTGCCTCGGCATGCAGCTGCTGTTTGACCGGAGTCTGGAATACGGCGAGCACGCGGGGCTCGGGCTGATCCCCGGCAGCGTGGAGGATCTGAAAGCCGACATTCCGGCGGACCTCAAGGTGCCGCACATCGGGTGGAACGCGCTGCACCCGCTTCTGGATCATCCGCTGCTGAAATACGTAAATTACGGCGACTGCGTCTATTTCGTGCACAGCTTCTACGCCAAGCACTGCGACGAGAGCACGATCGCCACCGCCGAATACGGCACGGCCGTGACCGCCGCCGTCGCGCGCGGCAACGTGATGGGCTGCCAGTTCCACCCGGAAAAGAGCGGCAAGGTCGGGCTGAACATTCTCAGGGCCTTCTGCGAACTGGAGGCTACAGCATGATTCTTCTTCCCGCAATTGATTTATATGAGGGCCGCGCCGTGCGGCTCTATCAGGGCGACTACCAGCAGATGACCGTCTACGCCGAGCGCGGCGCGGACATGGCCGCGCGCTTCGCCGACGCCGGTGCCGAATGGGTGCACATGGTCGATCTCGAGGGCGCAAAAAGCGGCGAGACGCCGAACCTCCCCGCCGTGGCGGAGGTCGTGAAGCGCGGCGACTTAAACGTGGAGATCGGCGGCGGCATCCGAAGCGACGACACCGTCGCCCGCTATCTCGATCTCGGCGTGCGCCGCGTGATTCTCGGCACGGCGGCGCTGCGCGACCGCGCGTTTTTAGAGCGCATGGTCGCAAAATTCGGCGACGCGATCGCCGTCGGCGTCGACTGCCGAAACGGCCTCGTGGCCACGCACGGCTGGACCGAGACGAGCGAGACGACCGGCGAGGAATTCTGCGCGGTTTTGGATCCGCTCGGCGTGCGGACCGTGATCGTGACAGACATTTCGCGCGACGGTGCGATGCGCGGAGCAAACCGCGCGCTGTACGAGAATCTCAACGCGCGCTTTTCGATGAACGTGATCGCCTCCGGCGGCGTGTCCTCGCTGGAGGACGTTCGGGCGCTGCGGGACGCAGGTCTTTACGGCGCGATTTTGGGAAAGGCCTATTACACCGGCGCGGTGGATCTGCGCGAGGCACTGGAGGCTGCACGATGATTACAAAACGCATCATCCCCTGTCTGGACGTGAAGGACGGCAGGGTGGTCAAGGGCGTGAACTTCCTCGGTCTGAACGACGTTTCGGACCCGGTGGCGCTGGCACGCTATTACTCCGAGCGCGGCGCGGACGAGCTCGTGTTCTACGACATCACCGCCTCGCACGAGGGGCGCGGCCTGTTCACGGACATTCTCACGCGCGTGGCGGAGACGATCTTCATCCCGCTCACGGTCGGCGGCGGCATCAACACGCTCGACGATTTTGACCGCGTGCTCAAATGCGGCGCGGACAAGGTGAGCGTCAATTCCGGCGCGATCCGAAACCCCGCGCTCATCGGCGAGGCCGCCAGGCGCTACGGCGACCAGTGCGTCGTGCTCTCGGTGGACGCAAAGCGCGTCGGGGGCGAGTTTCGCGTGTTCGCCAGAGGCGGGCGCGAGAACACCGGCATGGAGCTCATCGAATGGGTCCGCCGCGGCGTCGGCGACGGGGCGGGCGAGATCGTCTTAAACTCCATCGACACCGACGGCGTGAAGCAGGGCTTCGATCTCGAAATGCTCGCGGCCGTCTGCGAGGCCGTGTCCGTGCCCGTGATCGCCTCCGGCGGCGCGGGAAAAGCCGAAGACTTCGTGACGCTGTTTCAGACGCTTCCGAAGGTCGACGCCGGACTCGCCGCCTCGATCTTCCACTTCGGCGAGGTGGAGATTTCCCAACTCAAGGCGCTGCTCGCCGAAAACGGGATTCTGGTCAGGAGATAAACGATGCTGAATGTTGAAAACTTGAAATTTGACGACCGCGGATTGATCCCCGCGATCGTGGTGGACACGGAGACGAAGCAGGTTCTCACGCTGGCGTACATGAACGCCGAGAGCCTGCGCATCTCCATGGACGAGGGGCGCACCTGCTTTTTCAGCCGCTCGCGGCAGGAACTCTGGCGCAAGGGCGAGACGAGCGGGAATGTGCAGCACATCGTGTCGATCACGGCGGACTGCGACGCGGACGCCCTCGTCGTCGAGGTGCGAAAGGACGGACCGGCCTGCCACACCGGCGCGGAGAGCTGCTTCTTCCGGCCGGTCTATGACGGCGCGGCGCAGAAGGGCTTCCAGTATGAAGACCTCTTTGAGATGCTGCGCGGCCGGAAGGACGCGCCGAAGGAGGGCTCCTACACCTCCTATCTCTTCGACAAGGGACGCGACAAAATCTTAAAAAAGGTCGGCGAGGAGGCCACGGAGGTCATCATCGCCGCGAAGGACGACGACAGGGCCAACACGATCTACGAGCTCGGCGATCTCATGTATCACGCGATGGTGCTCATGCTCGACATGGGCATCACCATGGACGAGATCAAGGCCGAGATGGCCTCGCGCCACGTGATCGACCACAAGGTGAAGCAGGAGAAGATGAAATGATCGTCCGTCAATCGCTCCACAACCACACCACCTTCGACGACGGGAAAAACACGCCCGCTGAGATGGCCGCTTCGGCGCTCGAACTCGGTCTTTCCGGGCTCGGGATCACGGCACACAGCCCGATGGAGAACGAATTCTGGACCGTGAAGCCGGAGCGCATGGCGGAATACTGCGCCCAGCTGCGCCGGCTGCGGGACGAATACGCCGGACGGCTGGACCTCTGGTGCGGCCTGGAATACGATCTCACCTCGGACCCGAAGTGGCTCGAGGGCTTCGACTATGTGATCGCCTCGGTGCACGCGCTCGAGACCGAGCGCGGCCTCTGGGCGCTGGACGACAACCGCGAGAGAGCGCGCCGCATGATCGTGATCGCCTTCGACGGCGATCAGGACGCCGCGGCGGAGGCGTACTTCCGGAAGGTCAAAGAGATCGCGCAAATTGACAAAGCCGACATCGTCGGCCACTTCGACCTCATCACGAAGTTCGACGAGCCGGAGCCGCTCTATGATGCGCGCTCTTCGCGCTACCGCGCCGCGGCGCTGGACGCGATGGAGGCGCTGGTCAAGGCCGGAAAGATTTTTGAAGTGAACACCGGCGCGATGAGCCGGGGCTGCCGCACGGCGCCCTACCCCGCGCCGCGTCTGCTCGAAGCGCTGCATGAGATGGGCGGGCGCATCACGATCACCGCGGACGCGCACAGCCGCGAGAACCTCGCCTTTGCCTTCGATCAGGCGGCGGAGGCGGCAAGGGCGGCGGGCTTTACGGAAATATGGGAATTTGACGGCGCGAAATTTGAACCGCGGCAGCTCTCCCTGTCATCCTGAGCGGAGCGCGTCAGCGCGAAGTCGAAGGATCTTGGCTTGGGAGCAAAAGAGAACCATCCGTCTCTATCTAACTGCGCTGCCAAGATCCTTCGACTCCGCTTCGCTCCGCTCAGGATGACATCCCTTTCAGCATGGAGGAATCGCTATGACATTAGACAATAAGTATGAAAATCTGCTTGCATCCCTGCGCGGCCTCGGCCGTGTGGCCGTGGCCTATTCCGCGGGCGTGGACTCCACGTTCCTGCTCGCGGCGGCGCGTGAGGCGCTGGGCGAAAATGCCGTTGCGCTCACGGCCGTGACCGCGGCGATCCCGCGGCGGGAGGTCGCGGAGGCCGAAGCGTTCTGCGCCGCGCACGGCGTGGTGCACCGCCTCGTGGAGGTGGACGCGCTCGCAGTCGACGCCTTCCGGCTAAACGCGCCGGACCGCTGCTACCACTGCAAAAAGCACATCTTCTCCGCGCTCTGGGACGCCGCGCGAAGCGAAGGCTGCGCGCATCTCGCCGAGGGCTCGAATCTGGACGACGATCTCGACTACCGCCCCGGCCATAAGGCCATCCTTGAGCTCGGGGTCGAAAGCCCCCTGCGGGCGGCCGAGCTCACCAAAGCGGAGATCCGCGCGCTCTCGGAAAAGCTCGGTCTTGCTACAGCCGCAAAGCCGTCGTTCGCGTGCCTCGCCAGCCGCGTGCCCTACGGCGAGGAGATCACGGCGGAGAAGCTCCGGCGCATCGACGAGGCCGAGCAGCTGCTGCTCGCGCGGGGCTTTTCGCAGTTTCGCGTGCGCAGCCACGGCGACCTCGCGCGCATCGAGGTGCCGCCGTCGGAGCAGCAAATGCTCTTCGATCAGCGCGAGGAGGTCCACGACGCGCTCCGCGCGCTGGGATTTTCCTACGTGACGATGGACCTCAAGGGCTTCCGGAGCGGGAGCATGAACGAGATCTTGCATTGATTTTTTGCCCATTTTCGGCAGGTTGTCCGAAAGTGGGCAATTTTTACATAGTTATCTTATTAACGATGCTTCAAATTGTTGTAATTTCACAATTTATGTGTTATCCTGTCCCCACAGTGATTCATCTGCCCGCCGGTGTCCAAACGAAGCCGAAACACGCAGAGAGAGAGGAAAAAGGCGCTCGGGCGGACGGCGCGCGGATGAGAAAAGCGACCCCAAAAAAGGCTTCGCAGTTACTGGATGCGGAGCACCTAAATCTAGGAGGAGAGACTATGACTGCATTAATCGCTTCACTGCCCATCCTACTCGTCATCGTTCTGATGCTGGCCTTCAACTGGCCGGCAAAGCGCGCCCTGCCCCTCGGCTGGGTCGTCGCGGTTGTGATCGCCCTGCTGTACTGGAAGCAGGACTTCACGACCTCCGCCGCCTGGGCGCTGGACGGCTTCCTTGAGGCCATCGGCACCCTCGTGATTATCCTCGGCGCCATCCTCATCATGAACACGCTCAAGCACTCCGGCGCCGTCACCGCCATCCAGCGTGTGTTCAACAACGTGAACCCCGACCGCCGCATCCAGGCGATCATCGTGGGCTTCGTGTTCGCGGCCTTCATCGAAGGCGCCGCCGGCTTCGGCACGCCCGCCGCGCTCGCCGCCCCGCTGCTCATCAGCCTCGGCTTCCCGCCGCTGTGCGCCGCGATCGTCGCGCTGATCTACAACAGCGTCCCCGTCGTCTACGGCGCCGTCGGCACCCCGACCAACACCGCCCATGCCGTTACCGTGCAGGCCGCTGAGGCCCTCGGCGCCGACTCAGAGGCCTACCGCATGGCGCTGACCAAGTTCTCCGCCATCAGCCAGGCCACGTGCGCGCTGTTCATCGTGTTCTTCGGCGTGTTCGTCATGACCAAGATGTTCGGCAAGAACAAGTCCGGCAAGGACGCCTTCGCCGTGCTGCCCTTCGCGCTCTTCACCGCCGTCGTGTTCGACGTGGTGTTCCTCGCGCTCGCCTTCTTCTTCGGCCCCGAGTTCCCGTCTCTGATCGGCGCGATCGTGACGCTCGCCATCGTGATCTTCGCGGCCCGCGCGGGCTTCCTCTGCCCGAAGAAGGTCTGGGACTTCGAGCCCCGCGAGCAGTGGGATTCCACCTGGCTCTCCAAGCAGGAGGTCAAGCAGGACGTTGACAACGGCATGTCCGCCGTCCTCGCCTGGGTTCCCTACGTGCTCATCGCGCTCATCCTCGTCGGCACCCGCCTGAACTGGTTCGGTCTCAAGACCCTCCTGACGAGCGACGCCTTCAAGGTCAGCATCAAGAACATCCTCGGCAACGAGAACGTCAACTGGACCTGGAACTGGGGCTGGTGCCCGGGTATCTTCCCGTTCATCCTCGTGTGCGTCCTCACGTTCTTCCTGCACAGAATGCCCGGCGCGAAGGTCAAGGAAGCCTTTGTGGACACCTTCAAGCAGACCTCCGGCGCCGCCATCGCGCTGTTCTTCGGCGTCTCGATGGTTTACATCTACCGCAACACCGGCATGAACGCCGTCCTGACGGACAAGTCCATGCTCTACGTCATGGCCGAGGCTCTGGCCAACATTTTCAAGGGCGCCTACGTCATCATCGCGCCTGTCATCGGCGTGCTCGGCGCCTTCATGTCCGGCTCCAACACCGTCTCCAACACGCTGTTCGCCGGTCTGCAGTTCCAGACTGCGCAGCTCGTGAAGATGAGCCCGGTGCTCATCGTCGCGCTGCAGAACATCGGCGGCGCCGCGGGCAACATGATCTGCGTGAACAACGTCGTCGCGGCCTGCGCCACCACCGGCACGATGGGCAACGAGGGCAAGATCATCCGCACGAACGCCCTGCCCTGCCTGATCTACTGCATCATCGCGATCCTGGTGCTCGGCGGCCTGATCGTCGCGGGCGTCGATCCGCTCGGCCTTGTCGCCGCGAGCTGATAAAGTCCCGAATTCTTCTCACCACAGGGGTCTGACCGCCCCTGTGGTGAGACGCACGTATCACGCAAACATACAAATACTTATTGGAGGTAGATACCATGATTCATCTGTCTTTTGAACAGGAAAAGAAACTGATCCGCGGCCTGTGCGCAGCGCTGAACGTCGAGGAGATCGACGCGCACTATCTCTCCGAGGTCGTGACGCACTCCGACTTCACCGGCACGTATTCCCACGGCCTGTCCCGTCTGTGCATCTATCTGCGCCAGTACATGGCCAACGCCCTCATTCCCCAGCCCGACTTCCAGTGCGTGAGCGACAAGGAAGGCTCCCTCGTGTTTGACTGCGGCGGCGGCTCCGGCATCGCGGCGGTCAACCGCGTTTACGACGAGGTCCTCAAGCGCGCGAAGAAGTACGGCGTGGCCGCCGGCGTGGGCCGCAACAGCGCGAACATCGGCTGCGGCGCCTACTACGGCCACCGCATGGCCGAGGACAACATGATCGGCATCGTCGTTTCCAACACCTATCCCTGCCAGGCTCCGTTCGGCGGCGCCGACCGTCTGATCGGCACCAACCCGATCATCCTCGGCTGCCCGACCACGAACCCCGAGCGCCCGATCGTCATCGACGTGTCCACCAGCGGCGTCGCCATCGGCAAGGTGCAGGCCTATCGCCGCGAGAACAAGGAGATGCCCGAAGGCTGGGCCAACGACTACGACGGCAACCCGACCACCGATCCGAACGTGGCCTACTGCGTGCGTCCGATGGGCGGCCACAAGGGCTACGGCCTGGCCGTGTTCGTCGACATGTTCGGCGGCGTCCTCTCCGACGCGCTCACCAGCCCCGAGATCCCCTTCGTCGAGGATATGCGCCCCGAGGAGACGGGCTTTGCGGTCATCCTGCTCGACATTGAGCACTTCATCAACGTCGACCGCTTCAAGGAGCACGCCTCCCTGTACGCGAGCCTCATCAAGAACAGCCGCGTCGCCACCGGCGTGAAGGAGATCTTCATGCCCGGCGAGATCGAAGCGCGCCTGCTCGAGGAGCGCAAGGTCACCGGCGTCGACTTCTCCGACGCGCTCGAGGCGGAGCTCACCGAGCTCGGCAAAAAGTGCGGCGCAATTGCCCCCGACGGCACGCTGGCCGATCTGCTCTGATTTCATGGCATTTGTTTGGCCGAACCCGTTCACACGGGTTCGGTCAAATTTTCGGAAACCCTTTATTTCTCAAACAGGAGGAAACTTGCATGGCAACCTACAACAAAATTACCCCGGAGATTGCCGAGCAGCTGAAGGCTGTCGTCGGCGATAAGCGTTTCTCCGCGGGCGAAGAGGTCGACCCGAACTACAGCCACGACGAAATGCCGATCTACGGCTCGTATTTCCCGGAGGTCACGGTGGACGTGGAGTCGACGGAGGAAGTGTCGAAGATCATGAAGATCTGCAACGACAACAAGATCCCCGTCACCTGCCGCGGCGCCGGCACCGGCCTCGTCGGCGGCTGCGTTCCGCTCGCGGGCGGCGTGGTGCTCTGCACGCGCCGGATGAACAAGATCCTGCACTATGACATGGACAACCTCGTCGTGCGCATCCAGCCCGGCGTCCTGCTCAAGGACCTCGCGGCCGACGCTCTGGCGCACGGCCTGATGTATCCGCCCGATCCCGGCGAGAAGACCGCCACCGTGGGCGGCAACATTTCCACCAACGCCGGCGGCATGCGCGCGGTGAAATACGGCGTGACGCGCGACTACGTCCTCGCGCTCACGGTCGTCCTGGCCGACGGCCGCATCATCGAGCTCGGCAAGACCGTCTGCAAGACCAGCTCCGGCTACAGCCTGCTGCACCTGATGGTCGGCTCCGAGGGCACGCTCGGCGTCATCACCGAGATGACGATGAAGCTCATCCCGAACCCGGTGTGCGACGTCAGCTGCCTCGTGCCCTTCGCGAATGTGGAGGACTGCATCAAGTTCGTGCCGCAGATCAAGCTCGCGAATCTCGACCCGCAGTCCATTGAGTTCATGGACGCCGACATCGTGACCAGCTCCTCCGCCTTCACCGGCATCCCGACCTTCCCCGAGCGCGTGAAGGACGCGGACGTGGGCGCTTCCCTGCTCGTGACCTTCGTCGGCTCCGACGAGGACGAGCTTGACCAGAAGCTCATTAAGCTCGGCAAGATCGCCGAGGAGGCCGGCGCGCTGGACGTGCTCGTCGTGGCGACGAGCTCCAACAAGAAGGCCGCCTGGGCCGCAAGAAGCAGCTTCCTCACCGCCATCGAGGCCGACACGAAGCTCTTAGACGAGATGGACGTCGTCGTGCCCGTGGACAAGATTCCCGCCTTCCTCCTCTACATTCGCTCGCTCGGCGAGCAGGAAGGTCTCACGATCCGCAACTTCGGCCACGCCGGCGACGGCAACCTCCACATCTACTGCTGCTCCAACGATCTGGAGGTCGACGAGTTCAAGCGCCGCACCAAGATCATCATGGACAAGGCCTACGCCAAGTGCGCCGAGCTCGAGGGTCAGGTCTCCGGCGAGCACGCGATCGGCCACGCGAAGATGCAGTATCTGCGCGAGAGCGTGGGCGAGGATGTCTTCCAGCTGATGGGCGAGATTAAGCGCGTGTTCGACCCGAACTACATCCTCAACCCCGGCAAGGTCTGCGACGCCTCGCTCGTCGGCTGAGAAGAAAGGAGAACGCTATGCTGAAAATACTTGTTTGTGTCAAGCAGATCCCGGACGTGGATCTGGTGAAGATGGACCCCGAGACCGGCAACCTCGTGCGCGCCGGCGTGCCGACGCTCACGAACCCCCTCGATCTCAACGCGCTGGAGGCTGCCGTGCGCGTGAAGGAGCAGTACGGCGGCGAGGTCACCCTCATCACGATGGGACCTCCGATGGCCGAGAGCACGCTGCGTGAGTGCCTCGCCGTCGGCGGCGACGACGCGATCCTCATCTCCGGCCGTCCCTTCGGCGGCGCGGACACGCTCTCCACGAGCTATTCCATCGTGAAGGCGGCCGACATGAAGGGCAAGTTCGATCTCATCTTCTGCGGCAAGGAATCGCTCGACGGCGCGACCGGCCAAATGGCCTCGCAGCTGGCGGAGCGCTTTGACGCCTCGCAGATCTCCTGCTGCTACTCGATCGAGCGCATCGCGGACGGCAAGATCCGCGCCACCCGCTCGCTCGAGGACGGCAAGGAGACCGTGGAGGCCACGCTGCCGTGCCTGCTCACCGTGGAGAAGGACAACTTCTACGGCAGACTGCCGAACCTGAAGGCCTATCTCGATGCGAAGTCCGCCCCGATCACGACCTACACCGAAAACGACATTGACGGGCTTGATCTGAACAAGATCGGCGTGCCCGGCTCCGGCACGATCGTGCCGAAGATCTATCCGCCCGAGCTGCCCGAGCCCGGCCAGATCATCAGCACCGGCAGCGCCAAGTCCGACGCCAGACGCCTCGTGGAGATTCTGGCGGAAAAGGGTTCGATTTAAGGAGGGCAATCTGATGCAGAAATCTGACTATAAGAATATGTGGGTCTACATCGAGCACGACGGCAAGACCGCAGCTCCCGTGGGCCTCGAGCTCTGCTGCGAGCTGAGAAAGCTCTGCGACACGACCGGCGACAAGCTCTATGCCGTCATCCTCGGCGATCTGCCGCACGAAGAGTGCGACAAGGTGCGCGAGTGCGGCGTGGACGGCATCATCTACGTGAGCGGCACCGGCTACGACTACTTCAACACCGACGCCTATGCCAACGCGTTCACGGTGCTCTCTAAGAAGTACAACCCCTCGGCGATCTTCGTCGGCGGCACGATCAACGGCCGCGACTTCGCGCCCCGCTTCGCCGTGCAGCTCGACACCGGCTGCACCTCCGACGCGATGGAGCTCGAATACGACCCAGAGACCGGCGACATTCAGTTCATCGAGCCCGCCGTCGGCGGCAAGATCATGGCCGTCATCACCGTGCCCGTCCTGCGCCCGCAGGTCGGCACGATCCGCCCCGGCACGTTCAAATACGCGCCGACCGGCCGCAAGGCTGAGATCGACGTCATCTGCGAGGAGATCAACTTCGACCCCGAGGCGATCCGCTGCAAGCACATCGACTTCACGCCCGACGATATCGACCCCGAGCTCGATATCGCAAACGCCGACTGCATCGTCTGCGTCGGCAACGGCCTGAAGGACTCCGAGCATCTGGAGCGCTACCGCGAGCTCGCGAAGCTCCTCGGCGGCAAGATCGGCTGCACGAGACCGCTCTTTGACCGCGGCATCCTGCCCTACAAGCTGCAGATCGGCCAGAGCGGCGTTATGGTCAAGACGAAGCTCTACATCAGCTTCGGCGTCTCCGGCGCGGTGAACCACACCGCCGGCGTGGACGCGGATCTCTTCATCGCCGTCGACAAAAACCCCGAGGCGCAGATCTTCAACTACTGCGACTACGGCATCGTCGGCGACATGGACCAGGTCTGCGACGAGATGATCGAACAGCTGAAGGCAAGAAAGGCGTAAACGCCTCAAAGGAGAGCCTCAAAAGAGGCTCACCTTTGAAATACTCGCGCTCCATCGCCCTTCGGTTGGTCGGCGCGAGGGCTCGCGTGACGCTTCGCCTCAGGGAGTTTTTCCGCCGCAC
>JAZPZZ010000042.1:0-41971 GCA_045544935.1 Oscillospiraceae bacterium | reverse complement strand
GGGGCGATTCACGAATCGCCCGCAAAAAAGAGAGCGCCCGTCGGGCGCTCTCTTTCATTTTTCGGCTTTTGCTTCGCAGTAGATACAACGATACGTCTTTGTCTCGCGGTTCGCGAGCTGGAAGACCTGCGGCAGGTCCGGCTCCACGCTGGTGATGCATCTGGGGTTGCGGCAGCGGAGCACGTCGCGGATGCGCTCCGGCAGCCCCGCGTGCTTTTTCTCGATGAGCTGCCCGTCGCGGATCACGTTGATCGTCGCGTCCGGATCGACGAAGCCGAGCACGTCCAGATTCAGCGGCTGGGCGGAGTCGATCTTGATGATGTCCTTTTTCCCCATCTTGTCGCTCGGCGCGTTCTTGATGATCGCCACGGGGCAGTCGAGCGAATCGAGGCCGAGCAGCTTAAACAGCTGCATCGCGCCGCCGGAGCGGATGTGATCGATGACGATGCCGTTCTGGATGGAATCAATGTTCATGCGCGATCCTCCTTTGCCAACCCGAGGAGCGTCATAATGAGCGCCATGCGCACGAACTTGCCGTTGAGCGCCTGACGGAAGTAGCAGGCGCGCGGGTCGGCGTCAATGGCGGTGTCGATCTCGTTGACGCGGGGCAGGGGGTGCAGGATCGTGAGATCCGCCTTCGCGCCGCGCAGCTTCTCGGGCGTGAGAATGTAGCTGTCCTTCAGGCGGAGATAGTCCTCCTCGTTGAAAAAGCGCTCGCGCTGCACGCGCGTCATGTAGAGCACGTCGAGCTGCGGCATTACGTCGGTCAGCTCCGTCGTCTGCTCGTAGGGCAGGCCCTGCTCGGCGAGAATGTCTTTCTTGATGTAGCTCGGCACCTTCAGCTCCTCGGGGCTGATGAGCACGAACTTCACGTTCTCATAGCGGCTGAGCGCCGCGATGAGCGAGTGCACCGTGCGGCCGAACTTCAGGTCACCGCAGAGACCGATCGTGAAGTCCGAGAGCCGGCCCTTCTCGCGCCGGATGGTCATAAGGTCGGTCAGCGTCTGCGTCGGGTGGTTGTGCCCGCCGTCGCCCGCGTTGATGATCGGGACGCTCGAGTGCATCGCGCCGACCATCGGCGCGCCCTCCTTCGGGTGGCGCATGGCGATGATATCGGCATAGCAGCCCACGACGCGGATCGTGTCCGCCACGCTCTCGCCCTTCGAGGCCGAGGAGCTCGCGGCCTCGGAGAAGCCGAGCACCTGTCCGCCGAGCTCATACATCGCGGCCTCAAAGGAGAGGCGCGTGCGCGTGCTGGGCTCGAAAAAGAGCGTCGCGAGCTTTTTATATCTGCAGACCTCGCGGTAGGCCTCGCGGTTGGCCACAATGTCGTCCGCCAGATCCAGCAGGCCTGCGATCTCCCGTTCCGAGAGATCGCGAATGTCAATCAAATGTCTCATGCTTGTCTCCAGGATTCGTCAATGGGATTGTCGCGGAAGGCGAGCACGCGCTTCGCGTCCGCCTCGGAGATGTAGCCGTCTTCTACGGCGACGGCGGTGATCGTGTCAATGTCCGTGAGCGACACGGCGCGCACGTTGGCTGCGTCGAGCGTGTGGACGCCCTGCTCCATGCCGTAGGTGCAGATGCTGATTACGCCGAGCACCTCGGCGCCCGCGTCGCGCAGCGCATCAACCGTTGTCACGACGCTGCCGGCGGTGGAGATGAGGTCCTCAATCACGACGACCTTCTCGCCGCGCTCCAGCTTGCCCTCAATGCGGTTTTTCCGGCCGTGGTCCTTGCTGCCGGAGCGGACGTAGCCCATCGGCATGCCCATCAGATGCGCCGCGATTGCCGCGTGCGCAATGCCCGCCGTGGCGGTGCCCATGAGCGCTTCGCAGCCGGGAAATTCGCGCCGCACGGTCTCGGCAATCTCGGCCTCGACCATGTCGCGCACCTCGGGCGCGGTGAGGATCAGGCGGTTGTCGGTATAGATCGGGCTCTTGATGCCGCTGGCCCACGTAAACGGCTGCTCCGGGCGCAGAAACACCGCGCCGATGGCAAGCAGACCGCGAGCAATAGCAGATTTCATACGTTGTTGCCTCCTTTGAGCTGTCATTCAGAACAAAACCTTCCCCCTCGGGGGAAGGGGGACCGCGTCAGCGGTGGATGAGGGGCCGTCTACCGCCGAGGCTATATGGTTTATCCTTCTATCCCGCAGTGTCTGGCAATGTCCTCATAGACGCCGCGGAGATTCGTTTTGATTTCACGGTTTGAATAGCGCAGGACTTTGATGCCGAGCTGACGAAAATCTTCTTCCCGAAGAATGTCTTTCGATTGCCCGGCGTGTTCATAGTGCTGACTGCCGTCAACTTCAATGACAATTTGTCTGGACGGAATATAGAAGTCCACAATATACGGGCCAATGACCTTCTGCCGCTTTACCGGAACCGGAAGCGTTTTCAGCACCTGATACCAGAGCGTGCGCTCTTCCGGCGTCATGTTTTTGCGCAGAGACTGCGCGTTTTTGGTCAGCCCTGAGCGCATGATAGACTCCTTTTCTGTCATCTGGTGCGTTGGAACCGATTGCGCAGGGGGCTTGCCCCTCATCCACCGCAAGCGGTCCCCCTTCCCCCGAGGGGGAAGGTTTTTTATCCGACAAATTCAGTCAGGCACTTATGATACGCCGCGACCGGGTCCTCGGCCTTCGTGATCGGACGGCCGACGACGATGAAGTCGGAGCCGAGCGCCTTGGCGCCGGCGGGCGTCGTGATGCGCACCTGGTCGTCTGTCGGCTTCTCGGCGGCGAAGCGCACGCCGGGCGTCACGGTCAGAAACTCCGCGCCGCAGCGCTCGTGCACGCCGGGGGCCTCCAGCGGCGAACAGACCACGCCGTCGAGCCCGGCCCTGCGGGCGTTTGCGGCATAGTGCAACACGACCTCCTCGAGCGGGCGGTCGATCAGCAGCTCCTCGCGCATGCGCTGCTCGTCCGTGCTCGTCAGCTGCGTCACGGCGATGAGCAGGGGATGCGTGCCGTCCGGGCGCGTCAGCCCCTCGAGCGCGGCCTCCATCATCTTGATCGTGCCGGAGGCGTGGAGATTGATCATGTCAGCGCCCAGATCGCGCAGCACGCGCATCGAGCGGCCGACGGTGTTCGGAATGTCGCAGAGCTTCAGATCGAGAAACACCTTGTGCCCCCGGTCCTTGAGCGCGCGGACCATCGTCGGTCCGGCGGAGTAGAACAGCTCCATGCCGATCTTCACGAAGGGACGCTCCGACCCGAACTGCTCCAAAAACCGCAGCGTTCTCGCGCCGCTCGCAAAATCGCAGGCGATGATGACGTCTTTACCCATGATGAGCACCTCCGATAATATTTTCCAAGTTTTCTATTCCATATTGTAGCATGATATCCGGCAGAGTTTCAACCATCTGTTTGCAAATGAACGGATTTTTGAGATTTGCCGCGCCAACGCCGACGGCCGTCGCACCGGCGAGCATCATTTCGACCACGTCTTTGGCCGACGAGACGCCGCCGAGCCCGATGATTGGGATGCTGACGGCCTTGTACACCTGCCAGACCATCCGCAGCGCGAGCGGGAAGACCGCGCTGCCGCTCAGACCGCCGGTCACGTTTTTCAGCACCGGCTGTCTGGTGCCCAGATCAATCCGCATGGCCATCACGGTGTTGATCAGACTCAGCGCGTCCGCGCCGGCGTCCTCGCAGGCCTTCGCGATCGAAGCAATGTCCGTCACGTTCGGCGTGAGCTTCACGATGACGGGCTTATTCACCGCCGCCTTCACCGCCGCCGTGACCTCGGCTGCGCTCTCGCAGCTGGTGCCGAAGCCCATGCCGCCGCCGTGCACGTTCGGGCAGGAGATGTTGACCTCCAGCCAGCCCACCTGCGGGCAGGCGTCGAACTTCTGCGCGACATGCACGTATTCTTCCACCGAAAAGCCGCAGACGTTCGCGATGATCGGCTTGTGAAAGACCTTCTCGAGCGCGGGGAGCTCCTCTGCGACCACCGCGTCGATGCCGGGGTTCTGCAGGCCGACGGAGTTCAGCATGCCGGCGTTTCCCTCCGCGATGCGCGGCGTGGGATTACCGAGGCGCGGCTGCGCCGTCGTGCCCTTGCAGGAGAACGTGCCAAGGCAGTTGATATCATAAAGTTCCGCAAATTCCCGGCCGTACCCAAATGTGCCGGAGGCCGGGATGATCGGGTTATCCAGCCCGATGCCGCAGAGCGTGATGTTTGTGTTCATGGCTCAGTCCTCATCCTCTTCCGGCCATACGATCGTCTGCCCCTGGAACACCGGCCCGTCCCTGCAGACGCGCTTCGGCCCGTCCTCGGTCTCGATCGTGCAGCCCATGCAGGCGCCGAAGCCGCAGCCCATGCGCGCCTCGAGCGAGATCTGCAGCGGACGCTCGCAGGCGTCGTCCAGTGCCTGCAGCATGCCGAGCGGGCCGCAGGCGAACGCGTCCCAGTGCGGCAGCGTGAGCGCAAAGAGGGCGTTTCCCTCCTCGCCCATGGAGCCGTCCTCGGTGAAGACGGTCACCTCCGCGCCGAGCGCCCTGAATTGGTTGACATAATATACATCCTCCGCCGTGCGGAAGCAGAGCGCGGCGTGCACGAGCCGGCCGCGCTGCAGCAGCGCCTTGGCGAGAGAGTAGAGCGCGCCGACGCCGCTGCCGCCGCCGACGAGCAGCGGTCTGGGGGAGACCTCCGAGAGGTCAAACCCGTTGCCGAGCCCGGTGAGGAGGTCGAGCTCTGATCCGATGGGGAGAGCGCAGAGCACGTCCGTCCCCTCCCCGGAGACGCGCACGCACAGCGTGAGCACATCGTCCGTCACGTCGCAGACGGAAAACGGCCGCCGCAGAAACTTCCCCGGCACCGAAACCTGCACAAACTGCCCGGGAGCGGTGATGGCCGAGCAATCACCGCGGAGCTTCAGCTCATGGACGGATGGGGTTAATTGGTTGTTTTCAATGAGCGTAAAAGTAGATTGAAGCATGTTCAGTTTCCTTATTACATGTCAATTGTGGAAATGCTGATCGTGATCTCCTCCAGCACATCGAGCAGCACTCGCACCGTGTCGAGCGCGGTGAAGATCGTGACGTTGTTTTCCACCGCGCAGCGGCGGATCTCGAAGCCGTCCGTGTGGCTGGACTGACTCGAAATGTCGCGCGTGTTGATCACGTAGCTGACGTAGCCCTTCCGGATGCCCTGCAGGATCTCGTCGCTGCCCTCGGAGAGCTTTTTCTTCGCTCTCGTGCGGATGCCGTGTTCTTTGAGGAACTGCGCCGTGCCCTCCGTGGCCTCGATGTTGAAGCCGAGGTCGTAGAACCGGCGGATGAGCGGCAGGGCCTCGTCCTTGTCGCTGTCCGCGATCGTCACAAACACGGTGCCCGCGTTCGTGACGCTCATGCCGCTTGCCTGCAGCGCCTTGTAAAGCGCGCGGTTGAGCGCGCGGTCATAGCCGATGGCCTCGCCCGTGGACTTCATCTCGGGGGAGAGGTAGGCGTCGAGGCCCGCGATTTTGCTGAACGAGAAGGCGGGCGCCTTGACGTAGTATCTGGGCTTGTCTTTGCCGCAGAGCTCTGTGATGCCCTGCTCTGGCAGCGTCACGCCCAGCATCGCGAGTGTGCCGATATCGGCGAGGCTCCGCCCCGTGGACTTGGAGATGAACGGCACGGTGCGGCTCGAGCGGGGGTTGACCTCGATGATGTAGACGCGGTCGTCCCGGTCGACTATGAACTGGATGTTGTAAAGTCCCACGATGCCGATGCCGAGGCCGAGCCGGCGGGTGTAGTCGAGAATCGTGTCCTTCACCGTTTCCGAGAGGCTCACGGCGGGGTAGACGCTGATGCTGTCGCCGGAGTGACGCCGGTGCGCTCCACGTGCTCCATGATGCCGGGCACGAATACGTTCTCCCCGTCGCAGACGGCGTCGACCTCGACCTCGCGGCCGATGATGTATTTGTCCACCAGCACGGGCTGCTTTTCGTCGATGCGCACGGCGTTGAGGAGATAGTGCCGCAGGCTCTCCTCCTCGGAGACGATCTGCATGGCGCGGCCGCCGAGCACGTAGCTCGGGCGGACGAGCACGGGGTAGCCGATGCGCGCCGCGGCCTCTACGCCGGCCTCGATGTTCGTCACGGCCTCTCCGGGCGGCTGCGGAATGTCGAGCTCGAGCAGGAGCTTTTCGAAGCAGTCGCGGTTTTCCGCGCGCTCGATCGCGTCCGGCTGCGTGCCGATCATGGGCACGCCCCGCTCCATCAGGGGCTCGACGAGGTTGATAGCCGTCTGGCCGCCGAGCGTCGCGATGACGCCCTTCGGCTGTTCCAGCTCGATGACGTTCATCACGTCCTCGACCGTGAGCGGCTCAAAATAGAGCTTGTCGGAGCAGGTGTAGTCCGTGGAGACGGTCTCGGGGTTGTTATTGATGATGATGGCCTCATAGCCCGCCTCGCGGATGGTCTTCACGGCGTGGACGGTGGAGTAGTCAAACTCCACGCCCTGCCCGATGCGGATCGGACCCGCGCCGAGGACGAGGATCTTCTCGCGCTCGGAGACGACGGATTCGTTCTCCTGCTCATAGGTGGAGTAGAAATAGGGGATATAGCTCTCAAACTCGCTCGCGCAGGTGTCGATCATCTTATAGACCGGCACGATGCCGAGCGCTTTTCGCTTCGCGGCCACGTCCTGCTCCGCGCACTTCCAGAGGTGGGCGAGGTGTCTGTCCGAAAAGCCCATGCGCTTGGCGCGCCAGAGCGCGTCGGGGTTGAACGGGTCGTCCTTGATCTCGCGCTCGAGCGAGACGATGTTGTGGATCTTATCGAGGAAGAGCATGTCGATGCCCGTGATGTTGCAGATGCGGTTGTAGTCCACGCCGAGCCACATCAGCTGCGCGATGGCGAAGATGCGGTCGTCCGTGCCGATCTTGATGTACTCCATCAGCTCCTCGATCGGCATGTGGTGGAACTTCGGCATGTACACGTGGCTCACGCCGATCTCCAGCGAGCGGATCGCCTTGAGGAGGCTCTCCTCGATCGTGCGGCCGATGCTCATCACCTCGCCCGTCGCCTTCATCTGCGTGCCGAGCTTGTTCGAGGCGCCGGCGAATTTGTCGAACGGGAAGCGCGGCATTTTCGTCACGACGTAGTCGAGCGTCGGCTCGAAGGAGGCGGGGGTGTTCGCGATCTGAATTTCATCGAGCGTCATGCCGACGGCGATCTTCGCCGAAACGCGCGCGATCGGGTAGCCGCTGGCCTTGCTCGCCAGCGCCGAGGAGCGGCTGACGCGGGGGTTGACCTCAATGAGGTAATACTTGAAGCTCTCCGGGTCCAGCGCGAACTGCACGTTGCAGCCGCCTTCGACCTCGAGCGCGCGGATCAGGCGCAGCGCGCTGTCGCGCAGCATGTGGTATTCGCGGTTCGTGAGCGTCTGGCTCGGCGCCACGACGATGCTGTCGCCCGTGTGGATGCCCACTGGGTCGATGTTTTCCATGTTGCAGACGGTGATGGCGGTGTCGTTGGAGTCGCGCATCACTTCGTATTCGATCTCCTTGTAGCCCTTGATGCTCTTTTCCACCAGCACCTGATGTACAGGGGAGAGGGCGAGGGCGTTTTTCGCGAGGGCGGTGACCTCCGCGTCGTCGCCGCCAAAGCCTCCGCCCGTGCCGCCGAGCGTGAAGGCCGGGCGCAGCACCACGGGGTAGCCGATCTCGCGCGCCGCCGCGCGGCATTCGGAGATGCTCGTGGCGATCATGCTCGGGAGCACCGGCTCGCCGAGCGCCTCGCACAGGGCCTTGAACTTCTCGCGGTCCTCCGCGCAGGCGATGCTCTCCGGCCGCGTGCCGAGCACCTCGACCTGGCACTCCTGCAGCACGCCCTGCTCACTGAGCGCCATCACGAGGTTCAATCCCGTCTGGCCGCCGATGCCGGGCACGATCGCGTCCGGGCGCTCATAGCGGATGATGCGCGCCACGTATTCCGGCGTGAGCGGCTCCATATAGACCTTGTCCGCGATGGCGGTGTCGGTCATGATCGTCGCGGGGTTGGAGTTTGCGAGCACGACCTCATAGCCCTCCTCGCGCAGGGCGAGACAGGCCTGTGTGCCCGCGTAGTCAAATTCGGCGGCCTGCCCGATCACGATCGGACCCGAGCCGATCACGAGGATCTTATGAATGTCGGTTCTCTTAGGCACGGTGGTCCGCCTCCTTTCCGAAGAGAGTAAACTGCGTTCCGCCCTCGGCCTTGTGCTGCTCGAGCAGGCGGATGAACTGGTCGAAGAGATAGCTGCTGTCCTGCGGGCCGGGCGCGCTCTCCGGGTGATACTGCACGGAGAAGACCATGTCGCGCTCGCACTTCACGCCCTCGATCGTATTGTCCAGCAGGTTGATGTGCGTCGCCTCAAGGTCAGTGCCGGCGAGCGACTCGGCCTTCACGGCGTAGCTGTGGTTCTGGCTCGTGATCTCGAGCTTTCCGGTCTCGAGATTGCGCACGGGGTGGTTGCCGCCGCGGTGGCCGAACTTGAGCTTGTAGGTCTCGGCGCCGTAGGCCAGCGAGATGATCTGGTGCCCCAGGCAGATGCCGAAGATCGGGAGCTTGCCGCGAAGCGTGCGCACGACCTCCGCCACCTCGGGCACGTCCTGCGGGTCGCCGGGGCCGTTGGAGAGGAAGAGCCCGTCCGGCTCCATGAACTCGATCTCCCGCGCCGTCGTGTTGTAGGGCACGACCGTCACGTTGCAGCCGCGCGCGTTCAGGCTGCGGACAATGTTCAGCTTCATGCCGCAGTCGATCGCCACCACGTTGAACCGGTGGTTCGACGTGCGCGAATACCAGCGCTTGCGGCAGCTCACGCGCTGCACCAGATCCTGCGGCAGCCGTGCCACGCGGAGTCTGTCCAACGCGGTCTCGGTGTCGGTCTCCATCGACGTGATGAGGCACTTCATGCTGCCCGCGTCGCGAATCTCGCGCGTCAGCTTTCTGGTGTCCACGCCGGAGATGCCCGGCACGCCGCACTCCACCATCAGCTCCGAGAGCGTCTTGGTGTAGCGGAAGTTGGAGGGGTTGTCGTTGTATTCCCGCACGATCAGCGCGCCGATCGTGGGCGTCTTCGTCTCAAAGTCCTCGTCCGTGATGCCGTAGTTGCCGATGATCGGATAGGTCATCACGACGGCCTGTCCGGTGTAGCTCGGGTCGGACACGATCTCCTGATAACCGACCATCGAGGTGTTGAACACCGCCTCGCACACGGCGTCCTCCGCCGCGCCGAAGCCGAAGCCTAAGTAAACGCTGCCGTTTTCCAGGATTAGCTTACGGTTGAAATTATGCATCTTTTTCACTCTCCGCTCTGGTATACGATCTCTCCGTTACAGATCGTCATTTTCACTCTTCCGCTGACCTTCCACCCCGCGAACGGCGTTGCTCTTCCCATGGATGCAAACTCCTCGGGGTCGATCGTCCAAGCTTCGTTCGGGTCGAATACGCAGAGGTCTGCGCGCGCTCCGACCGCGATGCCGCTCTCGATGTTGAAGCGCCCTGCCGGAGCTGTGGTCATGCGCTCAACGATCGTCTCCATCGGCACGACGCCGGGCTTCACCAGTCCCGTGTACAGCACCGGCAGGCTGCATTCAAGCCCGACGACGCCCATGAGCGACTTTTCCAGCCCGCGCGACTTTTCCTCCGCCGTGTGCGGCGCGTGGTCCGTCGCGATCATGTCCACCGTTCCGTCGAGGAGCCCCGCGATGAGCGCGTCGCGGTCGGCCTTTTCGCGGATCGGCGGGTTCATCTTAAAGCGCCCGTCCTCCTGCAGATCGTCCTCGGTCAGCAGCAGGTAGTGCGGCGCGGTTTCGCACGTCACGTTCACGCCGCGCGCCTTGGCATCACGGATGATCTGAACGCTCTCCTTCGTCGACACGTGGCACACGTGGTAGGCGCAGCCGGTCTCCTCGGCGAGGCGCACGTCGCGCTGCACCTGCGCCCATTCGGACTCCGAGCAGATGCCGCGGTGACCGTGCGCCTTGGCGTAGGCCCCGTCGTGGATATATCCGCCGCGCAGGAGCGTCTCGTCCTCACAGTGAGCCACGATCACCTTGCCGAGCGCCTTGGCGCGCAGCATGGCGTTTTTCATCATCTCATCCGACTGCACGCCCTTGCCGTCGTCCGAAAAGGCGAAGGCGTTCTCCGCCATGCCCTCGAGATCGGCGAGCGTCTCGCCCTTTTCACCCACGGTGATCGCGGCGTAGGGCAGCACGCGGATGACGGCGTCGTCGCGGATGCGCCGGAGCTCTTCCTCCAGATGCTCGATGCTGTCCGGCACGGGGTTCAGATTCGGCATCGGGCAGACGGTCGTGTAGCCGCCGCGGGCCGCCGCCAAAGTGCCCGTGCGCATCGTTTCTTTAAAAGAAAAACCCGGGTCTCGCAGATGAACGTGCACATCTGTAAGTCCGGGCAATAAGAAACAATTGTGAAATTCAAAAACAGGAATCCCCTGAACGGGCTCGGTCGGGGGCAACAGCTGAGCGATTTTTCCGCCGGCAATACGGACGTCCATGGGAACAAAAACCCCGTCCAAAAAGACACGGCAGCCGCGAATCAGCATTTCCAAGGCCCTCACATCCTTTCTGCAGGATTTTTATCTTCGACATTTTAACAAGGCAGAGGGGGGGTGTCAATGCCCAAAAATCAATTTTGGGGCTTTGTCCAACGATTGAGAAAAAATGCTGTTTTTGACCGGGAAAATGACGGGACGCCTCTTATTCGAGACGCCCCTCGCGATACCACAGGATCGCCTTTTTCATAAATTCCTCCGTCACACCGAAGTATTCTGCGAGATCCCAGACCTCGGTGTGCCCGGCGGCGACGGCGCTCTGCAGCGCCTCGCGCCCGATGAGCATCTCGATCTCCCATTTGTCGGCGCGGTTTTCGTGGCGGGCGCGCACGTCGCAGGGGGAGGCGACGGTGTAGAACGCGCCCGTCATGCAGTGGCCGAGCTCGTGGCCGAGCTTTGTCTTCTCATCGGCCGCGCTCTTCACGCGGAAGGGGTCGATCGCAATGTGGCAGCCGCCCTCGCCGTCCAAAAGTGAGAGCGCCTCCGTCCTGCCGAGCGGAAAGGCGTCCACCGGGATGCGCTTTGCGTCGGCATAGCGATAGAGCTCCAACAGGGTCATGCTACGATTCTTCTCCTTTTTCCACAGCGGGGAGCCTTAAGTTTGCTTTTGCTGCTTGAGGAAGGCGGCGTAGGCGCGCACGGCCGCGAGATCGTGGTCGTCCATCTCGCCGTCGCCCCAGAGGGCAAACTTCAGCTCCTGATCCGTAATCTGCCGGGGGCCGGCGGGGGGCGCCGCGTCCTCCCAGCCCATCAGATAGGCCGGTGAGGTGTTCAGAATGTCTGCCAGCGGGGCCAGCAGATCCCCGGGCAGCTTTTCAATGTCGCCGCTCTCATAGCGATAGACGGTGGCGGGGCTCTTGCCCAGCCGAACGGCGATGTCCTCCACGGAATAGCCGAGCGCTTTTCTGCGCTCCTTCATGCGCTTGCCAACGGACATGTGGATCACTCTCCTTGTGGAAAGCTTACCACAAGGCTCGCGGAATCGCAAGTCGTCAACTTGCACAAAAATTGCGAAAATGCAAAATATGTCTTGACTTTCGCATTTGCGAGGGGTAATCTATGGACAAATCGCAGAAACGCAATCTGTTATGAGGCAAACTTGAAAGAAGGAGGCGGAACGCATGAGACGCGAAATCCACGCCTGCCGCCGGTGCGCGGACCGGTTTTGGCAGGGCGATACCTACTATGAGGTGCCGATGCTCGGCGCCTACTGCCCGGACTGCATGGAGGGGCTGCTCTCCAGCTGGCGGCGCACGGAGGGAGATGTGACCGATCGGCTATGAGCGTACCCTCGCGCGCCTGAAGACCTGCGCCAGAACGGCGCATGCGCTCGAGGCGCGGCAGCAGGCCCTCCGGCAGGAGGCGGAGCAGCTGCGCCGGGAGCTCGATGCACTGAGCGCGCGCTATGAGAAGATCTGCGCCGAGCGGACGCGCACGAACGCGGCGCTCTCCCGCAGCCGGACGGACCGGGAGCGCATGGAGCGGTTTCTCGCCGCGGTGCCGGACGAGCAGAACCGGACGCTTCTGCGCCTGCGCTATGTCGAGGGGCTCACCATACCGCAGACGCGGCAGGCGCTCGCCGGGCAGGGCGTCTATTATGGCCAGCGCCATCTGGAGCGGCTGCTCGCCGCCGCCGAGCAGGCCGCGGCAGCGCTCTGGACAGATTGGATGGAAGAGGAGGTCAGAAATGAACGGAAGCAGCATTGACGATGCGCACATGGATGCGTTTTTCGATTGGCCGCTGGAGCCGGAGTGCGTCGGCTGCCGGCACTATCGGGGCATTCACAACAGCGGCCTGACGCGCCGCGGCCACGTCTGCCATTATCTGCCGGACACGGGGCGCGCCAGAGGCTGCCCCTTCGGCAGCGGCTGTGTTCACCGATGACAGCGTACAAAAAAACCTGTCCCGTTTTCGGGACAGGTTTTTTGATTTCAGACTTAAAGCCGCGGCCCGCGGTGCTCTCTCTCATACAGCCACGCTTTGACCCTGCTCATCGGCATGCGGCTCTTCTGGAAGGCCATGCCGGTCTTGCTCTGCACGAAGGCGCGAAAGCCCGCCTCGTCTCCGCCGAGACCGTCCTTCGGGATCATGTAGCCCCCGCGGTCGCTTGTGAAGAGATAGAGGTACTGCCGGTCCTCACCCAGCTTCTGCACCGCGCCGTAGCCGACGGGGTCGAGCTCCTCCTCGTCCGCCTCGCCGGGGTGGTAGACGATGCGGATCTGCCCGTCCTCGAAGAAATAGCGCGAGGAGGGAAACTTGCCGCCGTTTGCCTCAATGGCCGCTATGAGCTTTCGCGCGGTGTGGTTGGCCGAGGCATAGGTGCTCGTGAGCAGATACGTCCCGTAGGCCAGCAGGAGAATGCCCCAGATGTGCTTAAAATAGAACCCGCCGACCAGAATCGCCGCGATCGCCAGCACGTTTCTGGCCACATAGTTGCGCACGCAGAAGAGATCATACTGCATGTGCGAAAGGGCGATGAGCGTCTTTTCGTCGTGCTTCATGGTGACAATGTAGGATTTTTTCATGGATTACTCCCTCGGCCTTCCCGTGCTGCCGCGCTCGACGAGCTTGCTGCGGTATTCCACTCTCGTGATCGGGTAGGCCGCGCTGTGCGTGCCGGCGGTCTCCATGCGGTCCTTGAGCAGATGGAAGGCCCGCGCGCCGTGGTAGATCGTGCCGTGGTCCACGGTCGTCAGCTGCATGCGCTGAAAGCCGGAGGGGAACACGTTGTCAAACCCGCAGAGGCTGTAGTCCTCCGGCACGCGCTTTCCGGCCTCGAGCAGCCCGTCGAGCACGCCGAAGCCGACCATGTCGTTGATTGCGACGATGCCGGTGATCTCCGGGTGCTGCATGCACTCTCTCGCGAGCTCCTTGCCGCTCTCGAGCTCGATGTCCGGGCTCTGGATCTCCTGCTCAAGCTGGTTTTCCTTGCAGAAGACCGTCACGCTGCCCTCGGGGCAGAGCCGCCGGAACGTGTCCTGCAGGCCCTCGCAGCGGCGCACGCGCGCGATGTGGTGGTCGTTGAGCGAGGTGGTGAGGTAGGCGATGTGCTTATGACCTAATTTGATCAGGTGCTCGGCCACGATCTCGGCCGCGCGGAAGTTGTTCACGTCCACGGTGTCGATGCCGATGTCGTTGACGATATCGCCGACGGCGACGATCGGCGTGTGCCGGTCGATCTCGCGCGCCTTTTCCACCTGCAGCGGGTTCATCACGTAGATGATGCCCGCCACGCGGCGCTTTTCCAGCTGGCGCAGGAGCGTCAGCTCCGTCTGCGGATTCCAATAGGTGTTGTAGATCGCGGTGAGATAGCCGCTCGCGAGCGCCGCGCGCTCGATGCCCATGATGATCGTCGTGTGGTAGGGGTTGTTCACCGATGGGCTCAAAATGGCGATCTGCTTCTGCTCGTGCCGCGCGGAAGGGGAGACGTACCCCAGCGTCTGCGCCGCGGCGATCACGCGCGAGACCGTCTCCGGCGTGAAGCGGTTGAGATCCTTGCCGTTTAAGATCATGGATACGCTCGCGGTCGTCACGCCCGTGACCGCGGCAACATCCTTGAGCGTCACCTTTTTCGGCATTGAAAACGCCTCCGTTCCCGAATTTTGGATTACAATTAAATTTAACCATAAAATTAAGCACTTTTCAAGCGACAACTCACACAAAATTAAGCATTCAAAACTGTTCAAAGGGCTGAAAAGCATTGAAAGGGCTTGATTTTCCGGTTAAAACCCGATATATTTTCAACTGCAATCGACCGCATTTATTAAGCGGAAATTAACCTAGCAGAATTTGGAAAGGAGAAACCCCCATGAAGAAGACCATCGCTGTGCTTCTCGCTCTGGTCATGGTGTTCGCGCTCTGCGCCTGCGGCAGCAAGCAGGACACCGCCCCCGCCGGCTCCGCCCCCGAGGCCGCCGGTTCCGCTGACGACGATTTCCACATCGTCCTCAAGCTCAGCCACGTGTTCGCTCCCACCGAGCAGCTCACCGTCGAGATGGAGCAGGTTGCTCAGCGCATCAAGGACCGCACCAACGGTGCCGTCGAGATCGAGACCTACGGCTCCGGCCAGCTCGCCGTTTATAAGGACAACCTCCAGCAGGTCGTCGACGGCGCCAACTGGATCGCCTGCGAGGATCCCTCTTACCTCGCCGACTACAACATCGACTTCGAAGCCCTCATCGCTCCGATGCTCTACACCAACCTCCAGCAGTATTCCTACGTCTGCCAGTCTGACGTGGTGAAGCAGATGTGCCAGGACATCGAGGACAACTACGGCATCCACGTCCTCGCGCTCGACTTCAACGTCGGCCTCCGCTGCCTGCAGACCAACAAGGAGATCAAGACTCCCGATGATCTCAAGGGCATGAAGATCCGCGTTCCCAACAGCTCCATGTACATCAACTGCCTGACCGCCATGGGCGCCACCCCGACCGCCATGGCCTTCTCCGAGACCATCTCTGCCGTGCAGCAGGGTGTTGTCGACGGTCTCGAGGGCAACATGAACGCTTATTCCACCAACGGCTCCGCTGAGGTTGCCAAGCAGATGAGCTTCACCAACCACCTCATCGGCACCTGCGGCGCTTACATCAACATCGACGTGTGGAACTCCATCCCTGAGGAGTACCGCGACATCATCCAGGAGGAGTTCACGAAGGGCGCCGCCGAGCTGACTCAGTTCACCGACGACAACTTCCAGACCACCATGGAGAAGCTCGAGGCCGAGCAGGGCTGCCACTTCAACGAGGTTGACGTGGACGCGTTCAAGGCCGTCATGGAGCCCGAGTACGAGCGCATGGTCAAGGAAGACGGCGTGACCGAAGGCTTCATCCAGCAGCTGCAGCAGCTCGTCGCCGAGTACGACGCGCAGAACGGCTAATCAAATTCTAACCACAGCACAAAACACTTTTTGGGCTGCCTGCCAGTAGGCAGGCAGCCCGTTTTGAGCCTTTGGGCTCAAAGGGGGCCGCCAGGATGCGCACGGCGCATCCGGCTTGGATCCAACTTCGAGGGGAATCCCATCCCCTCGAGTTCCCCATGCGGGCTTATCATTTGCTCTTCTATTTTGAGCTTTTCATTTGTAGGGGTCGGCGTCCTCGACGACCCGTTTCATTCCAACAGAAAGAAGGTGCCCGGATGAAGAAGATTCTCAAGAACCTGGACGCGTATTTCGCCGGCTTCATGTTTGCCATCACGCTCACCGTTGTCGTCGTCAACGTGTTCACGCGTTACTTTGCGAACTACATCATCCCGTGGGGCGAGGAAGTCGCCACCACCTGTTTTGTATACACCACGTTTGTGGGCGCCGCCTGGTGCCTGCGGACGCATCAGCACGTCGGCGTGGACCTGCTCGTGGATAAGCTGCCTGCGGGCGCGCGCAAGATCGTGCACATCCTCACCGATCTCATCATTCTCGTCACCAACGGCTATATCACCTGGCTGAGCTACCAGTTCGTCGTCTCCTCCAGCGTGAAGACCATGCCGATTCTGAAGATCTCCTCCGTCTGGCTGAACTCCGCCCTGATCCTGGGCTTCGGCCTCATGACGATCTACTCGCTGATGAATCTCATCCGCACCATCCGCGAGCCCGCGGATTCCAAGAGAGAGGAGGCGAGTGACGCATGACCGGCTTTATCATCTATCTGCCCATCATCATCGCCCTTGCCCTGTACTTTACGGGCATTCCGATCGCCTACGCCCTCATGACCGCGACGCTGACGTTCTTCACCTTCATCGATACGACCTCGCATCCGTATCTGCTGATGCAGAAGTTCATCACGTCCACGCAGTCGTTCCCCTTCCTCGCCATCCCGTTTTTCGTCATGGCGGGATCTCTCATGAACTATTCCGGCATGAGCGAAAAGCTCATGGCCTTTGCCGACGCCCTGACCGGCCACATGAAGGGCGGCCTCGCGCAGATCAACGTGCTTCTGTCCATGCTCATGGGCGGCTGCTCGGGCTCTGCCAACGCGGACGCCGCCATGGAGTGCAAAATGCTCGTACCCGAGATGGAAAAGCGCGGCTACGGCAAGGGCTTTTCCGCCGCGATCACCGCGGCCTCGAGCTGCATCACGCCGATCATCCCTCCCGGAATCAACCTCATCGTCTACGGTCTGATTGCGGGCGCCTCCGTCGGCAAGCTCTTTGCCGCGGGCTATCTGCCCGGCTTCCTGATGGCCCTCGTTCTGATGATCGCCGTGAGCATCATCGCCGGCAAGCGAGGCTACAAGCCCAGCCGCGACAAGCGCGCCTCCGCCAAGGTCATCCTCAAGCAGGCGGTCGACAGCCTCTGGGCGCTGCTGTTCCCCTTCGGCATCATCCTCGGCATGCGCTTCGGCCTCTTCACGCCGACCGAGGCCGGCGGCGTGGGTGTGCTCTACTGCTTCCTCGTCGGTAAGTTTATCTACAAGGGCCTCAAGAAGGAGCACTTCATCCCTGTCTTCCGCGAGACCCTCGCCGGCACCTGCACCGTCATGCTCATCATCGTGTCGGCCTCCCTCTTCGGCTATTACCTCAACTGGGAGAACATTCCGAACATGCTGCTCGCGGCCGTCTCCGGCATCGCCAGCAACAAGTATCTGGTGCTCCTCGTGCTCAATGCGTTCCTCCTCATCGCGGGCATGTTCCTCGAGGGCGGCGCCGCGCTCATCATCCTCGCGCCTCTCATGGTGCCGCTGGTCAAGGCCGCCGGCATCGATCTGGTCCACTTCGGCATCATCGTGAACGTCAACATCATGATCGGCGGCCTCACGCCTCCCTTCGGCTCCATGATGTTCACCTGCGTCGCCATCACCGACTGCAAGATGTCCGAGTTCATCCGCGAGGTCATGCCGTTCATCCTCGCGCTCATCATCGCGCTGCTGCTCATCACCTACATCCCGCAGGTGTCGCTGCTGATCCCGAATCTCATTTACTAAGGGAGGCCATTTCACATGAAAGTTATGGCACACCGCGGCTACAGCGGCAGATATCCCGAAAACACGATGCTCGCCTTCCAAAAGGCCGCCGAAGCCGGCGCCGACGGCATCGAGCTCGACGTGCACAAGACCAAAGACGGCGTCCTTGTCGTGCATCACGACGAGCGCGTCGACCGCACGACCGACGGCACGGGCCGCATCTGCGATCTCACGTTCGATCAGCTGCGCCGCTTCAACGCCGCCGCGCGCTGGAACGGGAAGTTCGGCTTTCAGCCGATCCCCTCGTTCGAGGAATACTGCGCGTGGGCAGCGGATCAGATGCTCTTCACGAACATCGAGATCAAGACGGACAACACCTTCTATCCGAACATCGAGCAGGAGGTGTGGGACATGATCTGCAGGCATGGTCTGCAGGACCGCGTCATGTTCTCCTCGTTCAACCACGTCACGCTCCTGAAGCTGCGCGAGATCGCGCCGAACGTCGACGTCGGCGCGCTCGTGCTGGAGGACGGCATGGTCCGAGTCCGCCCCGGCGACTACTGCCGCGAGAGCGGCTTCCAGGCCTGGCATCCGTCCTTCGCCTCGCTCAACGACGAAAACGTCGCCAACTGCAAGGCGGCGGGGATCGCGATCAACGTCTGGACCGTCAACGACATGGCGGCGCTCGAGCAGCTCCGCGTCTGGGACTGCGAAGGCGTCATCACCAACTACCCCGGCGTCGCAAAGGCATACATCGCCGCGCTCGACGCATAAGAAAAACCAAAAGGGACTGCCGCTCAAAGCGGCAGTTCTGCTTTGGAGGTTTCCACATGACCTTTCTATCCTACTTCAACAGCCAGTTCACGCTCTCGCAGCATCTGGATTTGTGCCTGCGTCTGGTGATCTCGTGTCTCTGCGGCGCGGCGATCGGCATTGAGCGCTCCCGCCGCTTCAAGGAGGCGGGCATCCGCACGCACATCATCGTCTGCTGCGCGGCGGCGCTGATGATGGTCGTGTCCAAATATGGTTTTGTCGATCTTCTGCGGCCGGACGGCTCTGATTTTGCCGGTGTACGCGGCGCGGACCCGGCGCGCATCGCGGCGCAGGTCGTCAGCGGCATCAGCTTCCTGTGCGCGGGCGTCATCTTCAAAAATGCCGGAACGGTCAAGGGACTCACCACCGCCGCCGGCGTCTGGATCACGTCCGGCATCGGCCTTGCCGTCGGCGCGGGCATGCTCGTCCCCGCCGTGTTCACGACGGTGCTTGTCTGCCTCCTGCAGTATTTCATGCACCGCTATGCCATCGGCGCGGACGCCTACAGCGCCGCCCGTCTGCAGTTCACGGTGAAAAACGGCTTTGACTTCAACACCGCGCTCGAGCGCCAGCTTGAGGCATGGAGCGCCCAGATCACGGACAGCATGATCACCCGCCGCCCGGATACGACGGAATACGATCTCACCGTCCGCATCCGCGATGAGATCACCTATGCCGAGTTCAAGGCCTTCACCACCACGCGCGAGGACATTCTCTCGGCGTCCAACAGCCAGATTCGGTAATGAAGTAATCACAACCCACGTGTAACACTTTTGCCCCCGAGGCGTTTTGCCCCGGGGGCTTGCTATTTTAAAAACCGTTGATATGACAGCAAAAACGCGCTCTGGCTTTTCGCCGGAGCGCTTTCACTTGCGAAAGAACTGGAAAAATATTCATGTCGTGGTCAAACCCCTTCCGCATTGCCTAGGATATACCTGCAAGCGGAAAGGAGGGCGGCCAATGGACCGGCACAATACGGAAGACGCGATGCGCAGCGCGGCCTGCGCGCTGCTTGGGCACAAGCTCAGTCTCGAGCCGGAGCAGGCGGCGCGCGAGATGCTCACAGCCATGGGCGTGACGGCGCCGACGGGGGCGGACGGCATGCTCCTCGGGCAGTATCTCAAGGCGCTGAACGGCGACACGTCGGCGGCAAAATTCGTGCGCGACGCGGCGATCGCATCGGAGCCGGAGGCGGAGACGGCCGCGCCGGAGGATCTCAAGCGCCTTCCGGACGCCGCGCTCTATGCCCTTGCCGCGGAGGGGGCGCCATGACGGACGCCAAACTGATCCGCGCGGAGCTGGCGCGCAGGGAGCTCGCGCGGCGGCACTTTCGCGACTATCTCCGCTATGTCCACGGCGCGGCGTGGATCGAAACCGCCATGAGCCGATACCTCGCCGACCGCGTGCAGGCGTTTCTGGAAGCGGACACGGGCCATGCCTACGACGTGCTCCTCATCGAGACGCCGCCGCAGCACGGCAAGAGTATGACCGTCACGGAGGCGCTGCCGAGCTGGCGGCTCGGAACGCGGCCCGACAGCCGCATCATCCTCGCCGCCTATAACGACGAGCTCGCCGAGCGCTTTCTCCGGCGCAACCGCGAAAAGCTCCAGCGCTTCGGCGAGACGCTCTTCGGCGTCTTACCCGGCGGGCTCAATCGCGCCTCCGCGCTGGAGCTGCAGGGTCACCGCGGCGGCATGATCGCCCGCGGCGTCCGCTCCGGCATCACGGGAAACCCCGCCGACCTCATTTTGATCGACGATCCGGTCAAGTCCCGCGAGGAGGCGGACAGCGACGTCTGGCGCGCCAAGGTCTGGGAGGAGTGGCAAAACAGCCTCAAGAGCCGCCTCGCTGCCGGCGCGAAGGTCATCGTCATCATGACGCCGTGGCACGAGGATGATCTCGCGGGCAGGCTTCTGAAGGCCGAGCGGAACGTCACGCTCCTGCGCCTGCCCGTCGCGGCGGAGGCGGGCGACCCGCTCGGGAGAAAGCCGGGCGCCGCGCTCTGCCCCGAGCTCGGGAAGGACGACCGCTGGCTGCGCGACTTTCGCCGCAGTTACGTTTCCGACCCGAGAGGCGGCGCGCGGGCATGGGCCGCGCTCTATCAGTGCGCGCCGCGCGTGGAGGAGGGAAACCTCGTCCGGCGGCAGTGGTGGCGGTATTACGACCCCGCTGCGGCGCCGGCATTTTCCGCCGAGGTCATCAGCGTGGACGCCGCCTTCAAGGGCACGGAGCGGAGCGACTTCGTCGCCATCACGGTCTGGGGCAAGCGCGGAAACGACTATTTTCTCCGCCATGTTGTGAATCGGCAGATGGGCTTTTCGGACACCCTCCGCGCCATCCGCGCCGTCGCCGCACGCTTTCCGTCCGCCCGCCGCGTGCTCATCGAGGACAAGGCCAACGGTCCCGCCATCCTCGAGGTGCTGCGCCGGGAGCTCTTCTGCGTCCCCGTCGACCCGAAGGGCGGCAAGATCGCCCGCGTCAACGCCGTCTCGCCCGCGATCGAGTCCGGCCATGTCTTCCTGCCGGAGGGCCTGCCGGGGCTGGAGGAATTCCTCGACCAGTGGACGGCCTTCCCCTCCGGCGCGCACGACGACATGGTCGACAGCTCCACGCAGGCGCTGAGCTTCCTCTTAAACGCCCCCGGCGAGAGCAGCGGTGCCTCCGAGCCAAACGAGGAAGCGGAATTCACCGCGGCAGGGCTGTATGACGTGTACGGATAACGATTCTGAGAAAGGAGTGATCTCTTGATCACAATCATCTTTGGCATGCTCGGCGCGGCTCTGGTGCTCTGCGCCTTTGCCTGCGGCTTTGCGCTCGGCGCGCGCCGGCGTCGGCACAACGAACCGGAGCCGCCGCCCGAGACCGAGCGGGAACGGCTGCTCTGCGAGCAGCGCGCGTTTCACACGCTCCTGCGCTACAGCCCCGAGATCGCCTACGGCGAGACGATGACGGAGGAGGGCTGATATGGAGGAGCGCAAAACCCTCGCCTGGCGGTATTACGAGCAGGGCAGAGCCTATAACCTCGGCCTGCGCCCGAGCCTCTATACCGTCGTGAACACGAACATCGAGTTTTTCACCGGCAACCAGTGGCTCGGCCTGCCGCAGACGCGCGCCATGGCTGCCCTGCCGAAGCCCGTGTTCAACATCATCAAGCGCGTCACGAGCCTCTTCGTTGCCGCGCTCACCTCCGGCGCCGTCGCGCTGCGCTTCGACCCCCTGCGCTATTACGACGGCGAGAATCTCGCCGACCCCGAATCGGACGCGAGCGCCTATGCCACCGCCGAGGTCGAAAACCTCTTCGAGAAATTCCGCATGGACAGCCGCGTGCGCGAAGCGCTCTTCGACGGTGCGCAGACCGGCGATTACTGCGCGCACTTTTACTGGGACCCGGACGCCGTGCCCTACGGCGGCGCCTTCGGGCCGTATCGGGGCGAGATCCGCATGGAGCTCATTGACGGCGTGAACGTCCTGTTCGGCAATCCGAACACGCCGGACGTCGAGCGCCAGCCGTACATCCTCATTGTCGGGCGCGATACGGTGGCAAACCTCCGCGCCGAGCGCGCGCGGCACCGCAAGGCCGAGCCCGAGAGCTTCATTCAGCCGGACAGCGAGACCGACGGCCAGGCCGGACAGGGCGGCGCGCAGGAGCTCCACGGCGCGGACGAAAATGAGAAGTGCCTCTTTGTCTATCTCTACGAAAAGCGCACGCACCGCGATGCCGAGACCGGCGAGAGCGTCACCACCGTCTTCGTCACGAAGGCGACGCGCACCGCCGTCATCTACGAAAACGTAGATACCGGCCTCACGCGCTATCCGATCGCCTGGGGCAACTGGGAGCGGCAGAAGAACCAGTACCACGGGCGCGCCCTCGTCACCGGCATCATCCCAAACCAGATCTTCATCAACTCCATGTTCGCCATGGTCATGCGCCACCTGCAGCTCATGGGCTTTCCCAAGACGGTCTATAACCAGGACCTCATAGGCCAGTGGAACAACGAGATCGGTCAGGCCATCGGCGTGCGCGGCCTGCAGCCGGGACAGAGCATGGGCGAGGTTGCGGCAAATCTTCAGCCGGCGGACATGTCCGCGCAGATCATCTACGCCATCGACAAGGCCATGGCCTATACCAAGGAGTGCCTCGGCGCGACGGACGTGCAGATGGGCGCGGCCAAGCCCGACAATACCTCCGCGCTCATGGTCCTGCAATCCAACGCGGAGATTCCGCTGGAGAACACCCGCGCCCTGCTCTATCAGTGGGTGGAGGACATCGGCGCGATTCTGCTCGATATGATGGGCGCCTATTACGGCACGCGCCCGATCGTGCGCACCCGCCGCTTCCGCGAGCCCCTGCTCGGCGAGGACGGCGCGCCCATGATCGACCCGATCACGGGGCAGATGAAGGTGCGCGAGGTGTCGCGCCGCGTGTCGGAGTCGTTCGATTTCTCGCAGTTTCGCCGGCTTTGGTTCAACGTCCGCTGCGACGTCGGCGCCACGACGTATTTCAGCGAGATCGCCATGGTCCAGACGCTCGACAATCTCCGCCGCGAGGGCATGCTCGACGTCATCTCCTATCTCGAGCGCCTGCCGGACAAGCTCGTGCCGAAGAAGGCGGAGCTCATCGATTCGCTCCGCGAGCGTCTGGCCGCCGAGGCGGAGGCGGCGCCGGAGGAAGCCGACGCGGACGCCGCGCCCACCATCGGCGGCGAGCTCGATCCGATGCGGCGCATTCAGAACCTGCCGCAGAACCTGCAGGAGCGCTTCGACCGGCTCCCGAAAGCCGCGCAGCGCGCGCTGCTGAATCTGTGAAGATCACAGGAACCCCGAAAGCGTGTCATTCTGAGCGGAGCGAAGCGGAGTCGAAGAATCCTGGCAGAGCAGATGGATAGAGGCTGGCAGCTCTTGTTTGCTGCCAAGCCAAGATCCTTCGACTGCGCGCTGACGCGCTCCGCTCAGGATGACAGATGGGCGAATGCAAAAAACAAGGAGGAACCATCATGGATGAAGTAAAACAGGACACCGTGCAGGCCGAGCCTGCCGTCGTGACGCCGGAGCGCGACTTTGCCGCCGAGGCCGAGGCGCTGCTCTCCGCGCGCCCCGAGCTGCGCGGCAGGCCACTGCCCGACGGTGTGCTGCGCACGGCGCTGGAGGAAAATCAGCCGCTGCTGCGCGCCTTTCTCGACCACGAGCAGCGCGAAACGAGCGCAGAGCTCGAGCGCCTGCGCGAGGAAAACCGCGTATATCGCCAGAACGCCGAGGCCGCGAAGCGGTCTCCGGTGCAGGGGGCGGCCCATCCCGGCGGGGACGATCCGGAGGCCGATCCCTTCCTGACCGGCTTCAACGGCTCCGGCTGGTGATTGACCATAACAATATTTATGTAATCGAAAGGAGACTTCCATATGTCTGGTGGAAAGAATCTTGCCCAGAAGTACAGCAAAACGATCGACGAGCGCTTTGAGCGCGAGTCGCAGGCGGTGCTCGCGCTCAACAGTCACTATGACTTCAACGGCGTCGACACCGTGAAGGTCTATTCCATCCCCGTCGTGCCCATGACGGACTACACCCGCAGCGGCCTCGCCCGCTACGGCTCGCCCGATGATCTGCAGCGCAATGTCCAGACCCTCAAGGTCACGAAGGACCGCGCTTTCACCTTCATCATCGACCGCGGCGACAAGCTCCAGAGCCAGATGGCGTCCGACGCCGGCCGCGCCCTGCAGCGCCAGCTGCGCGAGGTCTGGGTGCCGGAGTATGACGCCTACGTCTTCCGCACGCTCGCCGCGAGCGCCACGGCCCGCGGCAATTACAGCACCGAGACCATCACCAAGGCCAACGCCTATGAGATGTTCCTCAAGGGCATGGAGGCCCTCGGCAACGCGAACGTGCCCGATGAGGGCCGCGTCGCCTTCTGCTCCTACGGCTTTGCCAACCTCCTCAAGCAGGACAGCGCCTTCATGCGCTATGGCGACAGCTCCCAGCAGATGCTCTCCCGCGGCGTCATCGGCGAGGTCGACGGCTGCCGCATCGTGAAGGTGCCGTCCAGCCGTCTGCCCGCGGGCACGGCCTTCCTCATCGCCCACCCGCTCGCGGCCACCGGCCCCAAGCAGCTCGAGGACTATAAGATCCACGACGACCCGCCCGGCATCTCCGGCTGGCTCGTGGAGGGCCGCGTCATCTACGACTGCTTCGTTCTCAACGAGAAGGCCAGGGCCATCTATTACCACGGCGCCCAGCCGGTGCTGAAGGTGCTGAACGTGACCACCGTCGGCGGTGAGAGCGGCAAGTCCGCCGTCATTGTCGAGCCCGCCGCGCTCGAGGGCGCGAAGCGCTACGTCCAGACCAAGCCGGACGCGGCGCATCTCTCGGCCGTGACCTACGGCACCGCCATCACGCCCTCCGCATGGACGGAGCTGACGACCAACGGCGGCGAGATCACGCCCGCGAACGGCGACACCGTCGCCCGCGTGGTCGAGGTGGATGCGTCCAACGAGCCCATCGCGGTCGGCGATTGCGTTCTGAACATCGGCTGAACGGCGTTTGGCGCAGCCCGGGCAACCGGGCTGTGCCCCGAGAAGGAGGAAACAGTATGACCTACGGACAGATCCGGGACGCGGCGCTCAAGCTGCTGCAGCAGTATTCGCTGGGCGACGCGCCGATTCCCAGAACCTATAACGAACAGGGCGACAATCTGCGCCGCATCCCCGAGCTGGTGGACGACGCCATGTGGATCATCGCCTCCGGCCCGCGCCGCATCCACGCGGCAAAGCCCCTCGAGCGGCTGCCGGAGCGCGACCGCGGCGGCATGATGTGCTGCTCGCTGCCGCAAAATCTCATGGAGATCGTGCCGGGCGGCCTGCTCGTGCTCGAGGAGGGCGAGCCGCGCTATGAAAGCGGCTTCGTCCGCTGCGACGAGGGGCACATTCTCCTCCCGCGCACGCGGGGCGAGGTCTGGCTCGAATACTACCGCCGCCCGCGCGCCTGCGTCGACGCGATCGCGGCCGGACAGACCGAGCCCTGCGATCAGTATGATCTCGACAACACGCCCGACGCGCACCGCGCCGTGCCCTACTATGTGGCGGCGCAGCTGGCTCTGCGCGAGGATGAGGGGGTCTCCGCCGCCCTCCTGCGCCAGTGGCAGGAGCTGCTCTACCGCCTTGCGCCGCTGCCGCAGCCGCGGCGTCACCTCGTCGGCGACGTCTATGGAGGGCTGACGCCATGAAGCGCTATACCGAGCACATCCCGCTCTTCACCGGCGGCATGAACTGCACGGACGCGCCCTTTACCCTTCCGGCGAACGAGAGCCCGCAGCTGCAGAATCTCACGCTGCGCGGCGGCGCGCTGCGCTCTCGCCGCGGCATGATGCAGATCGCCTCCGCGCCGATGGGCGTTGTGTCCTGCGCACCGTTTCTCTATCACGGGTGGATGCTCCTGCATGTGCAGGACCGCATCCGCGCCTGCAAGCTCATCGAGACGGACGACGGCGTCCCCGCGGGCTCTGCCCAGGCGCCGTTTGCCGAGCCGGACTTTCCGAGAACCCCCGGCGTGTGGTTCCTCTACCGCGGCGATGTGTACTACAAGACGAAGGGCGCGTACCTGCGCATCTCGCGCGACGGCACGCTCCTGCGCGGCACGCTGCTTTGCGATGAGGACGCCTCCACGCGGGTGTACGTCCCGGTGATTCAGATCAATACCGACCCCGAGACCGGAGGCGGCGAGCGCTATCAGGCGGAAAACCGCTTCGGCGCCGGGCGCAAGGTGCGCTTCAGCGCCAGGGCCGGCGTCACGGACTATCATCTGCCGGAGCGGGAGATTGACCGCGTCGTCATGGTCACGATCGACGGCGCGCTCACGACGGGCTACACCGTGGACGAGGAGACCGGCGTCGTCTCGTTTGATACCGCGCCGCCGGTTTCCGACCCGCCGGTGAACAACACCGTGGAGATCTGGTACCGCAAGGCGAATCCCGACGCATATCAGAGCATCCTCGACTGCACGACCGCCGCGGTCTTCGGCGGGGCGCAGGGGCTCTGCGTCGTGATGGGCGGCTGCGCCGCGCAGCCGAACGCCTATTTCTGGAGCGGCAGCAACGGTCTCGTCATGGACCCGACGTATTTCCCCATGGACCAGTATAACCTCGCCGGCGACGCCGACGCGCCGATCACGGCCTTCGGCCGCCAGCAGAACATGCTCGTCGTCTTCCAGGAGCGCGCCATGGGCCGCGCCGTCTTCGGCATGACGGAGGTCGGCGGCCTGCAGAAGATCACGATGGACTATACGCGCATCAGCGCCGCCATCGGCTGCGATCTGCCGGGCAGCGTACAGCTCGTGGGCAACAATCTCGTCTGGGCCAGCCGCCGCCACGGCGTCTGCCGCCTGCGCGGCACCACCGCCGCGAATGAGAACAACGTCCAGATCCTCTCGCGCAAAATCCACGGCGAGCAGGGAAGACCCGGTCTCCTGCGCGCCCTCGGCGATGCCGATGAGCGGCATGTGCGCAGCGTGAACACCGGCCGGCGCTATCTGCTCGTGCTCGGCGATGCTGCCTATGAGTGGAACCACGAGCGCAGCGCGCCGGACGACCCCGCCTGGTTTTACCACACCGGGCCCGAGGCCGTCGGCTTCGTGCCGGAGGCGGGCGAGCGGCTCTTTGCCGCCGCGGTCACCGGGCGCATCTCGGAGTTTGTCAATTCCTGTTCCGACTTCGGCGAGGCGATCGAGAAGATCTGCGTCCTGCCGCCGCGCTCGCTCGGCTCCTTCCACCGCTTCAAGGCCATCTGCGGCGTGCTCTTTACCACCTGCGGCGACGCCGGGACGGACACGCGCATCACCTGGTCGTGCGACTTCGCCGAGCGGGAGGAGGCGACGAATCTCACCGTCACGATTCCGGCCGGCGAGCGGCCGAACCGCTCGTTTGCCGCGGTCTTTCGCCGCAATCCGGGCTTTCACAGCCTGCGCCAGCTTTCGGCGCGGCTGTATAACAACACCGCGGGCGAGGATCTCTCCCTCGTCTCCGCGCAGATCATCTATGAATACAGAGGGAGGCAGCGATAAATGAGTGAATGCAGCTGTATCGAAACCGCCCCCGTCATCAAGCAGGGCGACGCCTATGAGCTCCGCGTCGCGATCGAACTGAACGGAGAAGCGCTCACGGCGGTGCATCTGCCGCTGCTCCACTGCGTGGAATTCATGCTGGGCGACGGCGTGCGCAAGGTCTGGCCGGAGGACGGCCGCTTCTCAGACGGCGCGTTTCTCGTGCCGCTCGCGCAGCGGGACACCTTTCTTTTGGAGGCGGGGGAGGCGACGGCGTTCGACGTTCGCGTGCACTTTGCCGGCGGCGCGGTCGTGGGACTGAAAAAGAAACTGCGCGTCGAGGTATCCGACGCGCTCTCGGAGGTGGAATTGAAATGACGGAAACAATCAACGGTCCGGCGCTGACAGCCTCGCTGGACGAACTGAAATATCTCGTCTTTGAGGGCATGCAGGGCGAGACCGGCCCTGCCGGACCCGCGGGTCCCGAAGGTCCGGCAGGTCCCGCGGGCCCTGCCGGACCGGCAGGCACGGACAGCGGCAATTTTGTTCTGCTGCGCGTGGATCTCAACGGCCGTGTCTTCAACGGCACGACCGAGATCACCGGCGCAGAGATCAATGCGCTTGCGGCAGCAAAGAAGGCAGTCTTCCTTTGGGATGAGGACAACACGAGACTGTTTGCCTATCGCGCGCCGAATGGAGACGACGCGGAGTTTTCTGCTCCGAGCTCTTCCGGAAACGGCCGCTATGGCATTGTGGTGGAGGCCGACAGCAATGATTCCTGGTTTTCTGAACGCCTCGCGCTTCCGCATGTCATCCGCTCCGACAGCGGCAAGGTGCTGACGGTGGACGGCAGCGGACGGTGGGCGGCGGCGGAAAACGCCGCGAAAAAGGTCACCACGTCTGCAGCCGACACGACTCCGACGCTCGAACCGAACAAGCTGTACGTGTTCCCGGAAATGGGGAGCCTTGCGCCTGCTTTTGCCGCGCCGGGTGACGGCAGCATCGTCAACGAGTATCATTTCATCTTCGCATCCGGCATGACTCCGACCACGCTGACGATTCCGGCAAGCATCCGCCAGCCGGACGGTTTTGCGGTGGAGGCAAACCATGTGTACGAGGTCAGCATCCTGGAAGACAACATGACTGCACAGGGATGGGCGGTGAGTGATGAATGAGCGTGACGAGAAGGCGGCTGGCACTGCGTGAAAAGAAATCCGGGTATGTATATTTTGGCGACACACCACTAATATCGAGAAATGCTAATATTACCAACCTGGTAACGCTGCGGCAGCCTGCAGGATCGATTTTCAATTATGTCCTTGTTCTATCAAAAGATCGAACGGGATATAAACAAATTGCATACACACAAGACACCTTAACTTCGGCGAAAGAAGGGAAAGTTGTTTTGAAGCCGGTCCAATACTTTGAAGGATTTGAATCCGGGTCGACCACGATGAGCTTTCAATTGACCGCCAGAGAAACAAACGACGAATTGCATTTTGACTTCGTCCGCGGAACTGGCGGAAGCGGAAATTATTTTGTTTACCATCCGCAAGTTTTTGAAGTGTACGGATTAATGGAGCCGTACGAGGAGGGAAGGATCAAATGAAATACGCAACTCTGTCAAACAACCAAATCCACTACGCCCCGCCTCGTATGCGCATTGGCGACGCGTGGGTCTACAATCCCACGGAAGCGCAGCTGCTTTCGGAGGGCTATCTCCCTGTCATCGAAACCGCCCCGCCCGAGGTGGACGAACGCCATTATGCCGAGTCGCGGTGGACGGAGGCAGACGGGCAGATCGTGCAGTCGTGGGAGATCGAGGCGTTTCCGGACGAGGTTTCGCCGGAGGAGATCGCGGCGGCCATTGAGGAGGCACTGACATGACGAGAGAAGAACTGAACGCCATCTGCGCTGCCATCCGGCGCGTGAAGGCGGCGTCCAATCGGCTGGATCGCCTGAAGGCGTGGCTCATCGAGCAGCGGGATGCGTCGCTCCTGGGCACGACCAGGGCGATCTACCAGTCGATTCTGGACAAGCTGGAGGAATGAGATGGAAAAACCGAAGATCACAGTTCTCGCCGCGAACCCGACGAACACCTGGAGCCGCGCGGGACAGCAGATTGAGTACATCGTCCTGCACTACGTCGGCGCGGTCTCGACGGCGCAGAACAACGCCGAGTATCTCCACCGGGACGCCAATCTCGGCTGGTCGGCGCATTTCTTCACGGACGAGCACTCAATCTGGCAGTCCGTGGACCTGAGCCTTTCCGCCGGACACTGCGGCGTGGACTATTCCAGCGGCACGGCTCCATTCTGGGGCCGCTGCCGCAACAAAAACAGCATCGGCATCGAGATGTGCTGCAGGAAGGACGCGGCGGGGAAGTGGCTGATCGAGCCCGAGACGGTCGAGAACACCGTCCGCCTCGTCCGCTGGCTGATGGCGGAGTACGGCGTGCCGATCGGGAACGTCCTGCGCCACTATGATGTCTGCTGGAAAACCTGCCCCGAGCCGTGGGTGCGCGAGCCGGCGCAGTGGCAGACCTTTCTGAACCGATTGAAGGAGGAAGAACCCATGATTCGATATAACACCCTCTCCGAGCTTCCGGCGCATTACCGCGCGGAGACGGAAAAGCTTCTCCGCCGCGGCGCGCTGCGCGGCAGAGCGGACGGCGCGCTCGACCTGAGCGAGGATATGCTGCGCACGATGATCGTCTGCCAGCGCATGGTGGACGAACGGGAGGCGTCGGCATGAGGGACTGGGCAGTTCGCGCGCTGAAGACCTTCGTGCAGGCGTTCTTCGGCGTTTACATTCCCGCCGTCTGCGCGCTGCTCTCCGGCGGGTGGCCGGAGAGCCTGTCCGCGGCGTGGGCGCTGCTGGCGCCGGCCGCGGCGGCGGGCCTCTCCGCTGCGATCAGCGCGGTCTGGAATCTCGTGCTCGAGCGGGAGGAGGCGGCGCGCAATGGATAGCTCCGTCCTCGTCGCGCTGCTGAGCCTGCTCGGCACGCTCGCAGGCTCGCTCGGCGGCATCCTCGTCAGCAGCAAGCTCGTCAACTACCGCCTGCAGCAGCTGGAAAACCGCGTCGCCGAGCACAATCATTTTGCCCGCCGTCTGCCGGTGGTGGAGGAGCAGATCAAGGTCCTCAACCACCGCGTGGCAGATCTGGAGGCGGAGAAGGGAGCGCCGAATGGCAGATAACAACCGGAAATACTACCGCGTCGGCCCGGACGGCAAGGCGCCGACCGGCCTGAACGTGGGCGACTGCGTCGTCACCGGCGGCGGCACCTACCGTATCGACGCCGTGCACACCGACGGCAGCTACGTCTCGTCCCTCGTGGACAAGAATCTCACGACCGAGACCTATCAGGGCGAATACGCCGTGCCGGGGCAGAAGGAGAACCCCGCGGGCTCGATGAAGGACCTGCTCTCCTCGTGGTCGGAGGCATCCTACCGGCAGAAGGAGGCGCAGATCGACGCGCAGACTGAGGAGTCCGTCGCCGCGCTCGGCGACGCCCTCGCCGAGGCAAAAGAGCGCGCGCAGACCGAGCGCGACCGCAACGAGATCGACGCCGCGAGGGCGAAGGACAACGCCGCCCTCTATGCCGAGGCGCGCGGCGACCGCGGCGGCATCGGGCAAGCGCAGTACAGCGAGCTCGAGGCCACTCGGCTGCGTAACCGTCAGGCGATCAACGCCGCGCAGACGCGCCTTGCCGCCGAGACCGCCCGCCAGATCGCGGCCCTGCGCGCGAAGGGCGAGTTTCAGAAGGCGGACGCCCTGCTGGACGTGACGCAGAAGTATCTTTCGCAGCTGCTCACGCTCGAAAAGTGGAGCGCGAGCTGGGAAAACACGCAGGCACAGCTGCGCCGCAGCGTGGAGCAGTGGGAGCGCAGCTACGCCCAGACGATTGCCGGCGCGGAGCACACCGCCTCGCGCGAGCGGCAGAGCCAGCTCGCCTCCTCGGGCGACGCGCTGTTGAAGGCCGGCATTATGCCGAGCGCCGAGCAGCTCGCCGCCATGGGCATGACCGCCGAGCAGGCGAGAGCGTACATCGATTCTCTCCTCCGCCGCGGCAAGCTCTAAGCATACAACGGATCAGACAAAGTCGGGGGCGACTTTGGCTGGTTTTTATCTTTTCTCTTCCCCGTAAATTCGCGATAATAAATCGTCAAATAAAACCGAAGAAAGCGAGGATGTTATCTATGTTTGATCCCATTTCCCGCCCGGAGACGATGGAGCGCATCACCACGCCCGAGCTCGCCGAGCAGTTCATCGCCGAGCAGGTCGAGGCGCTGCGCGCTCAGATCGGCGACGGCAAGGTGCTGCTGGCCCTGTCCGGCGGCGTTGATTCCTCCGTGGTCGCGGCCCTGCTCATCAAGGCGGTCGGCAAGCAGCTCGTCTGCGTGCACGTCAACCACGGCCTCCTGCGCAAGGGAGAGCCCGAGCAGGTCATCGAGGTCTTCCGCAATCAGATGGACGCGAACCTCATCTACGTCGACGCGGTCGACCGCTTCCTCGATAAGCTCGCGGGCGTCAGCGCGCCGGAGCAGAAGCGCCACATCATCGGCGAGGAGTTCATCGACGTGTTTGCCGACGAGGCCCGCAAGCTCGACGGCGTGCAGTTCCTCGCGCAGGGCACCATCTGGCCGGACATCCTCGAGAGCGAGGCCGGCATCAAGGCCCACCACAACGCCGGCGGGCTGCCGGAGGACATCGCCTCCCGCTTTGAGCTCGTCGAGCCCGTGCGCATCCTCTTTAAGGACGAGGTCCGCGTCGTCGGCAAGGCGCTCGGCCTGCCGGACAACATGCTCTATCGTCAGCCCTTCCCCGGCCCCGGACTCGGCGTCCGCTGCGTCGGCGCCATCACGCGCGACCGGCTCGAGGCCGTCCGCGAGTCTGACGCGATCCTCCGCGAGGAATTCGCGAAGGCCGGTCTTGCCGGCAAGGTCTGGCAGTACTTCACCGTCGTGCCGGACTTCACCTCCACCGGCATCACCGACGGCAAGCGCACCGACGCCTGGCCCGTCATCATCCGCGCCGTGAACACCCGCGACGCCATGACCGCCACGGTCGAGCATCTCGACTGGGCGCTGCTCGAGAAGCTCACCGCCCGCATCACGAGCGAAGTCAAGGGCGTCAACCGCGTGCTCTACGACTGCACGCCGAAGCCCACCGGCACGATCGAGTACGAATAAACCGAACTGAAAACTGAAAGAACGAACGGATTTTCCGTTCGTTCTATTTTTGCATTATTCATAATTTGACAGTAATGACGCAAAATGGTATTTTTTTGCGAAGAGCAAAATGGCTTCTCCATGCAGTATAATAGGGTCACTGGGTAGAGAAAGGAGAAACCATTTTATGGACTATGGCTACATCCGCGTGTCCACAAAGGAGCAGAACGAGGATCGCCAGCGAATCGCCATGTGCCAATGGGGCATTCCGCCGGACCGGGTCTATCTGGACAAGCAGTCCGGCAAGGACTTCGAGCGCCCGCAGTACCGGCGGCTTCTGCGCAAGCTGAAACCAAACGATTCTCTCGTCGTCAAAAGCATTGACCGTCTCGGCAGAAACTATGAGGAGATTCTCGAGCAGTGGCGTATCATCACGAAGGAGAAGGGGGCGGACGTCGTCGTGATGGACATGCCGCTGCTGGACACGCGCACCAACAAGGATCTGACCGGCACGCTGATCGCGGACATTGTGCTGCAGCTGCTGAGCTACGTGGCGCAGACCGAGCGGGAGTTCATCCGCCAGCGGCAGGCCGAGGGCATCGCGGCGGCGAAGGCACGGGGCGTGCGCTTCGGGCGCGAGCGGCTGCCAATCCCGGCGGAGTTTCCGGCGGTTTTCGCCCTCTGGCAGGACGGAAAGCTCTCCGGCCGCAAGGCGGCAAAGCAGCTCGGCGTCAGCCCGCGCACCTTCGGCCGCTGGGCCGCGGAATTGACAGAAGCCGGTTGAATCCACTGTCTGAAACGTAACAATTGAACGAACAAAACAAAAAAAGTGATTACAAAGCTGTACCTTTGTAATCACTTATTATTTTGGACATTTTACTGCAGAGTCTATAGCTATCGTATTATACATCATTCCGTTTTTGATCGCAAGAGCAAAATGGCGAAAAGTTACACTTTTTTCTCGCCACGATGGTGATTAATCAGCAGGGCGCGATGCTCACACCGCATCGGCTCGCAGCCGCATTGACCAGTTTCACACACCTCTCCGCAACGGAGAGCGCATCCCACCGAGCACAAACATTTTTGTTTTTATATAGATCGCATTTCCCCAAAAATCATTTATCAGTCCCCCAAACCAAATCAAAGCCCAGCGAAGCGGGTTTGATTTGGAGAGGAAGACCGGGGAAGCGGATACAAAGCCGCCGAGCTTGCCTCGGCTGCGGAGTGGAGCGCGCCCGGTCAGACGACAGAAAGGAAAAAGAAAGCATGAAGAAAAGACTTTTAAGCCTCGTGCTGTGTCTCGTCATGGTCTTCTCGCTGCTGCCCTTCGAAGGCGCGGCTGTGAAGTATGAGACCGAATGGCAGCAGCAGGCGGGTCCATGGACGGCAAGCAGTGCGACAGCACAGACTTACTATGCCTATGATGCTGCGTCAAATGACTACTATCAGGTCTATGTCCATGACATCCCGGGCACACCGTTTTATAGTGAAAAAACGGTCCTTTGGAAAGCAGGTAATTCTGTATCTTCCATGCAGAGCTCGTACGGAGGAACGCTGTATGCGTATGACTCCGCGACGAACGGCTATTATCCTGTCGAAGGTGTCAATGGTAATCTTTACTATAATGCAGGAAGCTCGTGGAAATATCAGGATTGTTTTCACACTGAGGATGCACGTGTTTTGTTGCCCGGGGAAAAAAATACATTTGGCAACGCAACAGATGGACTGTTTTTCTTTGATGAGGGAGACTGGTCCATTCACAAAGTGTATTTTAACTGCCGCGGTCAATTTAATCTTAAGGGAGTTAAATTCTCATCAACTGTTTTCTACGCAGGAGAGAATGGCGGTACTTACAATACTGAATCCCTGTATACCAGCGGGTTAGGAAACGGTACGCTAACACGCATTTTCAATGGTGAGAAGCAAACGGGAACTTCTGTTACCTGGGATGAAGATTATTGGAAGCCAAATATTTTTGATACAGACGACTATTACAATGGCCCCCTGTATAAATATAGCAGTTATGGCGTGAGAAGCCTTCGTTATAAAGTCGGGAACAATTATGTGCCCATTGGGAACGAAAGCCCGATTTACAACAGTGAAGACTATCCTCTGTATAACGGAACGCTGTATGTAGTTGATACCAGCGGTACTGCAAAAGGCCTTTTCTATAAAGACGCAAACAATGTTGAGCACGAGCTTGGCCGCGTTCAGCGCTCGAACGGCACTATCTATAATGGAGTTTTGTTTACCAAGAAACTGACGCCGTTGCCTCCCGAGCCTGCAGCTGAGGGTGAAATGTTCACGAACAAGACCCTCACGCGAGAGAACGGCTCCGCCGATCCCGGCAGCTACTCCGTCGGTCTGGAGGTCTACAGCACCGGCAACCAGTTGGAGCAGCATGAAGAGACCGAGAGCGTGCCGCTGGATGTGGCGCTCGTCATCGACCAGTCCAGCTCCATGAGCACCGGCGACATGGAAGATCATTACACCGAGATCACGGACGGCCGTTCCTGGACCGTCGGCTCCGCCACCGAGCGGCAGTATTTCGTCCATGTCAACGGTAAATATTACCCGGTCTATGCGGAAAAGGGCACCATTTATACCCCCGTGGATCATCCGGTTTCCGTCAGCACCATGTTTGGCTATGGTCATGATGGTATTACCGTCGGCGTCAACGGCGCGCCGACCTTCTACAATGTTCCTACGGACTACTATGTGGAATACGAAGGCTCGCTGCATCGCCTCTATGTGATCACGGCCGGCCTGTTCCTGGAATACGGCCTCTATCCGTATATCTACACGAACAACAACGACCCCTACACCACCAAAGATCAGTGGAAGGACAACCACTACTGGGTTGCGGTCTTCAGCCCCTGGGGCGCGAACAAGCTGCGCAACAACAACGTCTGGAATATGCTTGCAAACGGCGGCAGCAGCGGCGGCGAGCACATCAAGTTCGTGAACCTGCAGGGACAGGCGACCGGCTGCACCGACAATGACGGCAACAACGCCAGATTGAGCTACAGCTGGTTCAGCAATTCCGCGTCGATGTCCAATTTGTATCACGCGGCGGAGACGGAGTATGCCAATCAGCTCTATTACATCAATGACGCCGGACAGAAGGTTAAGCTCGGCGCTACTGCACAGCGTGAGAACGACGTGGTTTATCACAATGAGCAGGGTAACCTCTGGTATGCCGACGGCCTGACCCGCGTGGAAGCGCTGCAGGACGCTGTGCAGGCCTTCGCCAAGACGCTTTCGGTCAACGGCAAGGACGCCGGGGTGACCCACCGTGTCGCGATCGCGGGCTTCGCCAGCAGTGCCGTGCCGCAGAGCTTCAGCGATCCTGCCATGAAGACGGCGGTGAACGACACCAGCTATCACTATGACTATGCGGACACCGGTCTCTTCCTGCCCAATGGCAATGACGCAACGTTCAAGAACTATGAGACCGTGCAGCAGAACAATTTTGTTGTGCATAACGGCACTCGCTTTATCAACCGCCATTATTACATCAATGACGGCGGCTATGTTCCCGTGCTCTATAACACCTCCGGCGGTTATTGGTACAAGGTGACCGACAATCAGCGCGTCAGCGACAGCGTGACGTTCTATGACGCACAGTACAACGGACTGACGGACAGCGATTATCTGAACGCCATGATGCCGGTGAACGAGAGCGGTACCAGCAACATCAATCCCTCTGTGCAGGCGGCGATCAATTACTTCGGCTGCTATGGCGGTACCTATACCTCCTACGGTCTGAACATGGCCGAGCAGGTCTTCAATGCGCCCGGCTATGACGATACCTATACCGATAAGCAGGGCAACACCCAGCACCGCAAGAAGGTCATCATTGTCTTCACGGACGGCGAGCCCGGCGCGAACGGCTATGACGCCTCTATCGCGGGCGAGGCGCTCTTCTCCGGCGATATGGCCAAGGACAACGACGTGGAGATCTTCACGGTCGGCCTGTTCAAGGGCAATCCCAGTGACGAGACCGCTGCCTTTATGAAGCAGCTCTCCAGCGAATATACCATGGACCGCACGAAAGTTTACGGCGGCGCTGACAATTATGGTCTCGGCTCCGGCGCGAACGCGCTGAAGGCGGACGCCACCTATTATTACATCAACGAGAGCAACAACAAGGCCTACGCGCTCACCGCTGAACGCGGCGGAAAGTCCTCTCTCGGCTGGTGGCAGTACAACACCGAAAACGGGCAGCTCGTGAGCTACACGCTCGTGACGCCCAGATCCAGCACCGGCGCCGGCGGCACGACCTTCTATGACAAGAACGGCAACACCGTCCAGGGCGACAACGTTAAAACGAACACGGTCTACTACAACGCAGCCGGCGACAAGATCGTTTATGAGTATCGCTGGTATGATTCCGAGCGCAACATCATCAATCCCAAGACCTCTGACAGCGATGAGAACGGCACGCAGTTCTATACGCTCTCGAACGTTGCTGCAAGCACGGACGGCAATAGCTACTACATGACCGCGTCCAATCTCTCCGGTCTGCAGAGCGTGTTCGCCACGATCACGAGCTCCATTCTCGATACCACGACCTCCGGTGTGGATCAGTGGAATGACGACAACACCTTTGTCGTTGATGAAATCTCTCCCGACTTCGATCTCCCGGCCATTACCGCCGAGAACAACCATGTCAAGGTCGAGTCTGAGAGAATCACGATGGACGAGAACGGAAACGTGGTCTTCACCGGTGAAAAGACCGTGCTCGCCGAGGTAACTCCAGAGCAGTATGCGCAGGACGGCAACGGCGTCGTCGTCACCTGGGAGGGCAAGAAGGTCACGGTCAAGGGCTTCGACTTCGCCCGCAACTATGTGGCGGCGGATCACGATGGTCAGCGCCTGATCATCACGATCGACGGTCTCACTCCCAACAAGGTGGGCGATAAAAACAATAATTGGGCGCTGTATTCCAACACGTCCCAGGCCGGCGTCTACACGGCGAAGACCGAAAACGATGTGACCACGACCGAGCTGCTCAAGCCCTTTAATCGTCCGTCTGTTCCTGTTCCCGGCTACAATGTCACCTGGGTTGACTTTGATGGCTCCGAGCTGGACGCTAAGCAGGATCTCCTGCCCGGCGCGGCTGTGGTCTACGACGGCATTGTTCCGTCCAGAGAATCTGACGCCAATTATCATTACAACTTCAAGGGCTTCGAAGCGAACGGCAATCAGTATCTCGCTCAGTTTGACGAGGCTGGCAATCTCACCGGCTTCGCGCCTGCGTTCCCTGACATGGGCAGCGCGAAGGTGACTTATACTGCGATCTATGATCAGATCGAGATCAAGAAGTACAATGTTACCTGGATGATGCCGAACGGCTTCGTGATGAACGGCAAGCAGCAGCTTGAGCTCGATGAAAACGTGGTTTCCGGTACGATGCCGGAGTACAATGGCGAGCTCCCTGCCATCAATGCCAATGACGAGTATTCCTACTTCTTCGCCGGCTGGCATAAGGGCGAGTCTGTCGGCCCGTTCACGAGCGTTGAAGATGTTCAGAACGCTGTGAATGCTCTCGAGCCCGTGGAAGGCAATGTGACCTATTACGCGGTCTTCGGCAAGAAAGTCATCCCCACCAAGGACTATGTTGTCGACTACGGTGTGAAGCATGTGCTCGACACCGGCGTCAGCGGCTTCGACGTCATCAATCAGCCCGGCGGCGAATTCGGTCTGGATGAGGGCAGCTTCTCCTTCACGCCGAAGATGAACGCCCTCGGCAAGTATCAGACCTTTGCCTATACGAGAACCCGCGAGTTCAAGGTGATGGACCTCACCGGCATGAGCAAGGTCAACACCGCGGTCTACACGAAGAGCGACAATTACACCAAGGTCAATGTCGTTGCGGCGAGCAGCATCTATCTGGATGACTCCGTCACGGACGTTTCTGCGACACCGTATTATGATACCTCCGTGAACAGCTTCAAGGCGCTGAACGACCAGGAGTACAAGGCTGTGCTCGCTGCGGTCGGCAAGGCTGCTGACGACACCGCCAAGGTCGACAGTGCCCAGCCCGTTGCCTTCACCTTTACCGGCACCGGCATTGAAATCTACAGCAAGACCGCCGGCAACTCCGGCTCCCTGAGCGTCTACCTGCTCGATAAGGAAGGCAAGCGCTTCAACGTCGAAGGCCAGAAGCAGGGCGTGCGCGATATCAGCTCTGAGAACACGACGCTCTACAATGTGCCTGTCGTGAAGTTCTATGATCTGCCGAGTGACACCTACACGGTCGTCATCATGCCCGCAGCGAGCGGAGACTTCCAGCTGGACGGCGTGCGCGTGTTCAACGCGAATCCCGATCAGAAGTCGAAGTTCCTGAACGTGCGCGAAGCGCTGCTCGCTGCCAACCCGCTGGTTGACGGCGAAGAGGCACTCTTTGACGGTGCGTTCTATCTGATCGGCAAGGATCCGACCAACAGCGTCGCCGAGTACAAGAAGAGCGGCCCGAAGCACGAGGTCTATCTGGACAACGGCGAGAGCGTTGCGTTCATCGTTCCCGCCGGCAGCAACTATCGCATTGGTCTGAGCGCCGTTGACGGAACGCCTGTGAAAGTCAAGTTTTCGAACGATGAGAATGTGGAAGGGCCGACTGTCAGCAACGCGATCCACATGTTCTACGATATCGAACCGTACACGGCTGCTGACGGCAGCAAGATGGTCATGATCAAGAACGTGAGCGGCGGCATCCTCTCCGTGACGGATCTGCAGTACGACGCAGCAACCTTCGGCATGTTCAAGGTCAGCCGCAGCCTGATGAACTACGTCCAGAGCTTTGACGAGCGCACGGTTGTGGAGCCCGAGACGGTGCAGCCGCCTGAGGAGACGACAGTTCCCGAATCGCCGGCTCCCACGAGCACTCCCGATCAGCCGGATACGCCCTCCGATCCCACCCCGACGCCGGGCATCGGCAGCTGGATCAGTCAGTTATTCTCCAACTTCGTTTCCAGCCTGTTTAACAGCATTGCCCGTCTGTTCGGCGGACATTAAGGAGGAATTGTCATGAGAAAAGAATACAGTAAGCCGGCTGTCTTTGCAGAAAGCTTTGAACTGACGGAGCATATTACCGGTCAGTGTGTTGAAAGCGGAGCGCAGAACCAGCGTCACTTTTCCACGCGCTTTAAGAATGCCGAGGACTGCGCTTACAAGATCTACGATGGAGATACCGTTATCGCGACTTATTTTCTGGACGGCTCCACGATCTGCAAGGATTCTCCGGTGCCGATCTATGATGGCAGCGACCCCATTGATTGCTATCAGGGACCTTACGGTGTGTTTACGGCTTTCTCCTCCTGAGGGCAAAACACAAATCCAACTCAACGTGCAGAACACAGATGATTCGCCTCTAGTTTCTGCACACCGGCAACCCTCCGGCGGAACACCGCCGGAGGGTTTTTAGAAACAGACGCAACCCCTACTGTGATTCACAGGAGCGAACCGATATGAAATTAAAATCAAAAAAAGCACTCGCCCTGCTGCTGGCGTTGGTGCAGCTGTTTGTCCTGCTGCCGATCGGCACGGTCAAGGCCAAGGCTGCCGATACACAAAGCAGCCAGACGCCGCAGCTGAATAAAACCATCGTCGGCACGGTGCGCTTCCCGTCCTTCAATTATCTCGGCGACAGTGCAACAGGGGAGGACGGTACGGATTATAAGAGCACATTCTATTATACTGACGATTATTTTGCTCGTTCTGCTGTCAATGATGATGAACGCATCACCGGTACGGTTCAGACGTGGGAGATGCTCAAAGATAAGGCGCTTGCGGCGTGCTCGATGGATTTTGCGATGGCAAGCTGTTCCTCCGCTGTTGGCAATGTTCTGACCCAGAGCAGCAGATCGTGGGCGAACAGTGATTACAGCAACAAAGCCTGCAACGTCATTCAGTTTCTTGGAGACTGCGGTTTTCAGGACGTAGAGCATCACGATGTGGCGACGCTTCCGAGAAACGATTCCATTGGCTTTACGCTCGCCAGAAAGACCATTACGGTTTGGAACGATACAACCAGACGCAATGAGTCCTATACGCTGATTGCCGTCGGCATCCGCGGCGCGGGTTATGCCGCGGAGTGGGCGTCGAATGTTACCATTGGAGATCCCGACACGAAAGCGATCGGTGAAAATCTTCGCCATTACGGATTCGATTCCAGCGCGCAGAAGGTCTGCAAGGGTATCCGTGATTATCTGGGTGACAAGCAGATCGAAGGAAATGTGAAATACTGGGTCACCGGCTTTTCTCGATCTGCTGCGGTTGCCAATCTTGTCGCAGGTTATCTGACTGACAATACAGACAATCAGTACCACACGCAGCAAAGAGACGTTTACGGTTATACCTTCGAGTGCCCTCAGGCGGCGTCCACACGCGAAAATGCGCTGAACTATAAGAACATTTACAACATTCTCAACCCCATGGACGCAGTGCCGAAGGTCTCTCCGGATGAATTTGAGCACCAGCGCCTCGGTGTGGACTATCAGATGCCGTACCACGGCACACCCGGTCTCTCCCCGGCGGAGCATTCTGCGCTCTATAGACGGATGTTCGAGGTCTTAAAGACCATTGCCGTCGGCAGAACCTTTCAAGGCGCCTACAAGCCGGATCCGCTGGTGGAAGATGCAGAGACCGATGCTGCATACGATGGTTTTGTCAGTCCCGACAGATATCCGTACGATTCCAAAATGACAATCTATCGTGTCAGCGGCACGCAATTGATCGAGGATGCGATCAGCGGTGTGAATAAACTGATGACGAACATGGGCACAGAGCCTGCCCGGGGCAATCTGGACCATCCGGAGCGGCTTCTCGGAAGCGCGGACGGCGGCTGGTATATCGATGATTTTATTGACAACCTAATCGATGTTTTTGTCACGTCCAATGCCTGGGAGGGCGGTGTCGGCATCGGCAAAGATCCGCTGGACAACCGCGCGATTTATATTCGTGAGTATCAAAATGACCTTCGGACGCTGATGGGCTATTTCATCGATTTCGAGGGTCCCGCGTTTTTGAATCTGATTCCCAAAGTGGTTGCTCAGATTCGGCCGGAGCTGACGAATATTGAAAACGCCGGTCTCGGTCTCGCGTTTTTGAATTTTTACAACGATCCGACAGGCACTTATCAACACAGTTGGCGATACACTCCTTTGGTTTTGATCTATCGAGCCGCAGGATGGTGGGGCCAAAATACGAGAGCAGTCCTGGCGTCACAGGCGAAGTCCGTAGCTGTGAAGGTTGCAAATAAAATGACCGAAAGCTTCCCAAGTCCTGAATATCAACGGATTACGCGGGCACAAATGAACGCATCGCTGCAAAAAGCGGTTGATCTTCTGATCAATCTCTATGCCTATGAGTTGTCTGCATACGAATCGCAGTATCTCGGCACGACCCTGCGTTACCTCAACACGATCCTCTGCACCCACGAACAGGAGACCGTGCTCTCCTGGATCATGTCGCTCGATAAGAACCACATGAACCGCAATACCCGCACGGTGATGA
>JAZPZZ010000041.1:0-4904 GCA_045544935.1 Oscillospiraceae bacterium | reverse complement strand
CTTCGCCTTTGCCCCCGCGATGGTGCGGCTCTTCACCAAAAGCGAAGAGGCCATCGCCCTCGGCAGCACGGTGCTGCGCATGGTGGCCTGCTCCGAGCCGTTCTACGGCGTGTCGATCGTGACGGAAGGGATGCTGCAGGGCGCGGGCGAAACGCGCATCCCGCTCATCTACAACCTCTCCGGCATGTGGGGCGTGCGCATCGTGGGCACCTTTCTCTGCACGCGCCTGCTCGGCCTCGGGCTCGTCTCGGCCTGGGCGTGCATGATCGCGCACAACCTGCTGGTCTTCGCGCTGTACGTCGTGTTCCTGCTGAGGGGGAAGATGGAGAAATTGATTGCATAAAAAACGCTCCGTCGGTGACGGAGCGTTTTTCTTATACGATTTTTCTCTTTGCCTTCTGGCGTTTGAACTGCTTCGCCCACCAGTCTCTCCAGACGATGGCTTCGCAGACGGCGCACATCGGGATGGCGGCGGCGACGTCGACGGCGGAGTGCTGCTTGACAAAGCAGACCGCGCAGCAGATCGTGATGACGACGGCGACGAGCACGCCCTTCCAGAAGCGCGGCACCTCGCGGTCCTTGAGGACCACCGAGAGGATGCCGAGGGAATAGCCCACGTGCAGGCTCGGGCAGACGCCGGTGGGCGTGTCGAAGGCGTAGATGATGCCCATGATCCACGTGAGGAAATTGTGGTGCTGGAAGGTCTCGGGCCGGAGATCCTGCCGGCTCGGATAGAGCACATAGATCGTCATGGCGATGACCTGCGTGAGGATGATAAACCACTGCAGGCGCTTGAAGCCCTCGATATTATAGAGCGCGTAATACAGCAGCGACCCGCCCACGAGCACATACCAGAACACATACGGGATGACGAAGAGCTCGTTGAAGGGGATCACATCGTCGAGCATGCAGTGGATCGCATGGCAGCTGGACGCGGGGATGAGATTCTCGGTGATAAAATACATCAGAAAGTAGAAAATCCAGCCGCCCAGCAGCTTCAGGTGGGAAAACTCCGGCTCGTTCAGCTTCGAGAGCCGAAACTGGCGGTAGTCCACCACCGGCGGTTTGTTGAACATGGGTGCAGTCTCCTTTCAGTCTGTATTTTTCGGCCAGAGCCGTTTGGGAATGTTGCGGTAGGGCACGACCGTGTGCTCGGGGAGGGATTTTGCGATGCGCGTGATTTCCTCCTTGAGATAGGCCGCGATGCGCTCGCGCTCGTCGTCGATCTTCGCCGCGGGGTCGAAGGCGATCGGTTTGCCGAGATAGGTCGTCTTCAGCGCGGGGGCGATGTACATGGGCACGAACTGCAGCGCCGTTCCGGTGCGGCGGTAATACATGCGCGCGAGGTCGATGAAGCGGTCCTGGAATTCATAGACGATGTTGTTATAGTGTTCGTCCTTCTCCGGAAAGATGATGAGGTGGTTCCCCTCCTGCAGCCGCTTCATGGACAGGCGGAACGTGGACACCAGGCGCGTATCGTGCCAGACGGGAATCGTGTGCGCGTTATTGAAAATGCAGACGGCGAGCGGCGTGATGAGGTAGGACAGGATCTTATAAAGCCCGTGCGTCCACTTTGGCTTCTGGCTCCAGAAGTCCTGAAAGGCGTAGCCGTGCACGTCCTTCCACGAGAGCATCTCTCCGGCGCACCAGATATACTTCCGCCCCGGGAAATAGAGCTCGCCCACGATCGGGCCGTTCATCTGCGTGTGATTGCCGACGATGACGGAGGCTTCGGCGGGAAGGTTCTCCGCGCCGACAATGGCGGTTTTCGGATAGAACAGCCGCACGAGCCAGCGCAGGAAGCGATAGATCAGGGATATCTTTTTGTCCTCCAAGCGGACACAGTCCTTTCTATTGAATCATACAATAGGACATTATATCACAAAAATTAAAAATAAATTGTAAATTTTTTGACAGTGCATCGAAAAAGCCCTTGCAAATCCGGAAAAATCCGGCGTTTTTCCGCCGCGAAACGCTTGCAATCAGCGGGTCGGAATGATAGAATAACCATTTGTGTAATCCAGAAATGAACTGAAAGAGTGATACCAATGGACAAGCTGAGAAACATCGCCATCATCGCCCACGTTGACCACGGCAAGACCACGCTCGTGGACGAGATGCTCAAGCAGGGCGGCGTGTACCGCGAGAACCAGGAAATCGTCGACCGCGTGATGGACTCGAACGACCTCGAGCGCGAGCGCGGCATCACGATTCTCGCCAAGAACACCGCCGTGCGCTACGGCGATACGAAGATCAACATCGTCGACACCCCGGGCCACGCCGACTTCGGCGGCGAGGTAGAGCGCGTGCTCAAGATGGTCAACGGCGTCATCCTCCTCGTGGACGCGGCCGAGGGCCCCATGCCGCAGACGCGCTTCGTGCTCGGCAAGGCGCTCGAGCTCGGCCACCGCGTAATCGTCGTCGTCAATAAGATCGACCGCCCCGACCAGCGCATCTACGAGGTCGTGGACGAGGTGCTCGAGCTCCTCATGGATCTCGACGCGACGGACGAGCAGCTCGACAGCCCCATGCTCTTCTGCTCCGGCCGCAACGGCACGGCGAGCGTCTCCCCTGAGGTGCCGGGCACGGACCTCAAGCCGCTCTTTGACACGATCCTCGACTACATCCCCGCGCCGGAGATGGACACGGAGGCTCCGTTCCAGATGCTGGTCAGCAGCATAGACTACAACGAGTTCGTCGGCCGCATCGCGATCGGCCGCATCGAGCGCGGCACCGTCAAGCAGAACCAGGAGATCGCCGTGTGCAACTACCATGCGCCGGACGCAGCACCGAAGAAGGCGAAGGCCGTGAGCATGTATCAGTTCGAGGGCCTCAATCGCGTGCCCGTGCAGGAAGCCACTGCCGGCAACATCATTGCGATGAGCGGCATCGGCGATATCACCATCGGCGACACGATCTGCGCGACCGACTGCGTGGAACCGATCGAATTCGTGAAGATCTCCGCCCCGACGCTGGAGATGACCTTCTCCGTCAACGACGGCCCCTTCGCCGGACGCGAGGGCAAATACGTGACGAGCCGCCAGATCCGCGACCGTCTCATGCGTGAGACGCTCAAGGACGTGAGCCTGCGTGTCAGCGAAATTGAAAACGCGACGGACTCCTTCAACGTGGCCGGCCGCGGCGAGATGAGCCTCTCGATTCTCATCGAGACGATGCGCCGCGAGGGCTATGAGTTCCAGGTGTCTCCCCCGCGCGTGCTGTATCAGACGATCGACGGCGTGCGCTGCGAGCCGATGGAGCGCTTAGTCGCCGACGTGCCGACCGAGGCCTGCGGCGCCGTGATCGAAAAGCTCTCGTCCCGCAAGGGCGAGATGCAGGAGATGCTGCCGATCGGCAAGCGCACGAGACTCGAGTTCATCGTGCCGAGCCGCGGTCTTTTCGGCTATCGCAACGAGTTTCTCACCGACACGAAGGGCGAGGGCATCATGGCGAGCGTGTTCGACTCCTATGCTCCCTTCAAGGGCGAGCTGCAGCGCCGCGGCACAGGCTCCCTCGTCGCCTTCGAGACCGGCGAGAGCGTGACCTACGGTCTCTTCAACGCGCAGGAGCGCGGCCAGCTTTTCATCGGGCCGGGCGTGCCGGTGTATGAGGGCATGGTCGTGGGCGTCTGCCCGAAGGCCGAGGACATTTCCGTCAACGTCTGCAAGAAAAAGCAGCTGACGAACATGCGCGCTGCCGGCTCCGACGAGGCGCTCCGCCTCGTGCCGCCGCGTCAGCTCAGTCTGGAGCAGTGCCTGGAGTTCCTGGCGGACGACGAGCTCCTGGAGGTCACGCCGCAGAACCTCCGCATCCGCAAGCGGATTCTCGATCATAGCCAGCGCATGAAGGCAACACATCCCAAAAAATAATCAAAAAGAGAGCCTCATAGAGGCTCTCTTTTTGCGACGTAGGGGTGGATAGCATCCGCCCGCGCGGGCGATTCATGAATCGCCCCTACGCACGTTTTCTTCCATCCGCGATCAGCCACACCGCGCCGAGGACGACCATCGCGAGCGCCCAGAGGGCGAGATCGGACAGGCCCCAGAGGAGCTTCGGGCCCAGGCGCAGGAAATCATCGAAGAACCGGAAGGTTCCGAAGAGAATCAGAAACAGCGGATAGAGCCGCCCTGCGGGGCGATAATCGCGCTTTTTGGCCGCCCGGCAGCAGACGAGGCACAAGATCAGCGCCGCCGCGCCCTCCACGAGCTGCACGGGAAAGAGCGTCTCGCCGAAAATCGGGTTCCAGAGCCCGTGCGCCGTCGGGAAGCCAAAGCAGCAGCCGGCAAAGCAGCAGGAGACCTTGAAGACCGCGAGCATGAGCGCATAAGCCGGCGTCATGAAATCCAGCATCCGGCGCCAGTCGTCGCGCATGAGCCGCGCGAGCGCCAGAACCATGAGCGGGACGAAGGGATAGCCGAGCTCAATGTTCTTCGAGCCGACGAAGGAAAACCCGGAACGCACCCAGCCCATGAGCAGCACGAAGCAATAGAGGGAGATCAAAAGCACAAGCGGGATCACAAGCGACCGAAACCAGCCGTAGCCGTAATGCCGCCGCCAGAAAAGGCAGAACGCCGCGACGACGATGTAGACCACGACGATCCACGCGTGATAAAAGATGGTGTCCAGTCCCGCATCATGCACCGCCATGATCGCGCGGTTGAGCGGCGCGAGCAGATCCATGCTTTTCCCCTCCTTCTCTTACAAACGCACTGAAACAGGAATGGGCTCGATTCCCATTCCTGTTTTCATGTTGTCAAAAAGCCTCGCAGAGTTCGCGGCTCGAAAGCCGCGAATCCAATTCAATCGTTTTTCCGGCGACATGTGCGGCGGAAAAACTCCCTGAGGCGCGGCGTCACGACGCGCCCTCGCGCCGACCAACCGAAGGGCGATGGAGCGCGAGTATC
>JAZPZZ010000040.1:0-7180 GCA_045544935.1 Oscillospiraceae bacterium | reverse complement strand
CCGCTTGGCCTCCGACTTCCTCTCCATTAAGCCCGTGCTCTACGTGCCCGACCGCGGCACGCTCGACGTGGCCAAGAAGGCCCACGGCCGCAAGGCCGCCCTGCGCGCGATCATAAGCGGCGTCCTGAACGACCTTGCCCGCATCGACGCGACCGGCACGAAGATCCACATCCTCCACGCCGACTGCGAAGCCGACGCCGAGTGGGTGCGGAGTGAAATTTTCAAGGCGCATCCCGAGGTGGGCGAGATTACGATCAGCGGTCTCGGCGTCGTGATCGGGGCGCACTGCGGCCCCGGCCTGCTCACGGTCTTCTATCTCTGCGACGGCAGACGCCCCGAATGAAATGCGGCGCATAAGCGAGGTTCTCAAGGCACAGTACGGCGAAAAGGTCTATAAGCTCTCGCTCTCGTCCGGCTGCACCTGCCCGAACCGCGACGGGACGCTCGGCTTCGGCGGCTGCACCTTCTGCTCACCAGAAGGCTCCGGCGACTTTGCCGCCGGGCTCGCGCCGATCGAGCAGCAGCTGGAGGAGGCCAAAGCGCGCATCGGGCGCAAGACGGACGCGAAGCGCTTCATCGCCTACTTCCAGTCCTACACGAACACCTACGGCGACTTAGACCGGCTCGAGGCGCTCTATACCGAGACGCTGCGGCATGAGGAGATCGAAATTCTCTCCCTCGGCACGCGGCCGGACTGCCTTGGCAAGGACGTGCTCGCGATGCTCCGGCGCCTGAACGCGATCAAGCCCGTCTGGGTGGAGCTCGGGCTACAGACCATCCACGAGCGCACGGCCGAGGCCGTGCACCGGGGGTATGATCTCGCGGCGTTTGAAGAAGGCTACCACGCGCTCAAAGCCCTCGGCCTCACCGTGATCGTGCACGTGATCTTCTCCCTCCCCGGCGAGACGAAGGCGGACATGCTCGAAACCGTGCGATACCTCGCCGCGCTCAATCCGCCGCCCGACGGCGTGAAGCTCCAGATGCTGCACGTGCTGCGGGGAACGAAGCTGGGAGAGCAGTATGAAAAAGCGCCCTTCCCCCTGCTCACCATGGAGGAATACGCCGAGCTTGTGGCCCGGAGCGTCCGCCTCCTGCCGGAGGAGACGGTCCTCCACCGCCTCACCGGCGACGCGCCGGGACCGCTCCTGATCGCGCCGGAGTGGACCAGAAACAAGAAACGGGTGCTGAATCAAATACAAAGAGAATTCGAGAAAAGATAAAAAATAGGAATTAGGAATTAGGAGTTAGGAGTGATGGTGTCGGCTTTCGCCGACAAGATTTGAATTGCGGGTCATTCGTGAATGACCCCTACAAGAGGAGATCGCATTTCCCTTCTGTCGTAGGGGCGATTCACGAATCGCCCGCAAAATCCAATCGCGCGAAGCGCTCCTTCAATTCCTAATTCCTCATTCCTAATTAAAAAAGAGCCGCACCAGCGGCTCTTTTTTATGTCTTCGCTCTCCCCACCGCGCTGCACACCAGAAACGCCGCGAGGTCGACGGCGACGATCGTGGCGCCGACGGGGGTTTCGGCGAGGATGGAGATGACGATGCCCGCCACGGCGCCGAGGACGCTCACCGCGCCGGCAAAGATCGTGACGGCCTTGAAGCTCCGGAACAGCCGCATCGCCGAGAGCGCGGGGAAGACGACGAGCGCGGAGATTAAAAGCGCGCCGACGAGCTTCATCGCGAGGACGATGATGACCGCGATGAGCACCGCGAGGCCGAGGTTGTACGCGTCCGTCTTCGTGCCGACGGCGCGGGCAAAGCGCTCGTCGAACGTGATGGCGAAGATCTGATGATAAAACAGGACGAACACGAGAACCACCGCGGCGGAGAGCGCGATGCTCAGCCATACCTCGCCCTTCGTGAGCGTGAGGATGGCGGTGGAGCCGAAGAGCGTGCTGCACACGTCGCCCGCGACGTTGGCCGAGGCGGAAAAGAGATGCAGCAGCAGATAGCCCACGGCGAGCGCGCCGACGGAGAGCATGGCGATCGCGGCGTCGCCGTGGATCTTCGCCCTCTGCCCCGGGCGGAGCAGGAGCACCGCGCAGAGAATCGTGACGGGCAGGACGAAGAGCATATTGCTGCTCCCGAGGCCGAGCACGGCGGCCACGGCCGTGGCGCCGAAGGCGACGTGGCTGAGCCCGTCGCCGATGAAGGAGAAGCGCTTGAGCACGAGCGTGACGCCGAGGAGCGACGCGCACAGGGAAATGAGCACGCCCACGATCAGCGCATAGCGCACGGTGGGATAGGCGAAATACTGCCAGAGGGTCATACGCGCTCGCCCCCTCTCCGCTTCAGATAGCGCCGCGCGCCGCCGGCCTTGAGATAATCGTCCTTCGTGCCGAAGAAGCTCGCGCCGCCGACGTGGAGGATGTGGCTGGCGTAGCGCAGGGCGGCGTTCATGTCGTGGGAGATCATGAGGATCGTCATGCCGCCGCGGTTGAGTTCGCTGATGAGATTGTAGAGCTCCTGCGTCGCCATCGGGTCGAGCCCCGCGACGGGCTCATCGAGCAGGAGGAGCTTGTCCGCGGCGCACAGCGCTCTCGCGAGCAGCACGCGCTGCTGCTGGCCGCCGGAGAGCTCGCGATAGCAGCGCTTTTCGAGCTCCAGGATATCCATGCGCGCCATCGCGTCCCGGGCGCGGGTCTTGTCGGCCTTGGTGTAAAACGGGTGGAAGCCCTCGCGCGCCTGGCAGCCGGAGAGCACGATCTCGCCCACGGCGGCGGGAAAATCGCGCTGCACGGGCGTCTGCTGCGGCAGCCAGCCGAGGTCCTGCCGGCGCAGGCCCTCGCCGAAGGTGATCGAGCCGGAAAGCGGCGGCTGCAGGCCGAGGAGCGTGCGCATGAGCGTGCTCTTGCCCGCGCCGTTTTCGCCGACGATGCAGAGATAGTCCCCGGCGTTCACCTCGAAGCTGAGGTCTCGCACGAGCACATCCCCGTCATAGCCGAGGGCGAGATCGCGGCAGGTCATGAGTGCCATTGCAGCGCCTCCTTCAATACCTCGAGATTCGACTCCATGACGGAGAGATACGTGACGCCCTCGGCCGCGATCTCCGCCGTGACGGACTGGAGCGAATCGAGCGTGCGCACGGCGGGCTCGGATTGGCTGCCCTCCGAGACGGCCTCGGCAATGTCGCCGGTGCCGTTTTCCGTGACGAGAATGACGGGCAGGCCCAGCTCGTCCGCGTGCTTCGAGAGACCCAGCACGGTCTGGAAGCTCGCCTCCGTCTCGGCCGAGCAGCCGGCGAAGGCGGCGAAATAATGAAGGCCGTAGTCCTCCGCGAGATAGCGGAAGGGGAAGCGGTCGGCCACCAGAATCGTGTCGAGATCAGACGAGGCGACTGCTTCGGCATATGCCTGATCGAGCGCATCCAGCTGCGCCTTGTAATCGTCGGCGTTCATGCGGTAGATATCGTCGTTCGCGCTGTCCAGCTCGCAGAGGGCCTCGCAGATAAGATCGACGCAGCGCGCGGCCGCGCGCAGGCTCATCCAGATGTGCTCATCGAGCGCGCCTTCCTCCTCTTCATCGGCCGGCTCCGCGCCGGGGACGGCCTCCTCGGCGAGCGCGAGATCGAGCTGCGGCAGGAGCGCGAGCACCTTCGCGTCGGCATTTTTCATTTCGCTGGCCGCGTCGTCGGCCCACGCGTCGGATTCGCCCCCGACGTAGATGAAGAGGTCCGCGTCCGAGACCATGGTGAGGTCCTTCACGGTCGGCTGGAAGCTGTGCGGGTCGACGCCGCCGTCCATGAGCCACGTGATCTCCACGCCGTCGGTATCGCCGACGATGCTGCGCGTCCAGTCATAAATGGGAAAGCAGGTCGTGACGATCTGCACACGCGCGCGGCGCTCCGCGCCGGAGCAGGCGGCGAGGGAGAGCGCCGTCACCAGTGCCAGAATCAAACTCAAAAAACGCTTCATGCCGTTTCCTCCTCCTTTGCGCACGCGGCGCACACGCCGTAGAACACCGTGCGGCGCGGGTTGAGCCGGAAGGCGTGGTCGGCCATCAGATGCGCCGCGATGTGATCGAGCTCGGCGCAGCTCATGTGGATGAGCCTGCCGCAGCGCTCGCACTTGCAGTGGTAGCAGCTCTCCGCGCAGTTTTCCGCGCCGAGATAGGCAAAGCAGGCGCTGCTCTGCTCGTCGATGATGTATTTCTGCACCTCGCCGTCGCGCACCATGCGCTCGAGCTGGCGATAGACCGTGGCCGAGCCGATGGCGCTGCCCTGCGCCTGAAAATGCGCGCAGATGTCGCCCGCGGTCACGTGCTTGCCCGGGATGGAGGCGAGATAGGCCGCAATCTCCTCCCGCTGGCGGGTTTTATAGGTCATAAAAACCGTCCTTTCAAAATGTGAAAACGATTCTCAATTTCATTTCGGGGACTTTATTATACTCTGATCGGGCGGAAAGTCAAGAGCTGCTGTCTTCAGCCGGAATCGCATTGACGAAAACCTCCATTTAAAGGTATAATAAACCATTCCGAAAACGAAGAGAGGAGAGCTTACTATGGAGGGAATGAAACACGCGCTGCCCGATCGGGTGAGCACGGGTCTGGCCGGGCTGGACGAGGCGATCGGCGGTCTGGCGCCGGGCGAAAACGTGGTCTGGCAGATCAACGACCTCGCGGACTACATTTACGTGGCCAACCGCTTCGTCATGCACGTGGCGCGCAGCGGCCAGCGCATCGTCTATTTCCGCTTCGGCGAGCACGAGGAGATCATGGACGCCGCGGCCATGGCGGCCGGCGGCGCGAACACGACGATGTATGAGATCGACCCGCACATCGGCTTTGAGAGCTTCACCGTGAAGGTGAACCGCATCATTCAGGACGAGGGCGAGGGCGTGTTCTACCTCTTCGACTGTCTGACGGAGCTGCAGAAATACTGGTTCTCGGACCTCATGGTCTCGAACTTCTTCCTGCTGACGAACCCCTACCTCTCCACGATGAAGTCCGTAGGCTATTTCTCCCTGCTCTTCGACCACCACACGCGCGAGAGCATCTCCCGCATCCGGCACGCGGCGCCGCTGCTGTTAAACATGCGCACGAAGGACGCCGCGCTCTACATGCAGGTGGCGAACGTATCGCCCCGGCGCAAGGCGAAGGTGTCCTACTACCCGCTGCGGCTGGAGGGCGAGAAGTGGGACGTGCTCACCTCGAGCGTGGACAACACGGGGCTGTTCGACCACTTCGTGCAGGTGCAGGACCGGCCCGACAGCTGGGACCGCATGGTGGCCGACATGGCCGCGGGCGTCTACTCCGAGGAGGAGATCGACAACATCCGCCAGTGCCTGCTCGGCATCGAGCCGCAGCGCCTGGAGCTCTGCCGGCAGTATTTCGGCGTGCAGGACCTGCTGGACATCGCAAAGCGCGAGATCGGCACCGGCTGCATCGGCGGCAAGAGCGCCGGCATGCTCCTGGCGCGCAACGTCCTGCGCGACACGGAGCCCGAGCTCTTCGCCGAGAAGATCGAGCCGCACGACTCCTACTTCATCGGCGCGGACGTGTTCTACACCTACTTTGTCGACAACGACTGCTGGCGCCTGCGCAAGGCGATGCAGGAGGTCAACGACTATATCACCATCGCGCCGATCATCCGCGACCGGATGCTGACGGGCGAATTCAACCGCTCGGTGCGCGAGCAGTTCCTCTCCATGCTGGAGTACTTCGGCCAGAGCCCGATCATCGTGCGCTCCTCCTCCCTGCTGGAGGACGGCTTCGGCAACGCCTTCGCCGGAAAATACGAGAGCGTCTTCTGCGCCAACCAGGGCACGCTCGCCGAGCGCTACGAGGTCTTCGAGCAGGCGGTGCGCACAGTCTACGCGAGCACCATGAGCCCGGACGCGATCCAGTACCGCGCGCAGCGAAACCTCCTCGCCCGCGACGAGCAGATGGCCCTGCTCGTGATGCGCGTTTCGGGCGACTGCCACGGGAAATACTACTTCCCGCACATGGGCGGCGTGGGCCACTCGAAGGATCTCTATCTCACGGGCAGCAACAAATCGACCGAGAACAAGGGCATGCTGCGCCTCGTCTTCGGCATGGGCACCCGCGCCGTCGACCGCGAGGCGGACGATTACGCGAGGCTCATCAGCCTCGACAATCCGCGCGCGCCGATCATGTGCCACTACGGGGATGAATATAAATTCTCGCAGCACCACATCGACGCGATCGATCTGGAGAACAACGAGTTTGTGACCATCCCGGCGACGAGCGTCGCCAAGGAGGACGTGAAGGCGGACATGCGCCTGTTCACGGAGCCCGACATGGCGGCGATCCAGCGCTTTCGCGAGCTCGGCATCCGCGACATGCCGCCGGAGATCTTCTCGTTTAAGAAGCTCCTCTGGCAGACGGACTTTCCCGACACAATGACGAAGATCCTCCGCACGATCTCGGAGAAGTACGACTACCCGGTGGACATTGAGTACGCCGTGAACTTCCGCCCGACGGGCGCGGACTACCGCGTGAACCTGCTGCAGTGCCGCCCGCTGCAGTCCAAGGGCGTCGGCAGCACGCAGAAGGCCCCGGAGGTGCAGACCAAGCTCTACCAGATTCACGGCAACTTCATGGGCGGCAACATGTGCCAGAACGTCAATTTCATCGTGCGCGTCGCAGCCAGCGCCTATCTGAAGCTGCCGCCGCAGCAGAAATACGCCGTCGCCCGCGCGATCGGCACGATCAACGAGAAGCTCCGGGGTCAGGACGCGGTGCTCCTCGGGCCCGGACGCTGGGGCACGAGCACGATCAGCCTCGGCGTGCCGGTCGGCTTCATGGAGATCTGCAACTATCTCTCGATCGCCGAGGTGAGCTACAACGAGGGCGGCCTCGTGCCGGAGCTGAGCTACGGCAGCCACTTCTTCCAGGACCTCGTGGAGGCCGGCACGTTCTACACCGCCATCCACCGCGAGGAGCACGGCGTGCTCTACAACGCCGAGGCGCTCCATGACCTGCCCGAGATCTTCACCGACCTCGTGCCGGAGGCCAAGGACGGCCCGCTCGAGGACGTCATTTTCGTGCACGACGCAAGAGGCCGCGGCGCGGTACTGTACGCCGAAATTGAGAGTCAGAACTGCTTCCTCGGTTGGAATTAAAGCAAATGAGGAGTTGTCCGCGCAGATTAACTCCTAACTCCTCATTCCTAACCCCTAACTAACACAAAAAGATCACCCCCCACACGGCGG
>JAZPZZ010000039.1:0-13838 GCA_045544935.1 Oscillospiraceae bacterium | reverse complement strand
CTTGATGACGGTGGCAGCGCCGGTCACAGCGTCGCCGCCGGCGAAAACGCCGGCCTTCGTGGTCACGCCGTGCTCGCCGGCCACAATGCCGAAGTCGGATCGGAGCCATGTCGTTCTGTGAGCCAAGGGGGGGGTGCCCATTGTTGTCTTCCTAAGACCGCTTGGCCTCCGACTTCATGGCCTTGATGACGGTGGCAGCGCCGGTCACAGCGTCGCCGCCGGCGAAAACGCCGGCCTTCGTGGTCACGCCGTGCTCGTCGGCCACAATGCCGCCCTTCTCGGTGTATTCCATGTCGGGCGTGGCCTTGCGCAGCAGGGGGTTCGGGCTGGTGCCGAGCGCCATGATGACGGCGTCGCACTCCATCTCAAACTCGCTGCCCGGCTTCTCCACGGGTCTGCGGCGGCCGCGCGCGTCGGGCTCGCCGAGCTCCATCTCGATGCAGCGGATGCCGCGCACCCAGTTGTTCTCGTCCGCGAGGATCTCCACGGGGTTCGTGAGGAGCTTGAAGACGATGTCCTCTTCCTTCGCGTGCTCGTATTCCTCCTTGCGGGCGGGGATCTCCTTCTCGCCGCGGCGGTAGACCACGGTGACCTCCGCGCCCAGGCGCTTGGCGCAGCGCGCGGCGTCCATGGCCACGTTGCCGGCGCCGACGACGCACACCTTGCTGATCGGCATCAGCGGCGTGTCATAGCGCTCGTCGTAGGCCTTCATGAGGTTGATGCGGGTGAGGAACTCGTTTGCCGAGAACACGCCGCAGTAGTTCAGGCCCGGGATGTTCTGGAACACGGGCAGGCCCGCGCCGGAGCCGATGAACACGGCCTCAAAGCCGCCGACGTCGGGGTCGTTCGACAGCAGCTCATCGATCATCAGCGCCTTGCCGACGGTCGCGTCGCACTGGATCGTGACGCCCAGCGCGGTGAGCTTGTCGATCTCCTTCTGCACGAGGGCCTTCGGCAGACGAAACTCCGGGATGCCGTAGGCCAGCACGCCGCCGGCCTTGTGCAGGTGCTCAAAGACCGTCACGTCGTAGCCCAGCTTCGCCAGATCGCTCGCGCAGGCGAGGCCGGCAGGGCCGGAGCCCACGACCGCCACGCGGTGGCCGTTGCGCTCGGGCTTTTCGGGCATCTCGTCGGCGTTCTGCATGACCCAGTCGGCCACGAAGCGCTCCAGACGGCCGATGCCGACCGGCTCGCCCTTGATGCCGCGGACGCACTTCGACTCGCACTGGTTCTCCTGCGGGCAGACGCGGCCGCAGATCGCGGGCAGGGAGCTGTCCTCGAGGATCTTGTGGTAAGCGCCCTTGAAGTCCTGCTGGGTGATGAGCTTGATGAAATCGGGGATCTTGACGTTGACCGGGCAGCCCGTCACGCACTGCGGACGGCGGCACTGCAGGCAGCGGTTCGCCTCATCCAGGGCGAGCTCCACGGTGTAGCCGAGGGCGACCTCGTCAAAGTTTTTGTTGCGGACGTTCGGTTCCTGCTCGGGAATCGGGTTTTTCGTGGGAGAAAGATTGGTCGCCATCTTATTTGCCCTCCTTTGCTGCCGCGCGCGCGGCCTCTTCGCGGTCTGCCAGCTCCTGCAGCGTGCAGTTGTGGCGGCGCTGGAACACGCGCGCCTCCTGCTTCTCATAGATCTTCGAGCGGGCAATCGCCTCGTCGAAGTCGACCAGATGACCGTCGAACTCGGGGCCGTCGACGCAGGTGAACTTTCTCTGTCCGTCCACGGTCAGGCGGCAGCCGCCGCACATGCCGGAGCCGTCGATCATGATGCAGTTCATGTCGACCATCGTGTGCACGCCGTACTCCTTCGTGATCTGACATACGAACTTCATCATCGGCAGCGGGCCGATGCAGATGCAGGTGTCATACTGCTCGCCCTCGGCCTTGGCCTTCTCGAGCAGCTCTTTGAGCTTCACGGTGGTGAAGCCCTTCTCGCCGTAGGAGCCGTCGTCGGTCATCATGTAGAGATTCTTGCAGCAGGCGCGCATCTCGTCCTCGAGCACGACGATGCCCTTCGTGCGGAAGCCCGCCACGATGTCCACGTGGCAGCCGCGCTCGAACGCGCCCTTGGCCTGCGGCCAGGCGATCGCGCAGCCGGAGCCGCCGCCCACGACGATGACCTTGTGCATGTTGTCGAACTCCGCCGGGTTGCCGAGCGGACCCACGACGTCGGCCACATAGTCGCCTTCCTTCATGCTGGCGAGCAGGGCGGTCGTGCTGCCGACGCGCTGCATAATCACGGTCACGTCGCCGGCCTCGCGGTCGAAGTAGGAGATCGTGATGGGCATGCGCTCGCCGAACTCGTCCACACGGAACATGAGGAACTGGCCCGGCTGCGCGCGGCGCGCCACGAGCGGCGCGTGGAAGGTCACGCGGAACATGTTATCGGATAATTGTTCTTTTTTTACGATTTGAAACGGCATAACATATCACCTCATGATGCATTATAACGGAAATCACCGGATTCTACAAGCGAAAACAGACCTAATTAAAAGTTTGTCAGATCGCGATGTATTTTACCCGTCATAAATAGAAGAATTTGTCAAATAGCACAAAGTTAACAAACAAAAAAGGAACGCTGTGCCTGATTTCAGGCACAGCGTTCTGAAAGCTATGGATTAGCAGCAAATTTCTTTCGTGTCGCGGGCGATGACGAGCTCCTCGTTGGTGGGGATCACGAAGACCTTGACCTTGCTCTCCGGCGTGGAGATCATGATATCCTCGCCGCGCTTGCTGTTGGCATCGCTATCGATCTCAACGCCCAGATAGCCGAAGTACTCGGCGATCGCGGCGCGGGAGGACTTGCTGTTCTCGCCCACGCCGGCGGTGAAGATGATCGCGTCCACGCCGTTCATCGCGGCGACATAGGAGCCGACGACCTTGCCCACCCAGTAGTGGAACATGTCGAGCGCGAGCTGCGCGCGCTCGTTGCCCTCGGCGGCGGCGTTGTCGAGATCGCGGAAGTCGCTGCTCACGCCGGAGACGCCCAGCACGCCGGACTTCTTGTTGAGGATGTTGAGCATCTCGTCGATGGAGAGGCCGTACTTGTTCATGATGAACTGCACGACGCCGTTATCCAGATCGCCGCAGCGGGTGCCCATCGGCAGGCCGACCAGCGGGGTGAAGCCCATGGAGGTGTCCACGCACTTGCCGCCGTCGATCGCGGCGATGGAGGAGCCGTTGCCCATGTGGCAGGAGATGATCTTGAGCTCCTCGATGGGCTTGCCCATCATCTCGGCGCAGCGGGAGGAGACGTAGCGATGGCTCGTGCCGTGGAAGCCGTAGCGGCGGATGCCGTCGTTCTTGTAGTACTCATAAGGAATCGCGTACATGAAGGCCTTGCCGGGCATGGTCTGGTGGAACGCGGTGTCAAACACGGCGACCATGGGCACGTCGCCCATGACCTTGCGGCAGGCGTTGATGCCGGTGATGTTCGCGGGGTTGTGCAGCGGCGCGAAGGGGGTGCACTCCTCGAGCGCCTGCATGACTTCGTCGTCGATCTTCACGGAGGAAGCGAACTTCTCGCCGCCGTGGACGACACGGTGACCGACCGCGTCGATCTCCTTCATGTCGGCCACCACGCCGTACTCGGCGCTGGTGAGCTTCTCGATGACGGCGGCAATGGCCTCGGAGTGCGTCGGCATCGGGAGGTCCTCGTCAAAGACGGACTTTCCGCCGGCCAGCGGGCTGTGCTTCAGATGACCGTCGATGCCGATGCGCTCGCAAAGGCCCTTGGCGAGAACGGACTCGTTGTCCATGTCGATCAGCTGATACTTCAGCGAGGAGCTGCCGGCGTTGATGACCAGAATTTTCATAGTGTTGATTCCTTTCCTATCTTTTTGTTATTGTAAAACCTCTTCAGAAACGGTAAAATGAATACCGCATACACTACTATTCTAATCCTTTTGGCGCAAAACGCAAGAACTTTTTACACGCAGGAGGCCGCCATGCAGAAAGTCGCGGGCATCGTTGCCGAATATAATCCATTCCACCGCGGTCACGCCTATCACATCGCGGAAACTCGCAGCATACTTGGCGCGGACTGCGCCGTGGTGAGCGTCATGTCGGGCGATTTCGTCCAGCGGGGAGACGCCGCCGTGTTCGATAAGTTTACCCGCGCGGAGATGGCCGTGCGCGGCGGGGCGGACCTCGTGCTCGAGCTGCCGCTGCGCTGGAGCCTCTCCTCGGCGGAGGGCTTTGCCCGCGGCGGCGTGCGCCTTCTCGCGGCGACCGGCGTCGTGACGCATCTCTCCTTCGGCAGCGAGACGGGCGACCTTGCCCCGCTGCAGCGCGCGGCCGACGGCCTGCGCGATCCCGCCCTCGCCAAGCGGCTCAAAAGCGAGCTGCAGCGCGGCCTGTCCTTTCCCGCGGCGCGGCAGCGCGCGCTGGAGAGCGTCATTGGCGCGGACGCCGCCGTGCTCTCGAACCCGAACAATCTTCTTGCCGTGGAATACCTCCGCGCCATGCGCGACCTCGGCGCCGCGCTCGCGCCGCTGGCGATCCGCCGCGTCGGCGCGGGGCATGACGCCGCGGGGGAGAGCGACTACCCCTCCGCGTCCTGGCTCCGCGAGCGGATGAGAGCGGGGGAGAGCGTGTCCGCGTGGGTGCCGCAGCTTCCGGAGGCAAAGCCGGTCTTTTTGGATGATCTTGAAGTTGCCGTGCTCTCGCGTCTGCGCATGCTGCCGAAGGAGGCTTTCGCCGCCCTGCCGGACTGCTCCGAGGGACTGGAGAACGTCCTCTATCAGGCCGTGCACAGCGCCGCGACGCTCGAGGGCATCCTCGCCGCCGCCAAATCGAAGCGCTATCCCATGAGCCGCCTGCGCCGCATGCTCCTCTGTGCAGCGCTCGGCGTGCAGCGGGATGCACAGGCGCCGTATCTGCGCGTCCTCGCGGCGAACGAGCAGGGGAGAGCGCTCCTGCACGATATGCGCAAGACGGCATCCCTCCCCGTCATCACCAAGCCCGCCGACGCGCGCGGCATGCCGGAGTTTCACCTCACCGCGGACGCCCACGATTTCTACGTCCTCGCGAGGCCGGATAAAACCCCCGGCCAGGACTGGCGGCACAGTCCCAGCATGTTTTAGTCTGAAACAGAACCGTAGGGGTGGATAGCATCCGCCTGCGCGCAGTACAGACTTGTCTTTTATTTGTTCCCTGGCGAATCCGCACCATCCGTTTCCAACTCCGTCCCCGGATAATAGTGCGCCAGAATCTCCGAATAGATGGATCCCTCCCTCGCCATTACGTTTGCGCCGTACTGGCTCATGCCCACGCCGTGACCCGAGCCGGTCACGTGAAAAACAATCGCGCCGTCGAGAACCTCCGCGGTGAAGTTCGTCGACCGCAGGTGAAACAGCCCTCTTGCCTCCGCTCCCGTGAGCGTTTTCCCGCCGATCGCGATCGTCTCCACGCGGCCGGAATCGTCGCGCGCTGCCTCGCCGAGCCACTGCGCCGGGTCGGCCGGCAAAGTCACGCCGAGCGCCTGCTCCGCTTCCGCGGCCGAGACGGTCACCGTCGTCTCAAACCCCGGCACGTCCGCCGCCGTCTCCGGAGAGGACACGCTCACGAGATACGGCACCGCGCCCCAGAGCGCGGCGCTCGCCTCGGTCTGTCCGCCGGAGCTGGAGTGAAACACCGCGCGGATCGGCTCGCCCTCCCAGGTGAGCGCCTGTCCGTCCGTCTGGCGCACCGCGCCGCGGATGCGGCGCAGGTTCTTCCGGTAGTCCCCGCCCCAGCTTTCGCGCAGCTTATCCGCCGATGCATACGCGCAGCAGCAGCCCGGATCGTCGCAGACGGCGGCGTCCGGATGCGCCGGAACCGGATGCGCCGCGCGGTCGAGAATGTAGGTCCGCGCCGCGACGGCCTGCGCCTTGAGCGCCTCCGGCTCGAAGGAGGCGGGCATCTCCGCCGCCACCACGCCGGGGAGATAGTCGGCCATCGTGGTCTCGCGCCTTTCGCCGTCCGTCAGAACCGTGAGGACGGTCTCCGCGTCGGTCTTCGGCGTCTCGATCGGAAAGAGCCGGGCGGCCGCAATGCTCATGCCCGCCGTGCACAGCAGCATCGCGAGCGAGAGAAAAAAGATGCGCTTCAAAGCCCCGCCTCCTTGACGCAGATCGTTTTTGAGCGTAAAATAAAGCTCTACGACATTTTATTGGACTGGATTTGATATTATGCGAAACAGCGCTTATCCTCTTTGTATCACCACGCTGGTGCTCGCGGCCTTCGGCGGCTTTTTCCGCTGGCTGCAGAATCAGGTCAGCTTCGATCTCGACACCGGCCTTGCCGTCACCGGCTCCATGTGGCCGTATGTCACGGCCGCGTGGTTCGTCATCGCCGCCGCCGTCCTCCTCGTGCAGAGCCGCCGCGCCATCAACCGCGACCGCGTCCGCCGTCCGGAGACGTTCGAGCAGGCGTTCCACCCCGTCGGCGGCTATACCGGCGTGCTCGTGCTGATCTGCGGCCTGCTGATGGCGGCGGGCGGCGTGCTGCTGTTCTTCACCGTCCCGTTCAGCGACCGGCAGCGCTCCCTGCTGCAGATCGTCGGCGTCATGGCAGCGGTCTACGGCTTTCTCTTCCCGTTCCAGCTGGCTGACAAGGGCGAGCGTCCGCGCGCGGCCACGGTGTTCTTCTCCGCCTTCCCGATTCTGCTCTTCGCGTTCTGGATCGTCGTGAGCTATAAGAGCAATATTGTGAACCCCACCATCACGGCCTACGCCGTCGAGATCATCACGCTCTGCGTGCTCACGATCGCGTTCTATCAGGTGGCGGGCTTCGCCTTCGACCGGCCCCGGCCGATCCGCGCCACGTTCTGGGCGCTTTTCGCGGCGTTTCTGTGCATCGTCTCCGTCGCGGACAAGCACTATTTCGCCGTGCACCTCATTCTCCTCGCCGCCGCGCTCATGCTCATGCTGCAGGCCTGGCTGATCGCGAGCAACGTCAAGTCGATCGACGAATAATCAAAAGAGAGCCCGACAATGTCGGGCTCTTGTTTTAATTATGAAGGATCTTTGAAGTTTTCTGAAATCTTTTTTGAAGAACCTTGACAACGGAAACAAAAGTGATACACTCCCGTCATACAGTTACCCGGAAGGAGGGTTTTACTATGCAACTGAAAAAAAGAGCCATTGCGCTTCTGTTATCTCTGGTGCTGCTCGGCGCCCTCGGCCTGTCCGCCTTTGCCGCAAATGAGGGCGATACGCGCGTCACACTCGGCGCGGATTTGAACGCCGACGAGATCGCTGCGGTCTATAAGATCTTCGGCGTCGACCGCGGCGAGGTGGAGGAGCTCGTCGTCACGAACGCGGACGAGCGCGCCTATCTCGAGGGGCTGGTGAGCGACGCCGCCATCGGCACGCGCGCCATCTCCTGCACGTATCTCGAGGTCCTCGGCCCCGGCAACAACATCACCGTCCAGACCGAGAACATCACCTACTGCACCGCCTCCATGTACATCAGCGCCCTCGCCACCGCCGGCATCACGGACGCGAAGGTCATCGTCGCGGCGCCGTTTGAGGTTTCCGGCACCGCCGCTCTCACCGGCATCTACAAGGCCTATGAGGTCATCACCGGCGAGAAGCTCGATGAGACGGCCAAGGAGGTCTCCTCGCAGGAGCTCGCCGTCACGTCCGAGCTCGCGCAGGAGATCGGCGACGCCGACAGCGTCGAGATCGTCAACCAGCTCAAGCTCATCCTCGATGAGACCGTCAAAATGTCGGACGACGAGCTGCGGCAGCAGATCATCGACATCGCCGCGAACTACGACGTCACGCTCACCGACGCGCAGATCAATCAGCTCATGAGCCTCGTCCGCTCGCTCGAAAAGCTCGATACGAGCGCCCTGCTCGAAAAGGTCCGCGCCGTGCAGGACAGCCTCAAGAAGTTCCTTTCCCTCAGCGAGAAGGCCTCCGGCTTCACCGAGGCCGTGGGCAACTTCTTCCGGCAGGTCGGCGAGACCGCCGTCAACGTCTGGAACTACATTGTGAGCATCTTTAAGAAGTAAATCCCGAAATCGGAAAGCCCCCTCCGGCCGGAGGGGGCTTTCTTTGTCATTATCGTTCAGCGCGATAGAGGAAGGTCACAATGTGGGCGCGGGTGCAGTCGTCGTTTGGGGCGAAGTGCGTCTCATCCACGCCGTTGGTGACGCCCGCTTCCACCGCCCAGCTTACGGCGGGCGCGAAGTAATCGCTCGCGGCCACGTCCGTGAACGCGCTTGCCGCCTTCGCCGCCGGCTCGCCCTTCATGCGCCACAGGAGCGTGACGATCTGGCCGCGGGTGCAGGTCTGGTCGGGGCTGAAGGTCGTCTCGCTCGTGCCCTTGGTGACGCCCGCCTGCACGGCCCAGCGGACCGCCTCGGCATACCACGCGCCGGCCATAACGTCCGCAAAGGGATTCGCCGCGTTCTCCGCCTTGGGACAGCCGGCGGCGCGCCACAGGAACGTGACGGCCTCGGCGCGGGTGCAGGTCTTGTCCGGACTGAAGGTGGTCTCGGAGGTGCCGTTGGTGATGTGCTTCAGCACCGCCCAGTCGATCGCCTCGTGGCTCCAGCTTGCGGCGCTGCGGTCCACGTCGGTGAAGGCTTTGGACGGGCAGTCGTGCCGGTTTTCGCGCACGGCGAGGGCAAAGGAGCCCTGCTCCGCGCCCTCGATTGCGCTCGTCGTTTTGCCGCAGGTGAGCAGCAGCGTCTCGCCGCTATTAAGGGTGAGGTCCGCGGCGTTCACGGCCGCCATGCCGGGCTCGTCGGACGGCGTCAGGCGCTCAAAATACCGGATCGACTCCGGCAGAATGTTGCCGTTTTCCGCGCTGCGCTCGAAGTCCGCGCGCCAGCTGGTGCGATCCTCCTCCGGCTGCAGCCCCGAGAGAACCAGCGGGAGCGTTTTCGCTCGCATCCCGTCCGGCAGCGTGATCTCCGCACGGAGATCCAAAAACGCAGGGAAGCGGATCGTCTGCATCGCGCCGTCCACGGAGACGGTCACGCGCTGATCGAGGAGCTTCGTCAAGGCGCCGCTGCGCGCCTCGGCAATCACCACGCCCTCGCCGTCAAAGGAGAGCTGATCGTCGATCCCCTCGCGGAACTGCACGAGCTTCACGTCCGCCGCCTTCGGCACGGTGATCGCGCGGTAGCGGCCGACGTAGTTTTCGTCCACCGACTCGTTCCACGCCGCCACCTGCTCCGAGATGTGCGACACGATGACCTGATCGCCCGCGTATTTTAAGAGCGTTCCCAGATACTGCGAGCCGGTGCTCATCCGGTCATAGAGAAACAGCCGCGTCAGCACGGGGGAGAGGGCCTCCACGGCCTCGTTTACCGCGGCCTCCTGCGCCTTGAAATTCTCCGACTCGAGCAGGATGGCTTTGAGGATGGACTCCACATTCTTCGCCATCGACTGCGCGGCGGTCTCCGTCGGCACGAGGTCATAGTTCGCGATGAGCTTCAGCAGCAGCTGCCCCGCGGGCAGGATGATGCGCGGGATCGCGCTGCCGATGCCGGAAAACGCGCCGCCCATCGTCGCGCCGGGCTTGCCGAGCGCGATGGACGAGAGCGTGCGCAGCCCTTCCTCGATGCCGCGCGCCGGATCTCCGTAGTTTTGCCGGTGCGTCACGCCGTCGGTGCCGCGGATCGCCGCGGTCGGCGCAGCGGGGTTAAAGTCCCACGCGCGCGAGGAGACGAAGGCGTTCACGAACTTGTCCAGAAATTCATCGATATAGAGCGAGTAGCCCTCGCCGTCCGGGGTGCCGATCGGCGTGCCGCGCCAGTCGCGGTAGGGCTGCAGGCCCATGCTGTTAAAGTCCGAGACCAGCGCCTGCAGGCTGAAGTTATAAATCTCCACCGGCCGGTCATAGGGGAAGACGGCGGGGTCCGCGTTTTTCACCACGGGGTCGGTCTCCTCGCCGTAGCCGGTGGCGATCGTCTCCAGCACGCGGTACATGCGCGCGTAGTAGTCCGCCATGTGAGCGTTGTTCGTGTGATCGGGCACATAGTAGTCCACGCCGAGGCGCGCGTTGCCGAATTCCGCCGGCGATACGCGAGGCACCGCGTCCATCCGGTTGAGGATGTTGTGAATGTTCGGGAAGACCGTACCGTCCGGGTCCTCGGAAGCCACGGCGGCCCGCGGCGCCTCGAACGTGTAGCCGTAGACGTCGCGCTTGGCGGCAAAGTAGGTCTCCGGCGCCGCGGCAATGTCGCCCGCCAGAAGATTTGCCACCGCGCCGCCGCGCGAGTAGCCCGTCACCCAGTATTTCACGTGGTCCGCCGCCGTGATGCCGTGCTCGCGCAGATAGCTCCGCAGCGTGGCGAGCACCTTCTGCGCCGAGCGGTCGAAGCCGAGGTGCCGCCCGCTCTGTCCGATCGTCAGATTGCTGGCCCACTCTCCGGCGTAGCCGCCGCCGCGCACGCCGACGGCGATCAGCGTGCTTTTCTCATTTTTGCTCCCGTTCCAGACGGTGATGGTCTTTTTGCCAATCACCACGCCGACGCTGTCCTTCGACGGGAAGGCGTTGAAGGCGTCCTCCGCCGCGGGGTCGGGGTTGGCGTTCACCGCAATGTCGGTAAAGCCGCACCGGCGCAGATAGTCCTCCGCGCACTTGGAGTAGTCGCTGAAATTCCCCGCGAGCACGTGCTCGTTCGAGCCGAAGGCCGCGAGCGAGAAGTCCATCGACGCCGTCACGAGCGCGGCGTCCGGCAGGTCGGTCCACGTCAGCGCCTTTTCAGCGGGGGCCGAGGCATAGGACGGCGCCGCGAAATAATCGTCCGAGTAGAAAAAGGGCTTTACGTAGTCCGCGCCCTCCCACTGCGTCTCGCCGTCCGGCGCCGTGATGCCGGAGGCAAAGCTGAAGGTGCCGTACTGCATCGCGCCGACGATCGTCTCGTTCAAAACGGGAGACTCCGCCGCCCGCGCCGTCATCGGCGCCAGCAGCGCCAGCTGCAGCACCGCCAGCAGGCATGCCAGTGTCTTTTTCACCATCAAAATCTCCTCCTCTTTCGGGGATAAGCTTATTATAGCATGCGCATCACAACAGAAGCAATATCATAAGAAACGTGAGGCGAATTCGCACCATAGCGAAATTCGCCTCACATTTTCATCTGCTGTATTTTGTTTTGCCGTAGGGCGGCCACCTGTGGGCCGCCGCGTTCCGGCAGAGCCACGGCGGGGCACAGGTCCCCGCCCTACGATTCTGTTTCAGCGTGACGCAGAGAACGAATCATCAAAGCGCCTTCAAAATCCGCTCGATCAAGGCCACTCGCTTAAACGGTGTCATAATATACAGCCCGTCCGTGTACGGCGCGATCTGCTTTGCCGTCTCGACCGAGAGCGCCACGGCGAGGTCCTCGCACTCGGCGCGGCTCTTGCCCTCATAGCGCGCGATGATCTCCTCGCTCACGCGGATGCCCGCGATCTCGTTATTCAGAAACACGGCGTTGCGGTGGCTCACCACGGGGAAGATGCCGCCGAGCAGCTTGCCCTTTAATTCCTCGCGGGCCCGCTGCAGGTTCTCCATCGCCTCCGGCGAGAGCACCGGCTGCGTCAGAAAGCCGCCCACGCCCGCCTCCTCCTTCTCCTTGGCGAGATCAAGCTGGATCTGGAAGTTCCGCGCGTTCACGTTCAGCGCCCCGAAGAGCCGAAAGGGCGTCCGCAGCGCGGTCTCGTTGAGACTCGATACAAACCGCGCGAGCTTGCGGGAGTTGAAGTTGAAGACGCTCTTGACCTCATCGCGGTTTTCCGAGGGAATCGGGTCGCCCGTCACGAGCAGCACGTTGTGCACGCCCTCGATCGTGAGGCCGAGCAGCAGCGCCTTCGTCGCGTTCAGGTTGCGGTCGCGGCAGGTCATGTGCGGCAGCGGTTCCACGCCGAGCTCGCGGTGGATCTTCGCGGCGAGCAGGCTGCTGTCCGCGCGCGGCCGGCCGATCGGGCAGTCCGCGATCGTCACGGCGTCCACGCCCGCGTCGCGCAGAGTGCGCACGCCGTCCATGAAAAAGCCGATGTCGTCGTCCACCGGCGGGTCGAGCTCCACGGCCACGACGCGCCTGCCCTCGTCGAGCTTCTCCCAGAGGAGGTTCCGCTCGGCGGTCAGGCTCTCCGCCTCCGGCGCGCGCTCGGTTACGGAAACGCGCACGGGCGGGTGCGCCGCGAGCGCCGATTTCAGCGCCGCGATGTGCTCCGGCGTCGTGCCGCAGCAGCCGCCGAGAATCAGCGCGCCGGGCAGGGACGCCGCCTGCTGCATCTTCTCAGTGAAGTACTCCGGCGTGCCGTGGTAGACCGTCTTGCGGCAGACGACCGTCGGGTTTCCGGCGTTCGGCATCACGATCATCGGCGCGCCGTCGGTGCGCAGCGTCCGCAGGAACTTTACCAGATGGTGCGGACCGGAGCCGCAGTTGAAGCCCGTAACGTCCACGTCCGCCATCGCGCGCGTGCGGTCATAGAGCGCCTGGCCGAGCAGACCGTCGCGCGAGACGCCGTCATAGCCCACGGCGTAGGACACGATGATGAACGCCTCCGGGCACTTCGACTTCACATGCGCGGCAAACTCCGCGATGCCGTCGGTCGTGCTCAGCGTCTCCACGAGAAAGTGCGTCACGCCCTCGTCGAGAAACAGATCCGCCTGCCGGATGAAGCACTCCGCGGGCGTCCGTCCGCCGCCGTCCGGTGCGGGGCCGATATCGCCGAAGACGATCGCGTCAAACTCCGCCGCCGCGCTCCTGGCAAGGCGGCAGCCCGCGCGCAGCATCGTCTCGGCCTCCGCCGTCTGCGAATAGGCGAAGTCCTCGCTCAGCCCGTAGGTGTTGGTCTTGAGCGCCATCGCGCCCGCGCGCAGATACGCGCGGTGGATCTCCAGAATCTCCGAGGCGTAGAGAAGGTTCGCCTCCTCGCAGCGCACCTGCTCCCGCTCCGGCAGGGAGGCATAGTAGGTGCCCATGGCGCCGTCAAAGAGGAAGGTTTTGCCCTCCTGTAAATACTTGCGAATGTCCATGTCTTATCCCAGTACCTTCTTTGCAATCTCGGACGCCTCTCTCGCGTCCTTGGCGTAGTAGTCCGCCTGCATGTGCAGGGCGTATTCCGGCGTCACGACCGCGCCGCCCACCATGATCATCGGCGGGTGCTTAAGCGTGTGCAGCTGCCGGATGGTCTCCTCCATGGCGGGGAGCGTCGTCGTCATCAGCGCCGAGAGCCCCACGAGGCGGATATCACTCTCCTCCACGGTCTGCACGATCACCTCCGGCGGCACGTCCCGTCCGAGATCGATCACCTCATAGCCGTAGTTTTCGAGCACCGTGCGCACGATGTTCTTGCCGATGTCATGGATGTCGCCCTTGACCGTCGCGATCACGAGCTTGCCCTTCTTCACCGGCGCCGCGCCCGTTCTGGCGATCGCCTCGCGGATCGCGCCGAAGACGCTCTGCGCCGCCTGCGCCGCGCTCAAAAGCTGCGGCAGGAAGAGAACGCCCTTCTCATACTGCTCGCCCACGAGATCGAGCGCCGGAATCAGCCGTTCCTGTACGAGCCGGAGCGGCTCCTCGGTCTCAAGCAGCGTTTTGGCGAGTTTTGCCGCGTCGCCCTTCATGCCGCGCACGATCGCGTCCTCGAGCGTGAGCGCGCCGTCGGCCGCCTTCGGCTTCACCGCGGCGGGGGAGTGGCCAGCAAACCGCGCGATGAACGCCGCGCTGCCCTCGTCCTCGCCCGAGAGCACGCGGAAGGCCGCCACCGCGTCCATCATCTCCGTCAGATTCGGGTTGATGATCGGCAGCGTCAGCCCGCAGTGCATCGCCTGCGTCAGAAAGCTCTGTGTGATCAGATTCCGGTTCGGCAGACCGAAGGAAATGTTCGAAACGCCCAGCACAATCT